>JALYZN010000011.1 GCA_030948845.1 Candidatus Dormiibacterota bacterium
GGACGGCGGCGATGCGAGGCGACATGTCGGGGTACTCCGCGGTGGCCGCCACCATCGAGCCGGCCGGGGGCAGCCTCACGCCGACCGGGATCAAGGTGCTCGAGGGCTTCCTGGCGCCACCGCCGGCGGGCTCCCAGCCCAGCGGCGGGTCGTCCTGAGGCGTCACCAGCCGCCCTCAGGCCTTCCGATCCGGCTTGTGCCACAAGGGATTTCCGTCCGCTTGGGGCGGCGTGCCGTGGCCTGCCCCGTCCCGCGGCCCACCGGGTGCCCCGTCGAGCGCGTGTTCCCGACAAGAGCGTCCGAAACTGGGGGGCGCGGCTGCTGGTGAGGACGGGCGGTGCGGAGCCCGGCCACCGGGTACACTGGATGCGCGTCTCTCGGCCTCGTCACCGCCCGCACCAACCCATCGACGCACGCGGACCGGCGGCGAGGCACTCTGGAAAAAGGAGGGTCCTGCCGATGCCCGATTGTTCTGACAGTACTCAGCCGACCCGCGCCGGAGTGGCGGGCTGATCGCCGGGGCGGATACCAGGTAGCGCGGTCGCCAATGTCCGCGCACCGGAGAGACGCCAGCCGTCTCGAGGTACCCGACGCTTCGACGCAGAGCGGCGGAATCCGTGGTGTACGGGTTCCGCCGCTTCTCTTGACGAAGGGCTCCCCCCGCTCAGCGGTGTGAGCTCCGGCGACGTGAAGTCGCCTGCTCTGACGGGTTTATCCGGCCAGTTCCTGGCGCATCAGACGTAGCGGGCGGCTTCCAGCCCCGCCTGGCGGGTGGCCGTCTCTGGTGCGGCCACGATCTGGTCGCGTTCGACGTAGCCATCGGTGCCGTCGCTCAGCCTGACCTTGACAAACTCGGGCGTGCCGCCGGGAACCGCCTCCATCCGCGTGGCGGTGAAGATCTCCGCGCCTCGCGACGCGCCGCGGTGCGGGGCGGAATACAGCGTGTAGGGCATCCCTGCCCAGGAGGCCACCAGAGTGACGGGCCCGGGCGGGATGAACCGCACCCGGTAGATGGTGCGCGGATCGTCAACTCCGCGACTGAGCACCCCGATGAGCTGGAGAGCACGGGGCACCGCGCCTCGTCCCTTGCTGGCCTCGAGCTGAATCACCGTCCCGGAGTCCTCGACCTTGGCTGTGCACGTCACCCAGCGCTGGTTGCGCGCCGGCCGCCGCCGCCGTCCCATGAACGTGGTGGTCCCGTCGATCCGACGCCAGTGCCCTACCAGGCTGTTGCGCTGGTACTCGACGATGCGCCCGGTGTCCTCCCCAACCACCTCGAAACGATAAGGTGGGGTGCCGATCATCTGCTCCATGACCGCGAAGACCTCTCGCGGGGGCGCGGCGACCACGAATCGCCAGTTGGAGGCGCGCTTGGCAGGCACGCGCGGATTGTACGGATCGGCCTGCGGCGCCCGGTGCAACCGGCCGTCGAGGGACCCCTTGTGAGTTGCACACGCATCAGCGCGCTCGGACATCTCAACGGCGTTTCACGTGAATCCACTGGTCCTCGGACAGCGGGCGTTCCACGTGGAGCGACCGCACGCGCGTGTTTCCTGCCGGCCCGTTTTCGATCCGGTTGTCCACAAGCAGGCTCAGGAAGCGCCCAAACTGATCTCAGGACGGGGAAATGGATACGGACCAGCGCTGGGGATACGGTGGATAACTCCGGGCCAGCAGGGGTCGGTAGCGGCGGTCGATAATCCCGGCTGTGGTCCCGTACGTGCTCGCCGTCGCCAATCAGAAGGGGGGTGTGGGCAAGACGACCACGACGATCAATGTGGGATCGGCGCTCGCCGCCATGGGCCGGCAGGTCCTGGTCGTCGACATCGATCCCCAGGCAAACGCCACCTCCGGGATGGGGGTCGACCGCTCCGCCGTCGAGACCACCAGCTATGACGTGTTGATCGGAGGCCGGCCGATCGCCGAAGCGCGCATCGGCACCGTGGTGGAGGGGCTCGACCTCGTTCCCGCCGATCTCAGCCTCGCCGGCGCCGAGATCGAGATGATCGAGCTGCCCATGCGCGAGCGGCGCCTCGCGCTGGCTGTCGAGGCCGTCGACGACGTCGATTACATCCTGATCGACTGCCCGCCCAGCCTCGGACTGCTCACCGTCAACGCGGCGGTGGCCGCCCAGGCGCTGCTCGTTCCGATCCAGTGCGAGTTCTACGCGCTGGAGGGCCTCGGGCTGCTGACCCACACCCTTGCCCTGCTGCGCCGCGAGCTCAATCCGGGCCTGGGCATCGCCGGCATCGTCATGACCCTGTTCGACGGCCGGCTGGCGCTGGCCCACCAGGTGGTCGACGAGGTGCGCGCCCGCTTCGGCAAGGAGCTGCTCACGCCTCTGATCCCGCGCAACGTCCGGCTCAGCGAGGCGCCCAGCCACGGGCTGCCCGTCGACCTATACGACCCCACGTGCCGGGGCACGATCGCCTATGCCGAGCTCGCCGCCAACCTCGACGCCCGCCTCGCCGGCCAGGCCAGGCGCATCCATGCCGAGGCCGGCCTGGGAGCCGGGCGGTGACGTCGCAACCGCCGGCTCGAAGCGGCGCCCGCCGGCGCGGCCTGGGGCGGGGTCTCGACGCGCTGCTCGGGCCTATCGGCGACGCGCCTGCCGAAGGGACGCGCGACCGCGAGGACCGAGCTGCGTCCGCGAGCTCGGCTGCCCTCGTCGAGATCGACCCGGCGCTGGTCGACGCCAACCCCGAGCAGCCGCGCAGGCAGTTCGACCAGGACGCCCTGGTCGCCCTGGGCGAGTCGATCCGAACCCACGGTCTGCTCCATCCCATCGTGGTGGAGCGCGCCGGCGCGCGCTACCAGCTGGTGGCCGGCGAACGACGGCTCCGCGCTGTGCGCGTGGCGGGTCTGGCCCGGGTGCCGGCCATCGTCCGGCCTGCCGCCGAGTCAGCGCGGCAATCGCTCGAAGCCGCGCTCACCGAGAACCTCCTCCGCGCCGATCTGTCCGCAATCGAGGAGGCCGCGGCGTACTCACGCCTAGCCGACACGTTCGGCCTCTCGCATGAGGCGATCGCGCTGCGCCTGGGACGGAGTCGCCCGGCCGTCTCCAACACCATCCGCCTGCTCGGCCTTCCCGCGCCCGTTCAGCGAGCGGTGGTCGACGGGTCCATCAGCGCCGGGCACGCCCGCGCGCTCCTCGGGCTCCCCGACGCCGACCGGCAGGAGGCGATGGCCCGGCAGGCCGCGGACGCCGGCTGGTCCGTGCGGCGGATTGAGCAAGCCGTCCAGGCCGAGCAGGGACGATCGCACGCCCCGCGAGCCGCGACCACGCGGCCTGCTCTGAGCGCGGACGACGAGGCGCTGCGCCGTGGGCTCGAGGAGCGACTCGGGTTGCCGGTCGAGCTGGAGCGGCGGGGACGCGGCGGTCGGGTCGCCATCGCCTTCCACGACGACGGCGACCTCGACGCGCTCTACACCCGGTTGGGAGGCGCCCCACTCTGAGCCGACTGGTCAGCCGACGGGACGCTCGGCGCCGCCCAGCCGGGCCTCCGCAGCGCTGACGTCCAGGTTGGCCAGGAACGATTCGATGTACTTCGGCCGGTCCGCCGGCTTGTAGTCGAGCAGGAAGGCGTGCTCCCACACGTCCATGACCACGATCGGCTTGAAGCCGGCGATGTTGCCGTCCTCGTGCAGGGTGATCCAATGGTTGCTGAGCCGGCCGGTGGCGGGGTCGAGGTAGGTCACCGCCCAACCGACGCCGCGCATCCCGCCGACGCCGACGAAGTCCTTGCGCCAGGTCTCGAGGTCGCCGAATGACTCGCCGAGCGCGCGGCCGAGCTCCGACGAGCTCGAGATCTCGCCACCGTTGGCGCTCTTGGTCATATTCCCGAAGTACCACTCGTGGAGCACCATGCCGTTGTATTCGAAGCCCAGCCGGCGGGTCATCTCGGCGTACGCCGGCGAGCCCACCTTGCCCGTCTGGGTGAGGTCGACGAGTTGCTCGTTCAGGGTGTTCGTGTTTTTGACATAACCGGCATAAAGTCCGAAGTGCGTCTCCAGTGTCTTGTCGGAAATGCCCACCAGGCCTGAGAGATCGAACTCCCGTGCCTTGTACGGCGTCTTGGTCAGCAGTGCCATGGTGTCCCTCGACTGTTGTTGACGGCAGCGCCCGCCCTCGGGTGGACCGATATTGTGGCAGCGCACCCCAGCGAACGTATGAGCGCCGCGGCATTCGAGCGGCGACCGAGGCGAAGTGCCTTCGGGCCGTGGAACTCTCCAAGGCCAAGGTCTGAGCGAATGATGATGTCCCGTGCGATCGGCTTCCGTGGCAAGGGGTAATACGCGCCCCCCTGTCATAATCACGCCGCGTGCAGCCTGAGCCCACCGACGCCCCGAGGCCGCGCCGCCGTCATGGGCTCGTCCGCGATGTGCTCGAGGTGCTCATCATCGCGGTGGTGCTCTACATCGCCATCTGGAGTGCGCTGCAAACGGTGCGCGTGGACGGCGAGAGCATGGTCGGGACGCTACAGAACAATGACCTGCTGCTGGCCAGCAAGGTCTCTTACTACTTCGGCGATCCGCAGCGCGGCGACATCGTGGTGCTCATCCCGCCCAGCGATCCCACCAAGGATTTCATCAAGCGGGTGATCGGGATTCCCGGTGACATCATCGAGATCGACGGCAGCCGCTCGCCGACGGCGCTCATGATCAAACCGGGCGGCCAGGGAGCGTGGCAGCGCCTCCAAGAGCCCTACCTCCCCGAGAAGTGGGACACGATGAACTTCTGTTGCCTGCCGAGCGGCACCGAGTCGTCAGCCCCGCAGCCGCTCACCATCCCGGCCGGCAAGTACTTCGTGATGGGTGACAACCGCAACAGGTCCAGCGATTCGCGCATGTTCGGGCTGGTCCCGCGCAAGAACATCCTGGCCAAGGCGTTCGTGCGCGTCCTCCCATTTGGCCACTTCGGCCTCGGCGGCGGCCCCACGCTGGTGCCCGGTTCGACCGCGGTGGTCTTGGAGGCGCCGGTCGCTCCCGCGATCATCCTGGCCCTGCCGCCGGCAGTCCTTCTGTCCCGGCGCCGCCGTCGCCGCGCCGCCGCCGCGGGCTGAGGCCGCCGCGCGCCGTCAGTCGTCCGACAGGATCCAGCCGGTGCCGCTGCTCTCCCAGTCGAGCAACTCCTTGTCCGAGAAGAAGATGGCGACCTCGCGCGCCGCGCTCGGGGGTGAGTCGCTGCCGTGGATGACGTTCATCGCCAGGCTCACCGCGAGGTCGCCGCGGATGGTGCCGGGTGGCGAGCTCTGCGGGTTGGTGGTCCCCATCATGGTGCGCACCAGCGCCACCGCACCAGGCCCCTCCCAGACCATGGCGACGACCGGGGAGGAGGTGATGAACTCGACGAGGCCCGCGAAGAAGGGCTTGTCCCGATGCTCGCCGTAATGGCGTTCGGCCATCGCGGTGGTGACCTTCATGAGCTTGATGCCGACGGGATGGAGTCCGCGACGTTCGAGCCGGCCAACGATTTCGCCGATGAGTCCACGCTGCACGGCGTCGGGCTTGATCAACACAAGGGTGCGTTCACTCTGCATGATGGACCACCATATCCGAACGCGCCCGCGGCAGCGCAGTCAGGCGCTGAGCACCTCGAGGAACGGTTCGGGCTTGCGGAAGGGACCGATCACCGCAGCGCGCAGACCGCCACTGAGGACCTCAGCGGCGAGTGCTCGCACCGACTCCGGGTCGACGGCGAGAAGGCGCTCTGCGATGTCGCTGGCCATGAGGATGTTGCCCGTGAGCAGCTCCTGCTGTCCGAGGTGGTTGCAGAGCGCTGACGTGCTCTCCAGCTGCACGGAGAGGCGGCCGCGTGCGTACTCCTTGGCTCGCTGCAGCTCCGCGTGGGGCACGGGTTCGGTAGCCAGCTGCTTCAGCTCGGCGACGGCGGCGCGCATCGCCACCAGCGCCCGTTTGGGCTCACACCCGAGCGATATGGCCAGGGTTCCGCTGTCGGCGACCCGGGTGAGGAACGAGTGCACGTCGTATGCGAGGCCCCGCTCCTCACGCAGCTCGAGGAAGAGCCGGCTCGACATCCCCTCACCAAGAACGACGTTGAGGATGTCCGCGACAAAGCGGCGCTCATCCCGGTACGACGGCGCGCGCGCGCCGAGCACGATGTTGGCCTGGCTGGCACGGCGGTTGAGGATGCTCACGGCGGCGCCCGAGGGTGCGGTGGCCGGCAGCGCTTCCACCCTGTCGCCCCCCTGATCCGACCAGCGCTGCAGCGACGCCGACACCAACTCGGCAATCGCCACGCTGTCGAGCGCGCCGGCGGCGGACACCACCAGGTCGTCGCGCCGGTAGTGACGCTGCAGGTGGCGGCGGCAGTCGTCGGTGCTGAAGGACTGCACTGTCGCCTCGGTGCCGGCCACGTCCCAGCCGAGCGGGTGGTCGGGCCACATCACGGCATCGAAGAGCGTGTGCACGTGGTCCTGCGGGCTGTCCTCGTACATGCGCAACTCTTCGATCACCACCTGGCGCTCGCGTTCGGCGTCGTCGGGGAGGAAGCGCGGCCGGAAGAGCATATCGCTCAGCACCGAGACGGCGACGTCGACGCGTTGGGCGGGCACCTTTGCCCAGAAGATGGTGGCCTCGCGGTCGGTGGACGCGTTGAGCGCGCCGCCGACGCCCTCGATCGCCTCGCTGATCTGCCGTGCGGTGGGGTATGTCTCACCGCCTTTGAACACCATGTGCTCGATGAAGTGGGCGAGCCCGCACTCGGCGGCGTTCTCCACACGCGACCCGGTGCCGAACATGAAGGCGATGCTCACCGACGCGCGTTCGCGCATCGGCGCCGCAAGGAGGCGCACACCGCCGTCGAGCACGGTCCGCACATAACCGCGATCAGCAGCAGCGGCAAGCGGTGGTGTCGACGATGTCACAGCGCCCGTCACGACTCCATCAGGCAATGAAGATCCGTCGGCGCAGGCGCGCTTCACGTCGCCGGAGCCGACACCGCTAGATGGGGGCTGTCCGAGGGGGGAACGGCGTTCCCCTCTCGCCCTACCAGCGGTTGCGCCCCCGCTCGGGACGCGCCGGAAGCCCTCCCTGGGCAGGACCGGTGGGATGGATGACCACGCGGCGCGCCGGCTCGTGACCGCTGCTCTCGGTGCGCACGGCGGTGTCGTCCTGCAGGGTGAGGTGGATGATGCGCCGCTCGTATGCGTGCATCGGATCGAGCGTGTAGCGTTCACCGCTCGCCTTGACTCGGTCGGCGAGACGCTGGGCCAGCTCGCGAACCTGGTCCTCGCGGCGGGCGCGGTAGCGCTCGACGTCGAGGATGAGCCGCCGTCCCTGGCCGTCGGACTGCTCGTCGCCCATCATCAGATTGACGGTCGTCTGCAGAGCGCGCAGGGTCTCGCCGCGCCAGCCGATCAGCAGCCCGAGGTCGTCGCCGGAGACCTCGAGGATCATCGGCGCCTCCGCCTCGCCGGCGCGAGGGCTGGTGCCGCGCCGCACCGAGACACGCGCCGGGATCTCCATCTGCTCGAGCAGGCCGGCGAGCAGGGCTCGGCCGCGCGCCGTGTGCTCGTCGATGCGGCTCACCCGCACCTTCGCCGCGCTCGACGACAGGTACTCGCCGGGAACGGGACGGGCGCCGCCGGGTGTGAGGATTTCGACGACCACGTCGTCGCGCTCGGCGCCGAGCTCGGCAAGCGCCTGGGCGGTCGCCTCTTCGACGGTGGCGCCACTGGCCTCGACACCCGGCGACGCGGTCGCCTGGACTGTGCTCTCTTCGGTTTCGTTCACCTGGATCTCCTCGCCGGTCTCTGCGCCGCTGCGGCTAGCGACGGCGTTTGTTGTTGCGTCGCTTGGGGATCCGCGCCGGCGGCGCGTTGACCGCACCGGTCGCGACGGCCGGCGCGGGCGTCTCGGGGGCCACCTTGGCGGCTGCACCGCGTCCACGTCGCCCCGCTGGGCGGCTGCCGTTGCCGGCGGGGACGATCGCCGCCTGCATCGCTGCGGACTTGGGCCGAGCGGCGGTCGCGCTTGCATCGTGCTTGGGATAAGAAAGCGCGGTGACACGGCCGGCGCCGGGGAACCACGCCGGCACCTTGAGCGAGCCCCAGCCGACCAGGTGGTACTGCTGCAGCACCATGAACAGCGTGCCAGTCACCCAGTAGAGAGCGAGCCCCTGGGGGAAGTTGAGGCTGAGCACGAAGATGATCAGCGGGAAGATGACCGACATCTGCTTGGTGACGTTGCTCATCGTCCGTTCCTGGTCGGTCATGTCGGGACGCGCTGGCGGCATCATCATTCGCGACTGCGCGAAGGTGAGGATGGCGGCGAGAAGCGGCAGGATGATGACCGCCGGGTGGTTGATCAGCTGCCCCCAGTCGGTGTTCTTGGCGCCGGACTTGACCACTCCACAACAGGCCTGGCCGCCCGACTGCGACACGTCGGTGATCCAGAGGAATCCCTTGCCGACGCCCTTGAGGTTGGTGGTGGCGTTGGTGATGCCGCGGTACAGCCCGATGAGCACGGGCATCTGCACCAGCGCGGGCAGGCAGCCGGACAGGCTGCTGAAGGGCGACACGTGGTGCTCCGCGTAGAGCTTCTTCATCTCCTCGCTGAGCTTCTGCGGCTCCCGCTTGTACTTCTTACGAAGCTCGGCCAGCTGCGGGGCAATGAGGCGCTGCTCTGACTGGATGCGCCGGCTGGTACGCAGCTGCCAGCCGAAAATGGGGAAGAGCGCGCCGCGGATGATCAGCGTGGTGACCACGATGGCCAGGCCGAAGGCGCCGATCGAGTTGATCGGGCCGATGGTCGTGAAGATGTTGGTGAAGAACTCCAGGCAGTACCGGAACGGCTCGCCGAGGGCGTCGAAGACGGAGATCCCGACCATCACACCGAGTCTCCGGAGAGCACCGCGCGCTTGCTGCGGCGCGCGGCGCGCCAGCTCACGTACTCGTCGGGGACTGGGTCGAGACCGCCGGCGTGGAATGGATGGCAGCGCCCGATCCGGCGCAGCGCCAGCCACCAGCCGCGACGCGCGCCGAAGCGCGAGATCGCCTCGTACCCGTACTGCGAGCAGGTGGGTTCGTACCGGCAGCTGCTCATCATCCCGAAGAGCGGTCCGATGCTCACCCGGTACACCCGGATCAGCAGGAGGCTGAGGCGCGTCATCGGCGCGCCTGCGGCGGGCGGGTCATCACCCCATTGTCCGCCGTCGGCCTCCCGGCGGCGCTCTCCGCCCGTTCCAGGACGCGCAAGACGGACGTCTCCACCGCCGCTCGCAGCTCGGCGAAGCTCAGCCCGGCGGCGTCCGCCCCGGCCACGACCACCAGGTCGCGCCCGGCGAGCCGGTCGAGCAGGGGACGGATCGCCTCGCGCAAGCGGCGGCGGAGCAGGTTGCGCCGCACCGACGAGCGCAACCCCACCAGGGCGAAGCCGACACGGGCGACGTCGAGGTCATTGCCGGCGAGCTGGGCGCGCACGCCGGCGGCGGAGGCGCGCAGACCACCGGCACGGACGGAGGCAAAGCGACGTCGCCCACGCAGGCGATGTCGCGAGATCACCGCGTCGGCGCGGGGGTCAGGCGCTTGCGCCCCTTGCGTCGCCGCGCCTTGAGCACCTGGCGTCCCCCGGGTGTCGACATGCGAATGCGAAACCCGTGGGTCTTACGCCGGTACTTCTTCTTGGGTTGGTAGGTCCGTTTGATGTCCGTCGCTCCGCAGACGGGAGGATCGACGACCGGGTGAGAGGTGGGCGCGCCGAAGGCGGCGGCAGATGTCTCCGGTCATCGGAGTGGCCGGCGGAGTATAGCAGCGATGCCGCCGACCGGGCCTCTGCATGCGGGTCCGCACTGCCCGTTGTGAGCCGGTCTTCGCGTTGCTAGACTGCTCGCTGCCCCGACGGGCGACGTCTCACAACATCGCCCCTTCCATCGTTTTTCCGTCGGTGCGCCACAGGTTCGCTTATCCACTCTTGTGCACATCCTGTGCAAAAGATGGCCGCGCGAAGGTGTCGGGCCGGCGGTCACCACGGGGGCAACGATTTGTCTGCTACGGGCATTCCCGGCGACGTACAGGTGATTGCCCCAGGCGACACGGATGCCCCGACGTCGACGCCCGCCGGCACGCAGCAGATCTGGCAGGCGGCACAGGAGGAATTGCGTTTCCAGCTGGCCCGTCCCGGCTATGAGACCTGGTTGGCCAACGCGCGGTTGGTGGAGAGTGACGGCCACACCTTCACCCTCGGAGTGCCCACGCGACTGGCGCGTGACTGGCTGATCGAGCGCTACGCCGTCGTCATCCGCGAGACCATCAGCGGCCTGCTGGGCCGGGACTGCGAGGTGGTCATCACCGTCGACCCCGCCGCCGGTCCACCCCCCGACGAGCCGGCCCCGATCGTGGACGCGCCCGAGCCGGCCTACGGGATCGTCGGAGAATCTGCCGCTGACGGCAGTAACGCGACGCGGCTCAACCCCAACTTCACTTTCTCCACCTTCGTGGTAGGCAACAGCAGCCGCTTCGCGCATGCTGCCTGCCGCGCCGTCGCCGACGCGCCCGGCAAGGCGTACAACCCACTCTTCCTGTACGGTGGTGTCGGGCTCGGCAAGACCCATCTCATGCACGCCATCGGCCACGCCGTCCGCGAGGGCCATCGCCGCCCGCCCAAGGTGGCCTACATCACCTCCGAGAAGTTCATGAACGAGATGATCGGCTCCATCCAGGAGAACCGCACCTCGGACTTCCGCACCCGCTATCGCAGCGTCGACGTGCTGCTCATCGACGACATCCAATTCCTGGCCGGCAAGGACCGCACCCAGGAGGAGTTCTTCCACACCTTCAACGCGCTCCACGAGATCCAGAAGCAGATCGTGGTGAGCAGCGACCGTCCCCCCAAGGACATACCCACTCTCGAGGACCGCCTGCGCAGCCGGTTCGAGGGTGGCCTCATGGCCGACATCCAGCCACCTGACTTCGAGACCCGGCTGGCCATTCTCAACACCAAGCTTGGCCCGCACGGCTCACTGGTGCCCGACGACGTCTGCAGCTTCATCGCCCACAAGATCCAGCGCAACATCCGCGAGCTCGAGGGCGCGCTCATCCGCGTGCTCGCCCACGCCTCCATCAACGGTCAGCCGGTGACCCTGGAGGCCGCCCAGATCATCCTCCGCGACATCATCCCCGTCGGCGACAGCACCCCGGTCAGCCTCGAACTGATCCAGGAGACGGTGGCGGCGTACTTCAACATCTCGGTTGAGGAGATGAAGGGCAAGCGCCGCGACAAGCACATCGTCTTCCCCCGCCAGGTGGCCATGTACATCGTGCGCGAAGAGACCGAGTCGTCCCTGCCGGTGATCGGCAACGCCTTTGGTGGCCGCGATCACACCACCGCGCTGCACGCCATCGAGAAGATTACCGACCTCGTTCTCGAGGATTCCCGTCTGCAGGGTGACCTGCGCCAGATCCGCCAGCGGCTCCACGAGCACTGATGAGCGACTGGGAGAGTCCTGTGGATATGTCCCGGCCAACCTGTGCGCGTAACTCCCCGTTGCCGGCCCTGTGGATGGAATCGTGATGTCGGAATGGCGCGTGCACAGGTTGTCCTTGGCGATGTGCCCACTGCACGCGGCGGTTTGTCCAGTTATCCCCTGTTCGGCTCCCACTACGTCTACGACTGTTTCAAAGACTCTGTCCCCAGTCTTAACGGAGTCTGGTGACAACGCCAGCACACCCTGAGGTCTTGACAGCATGAAGTGCTCCGTCTCCCCGTCCGCCCTCAGCGCAGCACTGTCGCTCGTCTCGCGTGCGGTGTCACCACGCTCGACGCTGCCGGTCCTCGGCAACGTGCTGTTGGAGACCACTGACGGCGGACTGCGGGTCACCGCTACCAACCTCGACCTGACCATGGCCGCGACGGTACCCGCCGAGGTGGAGCGCGACGGGCGTACCACCGTGCCGGCGCGGCTGCTCAGCGAGTACGTCGCATCGCTCGCCGAAGCGCCCTGCACCATGGAGCTCGACGTCAACACGCAGGTGCTCAAGCTCAGCTGTGGGGTGCACCGCACCAACCTCCACGGCATCGACGCCGTGGAGTTCCCGCCATTGCCGTCGCGCGATGCAGGCGCGGCGATCGAGCTCGACGCCGCGGTGTTCGCCAACGCCGTGGCACAGACGGCCATGGCCGCCAGCGGTGACGAGGCGTCGCCGGTGCTCACCGGGGTGCTCTTCCAGGTCGAGGGAGACCGGCTCACCCTCGCCGCCACCGACCGACATCGCCTCGCGGTCAAGACCCTGGAGGCCAAGTCGAGCGGCGAGAAGGCGTTCAGTGGCTCGGTGATCGTGCCCTCTCGGCACCTCAGCGAGGTGGCCAGAGCTGTCAACCCGACCCGGTCGACGGTGTCGATCAGCTTCAGCGAGCAGCGCAACCAGGTGTTCTTCAGCCTCAAGGACGTCGAGATCTCGTCGCGTCTGATCGAGGGCAACTACCCCAACTACGCGCAGGTCATTCCCGGTGAGTCGACCACCACGGTCAAGCTGCCTACCGCCTCGCTGCTTCGCGAGGCGAAGACCGCCTCCGTGCTGGCGCGTGACGCTGCCAACCCGGTCCGGCTCCGCGTCGGCGACAACACTCTCACGCTGGTCGCCCAGACGGCCGAGGTGGGTGACGATGAGGCACCGCTCTCGGCCAACGTCAAGGGCGACGACGTGCAGATCGCGTTCAACGCGCGCTACGTTCTCGACGCTCTCAGCGTCATGGACTCCGACGAGGTCCAGCTCAGCTTCAACGGCTCGCTGCAGCCGGGCGTGATCCGGCCCTCGGGGCGCGACGACTACCTCTGCATCATCATGCCGGTGCGCGTCCCGTAGGCTGCTCCGCGCACGCGCGCGGTCACCATCGTCGACAACCGCCTGGCCATCGCCGAGCATCCTAGGCACAGCTGCATCCCGGTGAGAGCGCGCTCGTCAACGGCGCGGCCGGGGGCGTGGGCGTGGCCGCGGTGCAGCTGGCCCGGCTGGCCGGGGCGCGCCGGGTGGAGACCGAGGTACTCCCGGCGCTGGCACAAGGGCGGCTGCGCGTCCCGGTCGCGGCCGTCTTCAGCCTCGCGGAGGCCCAGGCCGTCTACGACGGCTTCGGCGCCGGTGACAAGCTCGGCAAGGTGGTGCTCGAGGTGACGCCGGCGGCCCGCTGACGCTGCCCGCCTCGGTTCGCTGCGGGGCGGAAGGATGGCGCCGAGATGTCATGCTCGACGCTGTATGACAACGACGCAGGGCCTCGTCTGATGGGCATGCACATGGGCATGGGGGGTTGGGGGCTGATGCGCTCCATGCGCCGCGACGAGGAGATCAAGCGGCACAAGCTCACGGCCGGTGTCGTGCGCCGCATCGCCGGCTTCGCGAGGCCGTACCGCGTCCCGCTCTCGATCTTCCTGATGCTGATCATCGTCGACGCCATCGTCGGCGCGGTCAACCCGCTCATCTACCGCGCCATCATCGACAACGGCATCCTCGGCCACAACGTCAACCTGGTGGCGGTGCTTGCCGGTGGAGTCGCCGCCCTGGCCATCTTCGATGCCATCCTCGGCCTCATCCAGCGCTGGCTCTCCGCGCGCGTCGGGGAGGGGTTGATCTTCGACATGCGCACCAAGGTCTTCGCGCACATCAACGAGATGCCGATCTCCTTCTTCACCCGCACCCAGACCGGCGCGCTCATCTCACGGCTCAACAACGACGTGCTCGGTGCCCAGCAGGCGTTCACCGACACCTTCTCGTCGGTGGTGGGCAACGTCATCGGTGTGAGCATCACCCTTGTGGCGATGTTCTTCCTCTCCTGGCAGATCACCTTGCTGTCGCTAATCCTCCTGCCGGTGTTCCTGCTCCCCGCCCGCTGGGTGGGACGTCGCCTGGCCGGCATCACGCGAGAGTCGTACAACCTCAACGCGCAGATGAACACCACCATGAGCGAGCGCTTCAACGTCTCGGGCGCCTTGCTGGTGAAGCTGTTCGGTCACCCCGCCGAGGAGGTGCGTGGCTTCGCCAGCAAGGCGCGGCGGGTCCGCGACATCGGCATCCTGCAGGCGATGTACGCGCGCATCTTCATGACCTCGCTGCTGCTCACCGCCTCGCTGGCCACTGCGCTGGTGTACGGGCTCGGTGGCGCGCAGGCGGCACGCGGCGTGCTCATGGTGGGCACGGTGGTGGCGCTGACCGCGTATCTCAGCCGCCTCTACGGCCCGCTCACCGCGCTGTCCAACGTGCAGGTCGACATCATGACCGCGCTGGTTAGCTTCGACCGAGTTTTCGAGGTGCTCGACCTGCCCCCGATGATCGCCGAGAAGCCCGACGCTGTGCCGATCCCGCGCGGTCCCGCGACCATCGAGTTCGACCACGTCGACTTCCGGTACCCCTCCGCGGAGGAGGTGTCACTGGCCTCGCTCGAGGCGGTGGCCGTGCTCGAGCGCACCAACAACCAGCAGGTGCTCTTCGACGTCAACTTCGCCGCTCTGCCCGGCCAGCTGGTCGCGCTGGTAGGCCCGTCGGGAGCCGGCAAGACCACGCTGAGCCACCTGGTACCGAGGCTGTACGACGTGCGTGCCGGCGCGGTGCGCATCAACGGGATCGACGTCCGCGACGCCACGCTGGAGTCGATCCGCGCCACCATCGGTGTGGTCACCCAGGACGCGCACCTCTTCCACGAGTCAATCCGCTCCAATCTCGCCTACGCCAAGCCGGATGCCACCGACGAGGAGCTGTTCGAGGCGTTGCGCGCGGCGCAGATCCTCCCGCTGGTCGCCTCCCTTCCCGATGGCCTCGACACCCTGGTCGGCGACCGCGGCTACCGGCTCTCCGGCGGCGAGAAGCAGCGCATCGCCATCGCCCGCCTGCTCCTCAAAGCACCGGACATCGTGGTCCTCGACGAGGCCACCGCTCACCTCGACTCCGAGTCCGAGGCGGCGGTTCAGGAGGCACTGCGCCACGCGTTGGCCGGGCGCACATCGCTGGTCATCGCGCATCGCCTCTCCACGGTACGCGACGCCGACGTCATCCTGGTCATCGACGACGGCCGTATCGTCGAGACGGGAACGCATCGCAGCCTGCTCGCGCTCGGCGGCCTCTATGCCGAGCTGTACCGCACCCAATTCGAGAGCCAGGCGCGGGACGGCGTCGCGGCGACGCCCGAACCAGCGCCGGAATCGACGACCGTCTGAGCGGAGTTCCTGCTCGTCGCGGCCGGTTCAGTGGCCGCCGCCGCCCCCTGGTGGTCCGTACAGGTTCTTCGGTTTGGGCAGGGCGAGCACCATTAGAAAAACCAGCCCGAAGCACCCCATCTCGAAGACGAGGCTGTACCGGAAGGCGTTGTCGAAATCGACGGCGACAGCCTGCTTGGCGACGGTGGCGACGATGCAGAGGACGGACGTGCTCGGTGGGCAGCTGGTCGCGCCGCTCTGGTCCGGGCATCCCGGTGGCGTGCTGGCGGGATCGTTGCTGCCCGCCTGCGCCACGAAACAGCGCGCGAACGTGCCGGTCGCGCCGCTCACCGCGGGCGGCGGAAGGCCGGCCGCCGACAGCCGCGCGCTCAGCGTCTGCGCGCTGCTCTGCGCGACCGCCGGCGCATAGCTGGTCACCTGGCCGAAGAAGATGATGCCGATCACGGCGATGCCGAGCGCCCCCCCGACCTGCTGGACGGTGGTCAGCACACCCGACGCCGACCCTGCTGCTCCCCCGGTGATGCCGGCGAGGATGATGTTGATCAGCGGCGCCACCACACACCCCAGCCCTATGCCGCACACAGCCAGCGCGGGGATCAGCTCGTAGCTGTTCACGGTCGTCCCGGCGGCGTACACGGTGAGCCAGATGCCGGCCATTCCCACCATGAGCAGGGCGCAGCCCACGCTGAGGATGCGCTTGCCCAGCTTGGGCGCCAGGCGGATGGACACGCCGGAAGCCGTCGCTGACAGCATCGCGAACGGAAGGGTGGTGAGGCCCGCGTGCAGCGCGCTGAAACCGAGGCCGATCTGCAGGTACAGGGAGAAGGTGAGGAAGAACGCGGGGATGCCGGCGAGGAACACCATGGTGATCAGCGAGCCGACCACGAAGGCCCGGTCCCCGAAGAGCTCCGGTTCCACCAGCGGGCTGCGGCCGCGGTCCGCGCGGTAGCGGATGTAGCGGCGGAAGGCGACCAGGACAAGAAAACCGCCGCCCAGCATCAGGTACGCCCAGATGGGCCAGCCCGCGTCGCGGCCCTCGACCAGCGGGAAGGCGATCAGGAAAAGGCCAATCGTGGCCAGAACGACACCGGGGGCGTCCAGGCTCGGCGCCGAGGGGGCCCTCGACTCGCGCAGGAAGATGAACGCCGCCACCACGGCGCCGATGCCGATGGGCAGGTTGACGAGAAAGATGGGCCGCCACAGCAGCGCGTTGCCGCCGATGTGGATGTCCGCCTGGATGAGCACGCCGCCGAGCAGCGGCCCGGAGATGGTGGCCACGCCGATGACGCCGCCGAAGATCCCGAAGGCGGTACCGCGCTCACGCGGCGGAAAGCTGACCTGGATGACGGAGAGGACCTGCGGGTACATCAGCGACGCCATCAGGCCTTGGAGCACGCGCGCGGCGATGAGCGTGGTCGGGCTCGGCGCCAGCCCGCAGATGAGCGACGCGATCGTGAACCCGCTGACGCCGACGATGAAGAGCCGCTTGCGACCGAAGATGTCGCCGAGCCGCCCGCCGGTGATCAGCAGCACCGCGTAGGCGAGCTGGTAGCCGGCGAGCACCCATTGGATCTCCGCGTACGTGGCCCCGAGATCGCGCTGCACGCTGGGGATCGCCACGTTCACGATGGAGATGTCGAGCAGGATCATGAAGGCCGCGACGAGCACCACTGCCAGCGCCTTCCAGCGCCGCGGGTCGGACTCCTGCGCAGGGCGCGCTCCCGCGCCGGCCATCACCGCCGCCATCGCATCGCCTCCATCACCGCCGCCTGTTCACCGAGTTATAGCCGGAGAGCTGCGACGGCCGTCGTCAGATCTCCATCGTGGTGAAGCGCAGACGGCGCACCGCGGCGGTGCCGAGCCTCGCATTGAGGAGCGCGACCACGCGCACCGAGTCGAGATGGAGCTGGTGGCTCAACGAGGTGTTGGCCACGCCGACAAGGAGCACGCCGCGCTCAAGGCTGATCGCCTGGCACATCGGCGCCAGCGCGGGCCCGACCACGTCGTTGAAGACGTCGCGCACCTGCACCTCGCGCACACGGCCGCGCACCCCGAGGCCGCGCAGGGCGGGGTCGATGAGCTCGGAGAGGCGGTCCATCAGCCCTCCATCACCGCGGTGACGCGCCCGGACGCCACCTCGAAGCGACGCGTCCCCGGTGGCAGCGTCTCCGGCAAGGGCTCGCTGCTGGTGATCAACGTCTGCAGCCCGGCCGCGGCGATGCCGGCGACGAGGTCGCGACGTCGTCCGGGATCGAGCTCGCTGAGCACGTCGTCGAGGAGCAGCACCGGCATGACCCCGGCCCGCGAGGCGATGTGTCGCACCTCGGCAAGTTTGAGGGCGAGCACGATGCTGCGCTGCTGGCCCTGCGACGCCGCGCTGCGCGCCGGCCGGCCGCCGATGAGCAGCTCGAGATCGTCGCGGTGCGGTCCGGCGAGGGTGGCGCCGCGGGCGACCTCCTCGTCGCGGCGGCGTGCCAGGGTGGCGGCCAGGGCCTGCTCCGCCTCCACGTGGCCGGCGCCCGCCTCCATGCCACCGTCCGGGAGATAGCGCAGCCCGAGCTCCTCCCCGCCGCCGATCTGGGCGAGCGCCTCACGCCCGTGCGGGACGAGTGCCGCCACCAGCTCGGCGCGTGCCACCTGGATGCGCGCCCCGCTCTCGACGAGCTCGCGCGTGAAGCCGGCAAGCGCGTCGAGGCTCGCGCTGCCGGCGCGGAGCTGGCGGAGCAGCGCGTTGCGCTGCTCGAGGACGTGACGGTAGCGGAGCAGGTCGGCGGCGGCGCGCCGGTCGAGCTGGGAGAGAACGACGTCGAGAAGGCGCCGCCGCGTGTCCGGGCCTGCCTTGACGAGCTGGAGGTCCTCGGGCCAGAAGAGCACCACCGGGCAGAGCCCGAGGAGGTCGCGGGCGGGGCGCGGGCTGCCGTCGACAGTGGCGGTGCGAGTTACCCGGCCCGAAGCCAGGTCGCGCCGGAAGCGCACCGCCAGGGTGCGGTCGGCCGCGGGCCGGAGCACCTTGGCGTCGAGCAGTGCCTCGTCGCTGCCCCACGCCACCACGTCGGCCGAGCTCGACGCGCGCGGCGATCGGGTGAGCAACAGCGTGGCCACCGCCTCGAGCAGGTTGGTCTTGCCCTGGGCGTTGCGCCCACCGACGACGTTGATGCCGCGCCCGAACTCCACGGACTGCTCCGCGTAGTTGCGGAACGCGAAGATGCGCAGTCGCTCCAGGCTGCAGGCGCCCTCGGCCACCGGGGACAGCACAAGCGCGCTCACGCGCGTACCGCCGCGGCGTTCGCCATGTCCGCGATGAGAGCAGCGATCCGCTCGGTGGCCTCCGGCCGCGCCGCGGCGGCGACGGCGGCGCGCATGGTCGCCAGCCCGGGCGATCCCGGCGCGGAGAGCTCTGCGATGGTGTCGACCAGCTCGCGCGGCTTGGGCACGTAGCGACCGGCCCCGATGTCGACAAGCCACTCCAGGTTGCCGCTCTCCTGCCCGGGGATGTACCAGGTGAGCAGCAGCGGCAACCCCGAACAGAGGGCTTCGACGATCGTCCCCGGTCCGGCCTTGGTGACCACCACGTCGGCAGCGCGCATCCAGTCGGCCATGTTGCCGACGAAGCCGAGCACCGGCACCGGCTGCCCAGACGAGTCACGCAAGCCTTCAAGGCGCTTGCGGGCGCGCTTGTTGCGCCCGCAGATGACGGCCAGCCCGACGTCAAGCCCCGCTGCCGCGATGGCGCGCGCGCGCCGATCCAGGCCGCCGGAGCCGTCCGCGCCGCTGCACACCAGCACCGTGAAGCGCTCCTCGGCGAGCCCCAAACGGGCGCGAAGGGCGCGGCGCTCGGCGTCGTCGGGGATGGGCCGGGCGAACGCGGAGTCGACCGGCAGGCCGAGCTGGTGACAACGCTCGGCGGGGATGCCGGCGCGGCGGCAGCGGTCGAGCCCACCGGGCGACGGGATGACCACCGCGTCGACGTCGCGCGATGCCCAGCCGGCGTGCACGTCGACGAGGTCGGTGATCACCGTGATCACCGGCACCGTCGGACGTGACCCGGAGTGGACGGCGTCGGCGGCGAGGTGGTTGAGCAACGGGTGAAAAGAGACCACCGCGGCCGGGCCCAGCGAGGCGATCAGCTCCTCGACGGCGCCGCGCAGCGGACGCAACGCGGAGTGCTGCATGAGGCCGACGGCGGCGGCGGAGTTGGTGGCGTGGTACAGCGCCGCCCACAGCCAGCGCGCCCGCTGGATGATCGGCCCGTAGAGGTCGGCGGTGCGGCTGAGGACGGTCGGCGAGGCGGTGCCGACGGGGTCGACGATGTGGACGTCGAACTCACCTGGCCGGTCGATCTCCAGCCGCCGCGCGACCGCGGTCGCGCCCGCGCGATGTCCGCCACCGGTGTCGGCGATGAGAAAGAGCAGGGGCAGTGGCACTGCCCGCAGCCTACCCAAAGAGCCGGCCGGCGCCGGTCAGTCGGAAAAGCCCACCGACCGAGCCTCGAGCCCGCCGCTCAGGAACCGCGTCATGGCCAGCTCCCCGCTGCCGTCGGCGTTGGCCTCGTACGCTTGGCGCACGCCGTGCGCGTCCACCGCCAGGCACACAAGCCGGCGCCCATCCAGCGCTACACGCACGCTGCTCAGGTCGGTGGTGCCGGCCCCGAGGACGACCGCGGTGGTGTCGCCACCGACGACGCTGATGCGCAGCAGCTGCGCGGTCGGCGAGATGTTGCTGACCGCCACCAGGATCCCCTCGCCGAAGAAGCCGAGTGCCTGGAGGTGTCCGCCGAGTGGTTGCGCGCTCCCCGGCGCCCCGGGGGCGGGGACGACCAGCACTCCTCCTGCCGCCGTGCCGAGCGCGATCCGCGTGCCACCCGGCGACACCGCGGCCGCGATCGACTCGGCGGGCGCACCGGGAAGCGAATACCGCGCCTGGAGCTGGCGGTTGACGAGCTCGACGGCCGCCGGGGTCGTCGCGGTGGCGGCGATGCTGAGCACCAGGGTGGTGGTCTTCACCCAGAGCGGTGGCGCCACCAGGCTGGTCTGTGCCGCCACCGCCGACACCGCACCCGAGCGCAGGTCAAGCAGGTCGACGTCGGTGGATGTGGCGAAGGCCAGCTGTGCGCCGTCGGGCGACCAAGAGGGCAGCGTGCCGCCGGGGAAGTCCTCGAGGACGGCACCGTCGATGGTGTCGATGACCTGCAGGCTCGACGTGCCTGCCGTTGCGTTGCGCACCACCACGGCCACGTGATAACCGTCTGGGGCCGCGGCAGCGGCAGCGTAGGTCAGCAGCGGCGTCCCCGTGGTCACAGCCCCGCAGCCGGTGGCGAGCGCGCAGCGCGGCGCGTTCAGCACCACCGGCGCAGCGATCGGTTCACCGGGCGCAGCGGGAGCGAGGGCGGGCAGCAGGACCTGGGTGGACTCCTCGGTCGGCAGGCCGGCGAGCACCACGGCGTGCGTGCTCTCCAGGCGGGCCCCGGTCACGAAGCGCACGGTGGTGGGGAGGCCGACGAACTGCTCATCCTCGCCGCGGGCGGAGCCGGCGATCGAGATGCTGTACGTGGTTCGCGGCGCCAGCATCTGGCCGGGGAGGATCACGAAGCGGCTGTGGTCGTTGAGGTTGCGCACCACCCTCGTTCCGGGGACTGCCGGCAGTAAGGAGATCGCCCCGGCCGTGGACGGGGCGTCCATGGGCGCCGAGAAGGAGACAGCCAGCCGGGTGTCGATCGCGACCTCGGAGCTGCGGTCGGCCGGAGTGCTCGTGCTCACCAGGGGAGCGGCAGCGGTGGTCAGGTCCCAGTGGTGGTCGAGGTCATTGCGATCTCCCTGCGTATCAGCGAAGCCGCCCGCCAGGGTGAACGTGTAGCGCGTCGCGGGCCGGAACACGGCACCCTGGTGGATCAGCTCGAAGCCGGGCTGCGGATCGAGCCAGTGGATCCAGCACGGTGCTGTCGTCGGCGCCGCAAAAACGTTGGTGAAGTCGCACCCGGGGATGGCGGGGCTGACAGTCTGCGCGCCTGCGGTTGCCGTGGCGATGACGCTGAAACGGCCGACAACGCTGGCGTGGGTGACAGCGCGGTCGAACACCACCCGCACCGTCGAGTCCGCGGGAACCGAGGTCGAGCCGCGATTCGGCTCCAGGGAAATGATCTGTGGCGGAGCCGAGAAACAGCTGGCCAGCGCCACAGCCAGGGTCCCACCTACGAGCACTCCCACCAATAGGCGCGCGGTGGCCTGCAGGCGACGATGCTTTGCGGCGGCCGAGGCTACCAGCGGGCTAGGACGGCCGGGACAGGACCGCCTCTGCGTCGATGCCGCCGCGCGAGCTGTCATCACCGCGCACCTCGATGCGCGCCGGCCGCTCCGTAGCCAGCGCGGCGACCGCGTCGGTGCTGGTCAGCGGCGTGCGCGAGCCGGCCGTGTACGCCGCCAGGACGCTGCCCTGCTTGAGCAGGATCACGCCGGTCTCGGTGCCGCCCACGACGATCACAGAGCCGTCGAGACGCTCTTCGGCGAGGTACTCCAGCAGCGCAGGGAAGTTGACGAAGCGCGCCAGCAAGCCGGTGAACAGCGGAGGACCCGTGAGCAAGCGGGCCACGGAGGTGACTGTGTCGCTGTCGAGCTCGACGACGTCGATCAGGCCGTCGCCAGTGTCCATGCCGCGCCGGAAGACGGTGAACGCCTCCTCGCCGTGCGCCGCTCCGTCGTCACCGGCCTCGGCGTCGACGAGCTCGCCGTCGCGGAAGAGCAGCACCCCCGTCGACGAACCGCTGAATAGACGGATGAAGCCGGTGTGGTGATCGCTGCGCAGGGTGCGCAGCAGCCGCGGAAAGTCGACGAACGCGCTCTTCAGCCCTTCGTACTGCACGGTTCCCGACGGGATGGGCAGGGATCCCACTGGCGCCGGCTCACCCGCGCCGCCCGCCGGCCCGGTCGGCGTGGTGCGGTGCGCTTCGGTGGCCGAGTTGTTCGACGATGAGGCCACCGGAGACACCGGTGCCGGCTCGGCGGGCGCGTACGACGGTGAGAACTCCGCCGGTGCGTACGCCGGTGACGCTTCGTTGCGTCCGCCGGGGGTCCAGGAGTCGGCGCCTGCGGGCTCGCCGCCGTCGACCGAGCTGGGCGCGTTCCACGGCGACTGCCCCTCGGTGTCGGGCTCGGAGGCAGCGGCAACCGGGCTCCAGATCGAGGAATCGGCGGCCGGCGCTGCCGACGCGGATGCGGCCTGACCTTCGACGGCGCGCAGAGACGGCGCGCCGCTGGAGCTGACCGCGGCAACGCCCGCCGGCTCCCCGCCCTCCTCGGCGGCGGCGATCAGCTCCGCGGGCGAGGATTTGATGGTCTCCTCGGCGGGCAGCTTGGCGCGCGGGTCGAAATGGAAGTTGCCGGCGCGCCAGGTGAGCGCGCGGATCACCACGTCCTCGCCGTCGCCTTCGGGGCTCACCGCATGGAAGAGGTGGCCGAAGAGGAAGAACATGGAACAGCTGTCGGTCCCGTCCTCGAGGGTGAGCGTCCCGGTGGCGCGCTCCGACTGCATGGTCTGGAGGAGGGAGGCGAGGTCGGACTCCTTCAGCGAACCCTGGGTCTGCACGTGGGCTGGCTCCTGTGACTGGGCGGTCCGGATCTCCAAAGGCCGGACCTCGCTCCGAAAACGGCTCCGTATGGTACCAACCGCGCCACTGTGCGGCCAGTTCGCGGCTTTGGTTCCAAACCCACCGGGCGAGCCTAGAATCGGCGGAGGGTCAAGAGTTGTGAAGGACGATGATTGTGGAGGTCGGCACGTGAGGATCCTGGTCGTCGATGACGACGCGCTGATCCGCAAGTCCGTTCGGCTGACCTGCGAGTCCGAGGGCTATGAGGTCGCCGAGGTGGAGCGCGGCACCGAGGCGCTCGCCGCCGTCGAGGCGATGCGACCCGACATGGTGCTGCTCGACCTGATGATGCCCGACATGAGCGGCTTCGACATCTGCCGCGAGATCCGCCGTGCCGGCCACCGCGTCCCGGTGGTCATCCTCTCCGCCAAGAACGACGAGATCGACGTGGTCCTGGGCCTCGAGATCGGCGCCGACGACTACATCCAGAAGCCGTTCCGTCCCCGCGAGCTGCTGGCGCGCATCGCCGCGCACCTGCGCAAGGTGCACGAGTCCTCCCGCAACGGCGAGGGGCGACGGCTCACCTTCCGCGGCCTGGTCATCGACACCGGCGAGCGTCGCGTGGTTCGCGATGGCGCCGACATCACGCTCACTCACACCGAGTTCGACCTCCTCGCTTTCCTCGCTGGCAACGCCGGCGAGGTGCTCTCGCGCGACCGCATCCTCGCCTCGGTCTGGGGCTACGAGCACCCCATCGAGACGCGCGTCATCGACGTGCACGTGCGCAACCTGCGCCGCAAGATCGAGCCCGATCCTGCCCAGCCACGCTACATCCTGGCGGTCCCCGGGATCGGCTACCGCTTCACCAATACGCGCCCAGAGGGTGCCCAGTAGACTGACCGTCGATGCCCACCCCGCCGATGCTCCGATCCCGCGGGCCTGCCGCGGCCGCGCGCTCGATCCCGGACCCGCTCGTGGCCGTCAACGTCGCCGCGCTCACCGTCGTGGCCACCGGCCTGTTCCTCGCCGCCATCCTTGCCGTGTACGACTGGAAGACACCCGGAGCCGAGGCCCCGCTGGTGTTCTGGACAGCAGTCGTGGCTGTCGCCCTCTTCGGCATCGACCTCGTCGTCGTCGCCCTTCGCCACGTTCGCCGGCTTCGGCTGGGACTGTAGGTGTCGCAACACCCCGCTGAAGGTCTCCCACCCAGCGACAACCCCCAGGCCAGGCCTCCCTTTCCCTCCTACGAAGAGTTCGCCTCCGACCTGCTCGAGGCCATCGACGGCAGCGGGCTGAGCATCGAGGACGTGCGCCACCACGTCGAACCGGGGATCGGCGAGCGTCGCTTCGAGTGCACCGTGCGGCTCTCCCCGTCCGAGCCACCGTCTCGCTACCACGTCCACGTCAACTTCTCATGGGACGCGTTGATGACCTACGTCGCCAGCTACGGCGCGGGCGCCGACTGCGAGCTCTACCACGACGAGGAGGACGCCCAGGACTGCCCCCACCAGCACCTCGCGCCGCAGCCGTTCGTCGAGGTGGAGGCGGAATTCGTGCTCGGCGACGGCGGCTACGAGCTGCAGGACGTCGGCGAGGTGGGCACCTGGGTCGACACCGTGCAGACACTGATCGGCAAGGCCTTTCCGGACGACGACCGTCCCTCGGTGCACATCGGGCTCGCCGCTCTCGGGCGCACCACGCTCGTCGAGAAGTTCACCGCGGAGCACTCCTGGCTCATCGACTTCGAGCGGCCACCGGACCTGGCGCTGATCGCGCGGCAGGTGCAGACGGCGCTTCGACTCGTGCCACAGTTGGCGGACCGGCTCCCCATCTAGGAACCGCGGGGTCGGCGCCCCAGCTCGGTGAGCAGGCGGGTGATGAACGGGCGGTTTTCGATCTCCGGGTGCGGCACCACCAAGTTCGGCTCGTTGACCCGGAGGTCGCCTTTCTCGCCGAGCAGGATGATGTCGACGTCGGCCCGGCGCGGACCCCAGTGGTAGGTGTCGCGGCGGCCCGCGGCCAGCTCGGCTGCCCTGGTGTGCTCGAGCCAGCGCTGCGCTGACCATGGTTGCGGCGCGCGCAGCCGGAGCAGCTGGTTGTGAAAGTCGCCCTGGGCGCTCACACCGATGGGGCGGGTGAGGATCTCGCTCGAGGTCGCTTCGATGACCACACCGTCGAGGGCGAGGTGCTGGCGCAGCACGGCCAGCGCGCGTCCTCGGTTGCCGAGGTTGCTGCCCAGTGTGACCCAGGCGACGTCGGTGGTCACCCGGTCGGCCCGGGCGGCGGCAGCTCGGCGATCTCCGGTGGCGTACCCCGCACCACCGCGTCAGCCACGCGCACTGCGCGCACCGCGGCGGCTACGTCGTGGACGCGCACCATGCTGACGCCCGCCTCGACCGCCAGCGCGAGCAAGGCAATCGTTCCCTCGACGCGCTCGGTCGGCGGCAGCCCCCCGAGGATGGCGCCGATGGTGCTCTTTCGCGACGGGCCGAGCAGGACGGGACGGCCGAGACCGCGCAGCTCGCGCAGGCGTCGCATCAGCTCGAGGTTCTGCGCGGCCGTCTTGGCGAAGCCGAAGCCGGGATCGACCACGATCCGATCCGAGCTCACCCCGCGCGCGTCGGCGATGCGCATCGACTCCCGCAGCGACGCGCAGATGTCCTCCATGAGGTCGCCGTACTCGGTGCCGTGCTGGTTGTGCATGGCGATCACCGCCACCTCGGGGTGCGCAGCGACGACATCGACCATGCCAGGGTCACCACGCAGTCCCCAGATGTCGTTGACGATCACCGCTCCTTCGGCGATCGCTGCAGTGGCAACCTCGGCCTTGCGCGTGTCGATGCTCACCGGCACCTCGACCGCGGCGCAGACTGCGCGCAGGGCGGGCAGGACGCGGGTCATCTCCTCATCGGTACTGATCGGCTGAGAGTTGGGACGGGTGCTCTCGCCGCCGATGTCGAGAAGGTCGGCGCCGGCATCGACGAAACCGCGGGCGCGCTCCACGGTGCGGACGACATCGTCGTAGAGCGAGTCTCCTGCGAACGAATCCGGGGTGACGTTGAGGATGCCCATCACCAGCGTCCGCTTGGAGAAGTCGAGCACGTGGTCACCCGCGCGCACGGGGGGAGCAGCGGCGCCGCGCGCCATCAGGACACCGCCGATGGCTCGCCCGAGCGTCTCGGCGGTTTCGCTCCACTCGGCCAGCGCGGCGGGGAGCTCGCCCATCACCATGAGCGGGGCAAGGAGCAGGACTCGCCGGCCGTCGGCGTCACTCAGAACCACGCCGCCGCGCTGCTGCAGCACTCGCTCCAGGACCCGTGTCTGATCGCTGGCGAGCCCTTGGACGGCGAGCGCCTCGACGGCGCCGTGCGTGGCCAGGGCGGTCAAACGTTCAGCAGGAAGACCGAGCCGCAGCACGGCGGCGCGCAGCGCATCCTCCGGCCCCGGCAGGAGCGGACGGACGTTGTAGCGCGCCGCCGCTGCGGCGTCGATCACGCGCCGGTTTCGCCGGGGGCCAGGTCGGACGGTTGCAGGTCACCGACCGCCGAGCGCTTGGGCACCATCACGTTGCGTCTGAAGATGCACACGCGCTCGCCACGCTGGTTGAAGGCGCGCGTCTCGACGCTGACGATGCCGCGGTCCGGCTTGCTCGACGACTCACGCTTGTCGAGCACGGTGGTCTCCGCGTAGATGGTGTCGCCGTGGAACGTCGGGTTCTCGTGCTTGAGCGACTCCACCTCGAGGTTGGCGATCGCCTTGCCGCTGACGTCGGCCACGCTCATCCCCAGCGCCAGGCTGTAGACCAGGTTTCCGACCACCACGTTGCGCTTGAACTGGGTCTGGGTCTCCGCGTAGTGGGCATCGAGGTGCAGAGGATGGTGGTTCATGGTCAGCAGGCAGAACATGTGGTCGTCGAACTCGGTGACCGTCTTGCCCGGCCAGTGCTTGTAGGTTGCTCCGACTTCGAACTCCTCGAAGTATCTACCGAACTGCATGACCATCCTCCGCCCGAACCCAACCGGCCAACTGTAGCCAGCGACCGCCGCCCGGCGCCCCGCCTCGGGAGCTAGTAGCCCACCGCGCCGTCGATGCGCTCACGCAGCAGGTCGGCGTGGCCGTTGTGGCGCGAGTACTCCTCGATCATGTGCAACAGCGTCCAGCGGAGCGACATGACCCGCGCGTTGTTCCTGTTCTTGCCCTTGTCCTCGAGGCTGTGGGCGGCGGTGATGGCGCGGGAGCGCTCGCACTCAGCCTCCCAGTCCGCCATCACGGTGCGCGCGTCATGGGCATCGAGGTTGTCGAAGTCGCCGTCCTCATCGCCGTCGGTTGAGTAGACAAGCTCGATGGGCTCCTCGTCCATGCCGATCCGGAACCACCACCGCTCCACGTCGGCGAGGTGACGGACCAGGCCAAGCAGGGAGAGCGTCGACGGTGGGATGGCTCGCTCGCGCAGCTGCGCATCGTTGAGCCCAGCGCACTTCCGCATCAGCGTGCCGCGCTGCCAGTCGAGAAACGCCGTCAGGGTGGCGCGCTCGTCCGCCTCACGAGGAATCTCGTCGTAGGCATCAGTCATAGGGCGCCCACTGTAGGCAACCGCCCCGTCGCCAGTCCGGCTTCGGCGGTGAACTGATCGGAGCCACGCAAAGGGGCGGGGACGTCGCGCGCAGTGAGCATCGCCGGAGCAGCGCGGAGACCCACTGGGCAAAGCGCAGGGGCTCCGCAGCGGCCGCGCAGGCTGCGAACGAACTCGCGATGTCCCTGCCCCGGCTCTGGCTGAGAGCGGTCGGCCTTATTCCTTGATCTTCTCCCCGAGCTCGTCGGCCTTGTCCTTGAGCTTGTCGCCGACGTTCTTCACGTCTCCGGCAGCCTGCTGCGTCTGGCCTTCGCCCTTCAGCTCGTCGTCGTCGGTGACGTCTCCAGCTGCCTCTTTGACCCTGCCGGCAAACTTGTCAGCCTCTCCGCCCATGATCGTGCCTCCGTGTGATGAACGTGCGCCCTCAGCGTAGACGCGATGTCACCGCCGGCGCCAGAGGCTCAGCGAGCTGCTGTCACGTTCCTTGAGGCTGGGATCGCGGCGATCACGTCGTCCACGGCCGTGGTCACCCGCTGCCTTGGTCAGGTAGCTGTACACCGCCTTGTCACCTGGGGCCATGACCAGCACGCCGCCCTACTGGAGGGCGAGCCGTCAAGCCTCATGCGCCCACGGTACGCTGAAACCATGACGACGGTTGTGCCGCCCGATCAACCGGGCGCCGGCATGATCGTCGCCGGCGAATCCCTGGCGTTGCTCGCTGCGCTCCCTGACCGCTGCGCCGGCCTCGTGTATGCCGATCCGCCCTTCAACACCGGCTCACGGCGTGACGGCTTTCGCCTCCGCACGGTGCGCGACACAGCCGGGGCCCGGCGCGGGTTCGGCGGCGCAAGCTATCGCAGCGAGCAGACCGACATCGCCCGCTTCGACGACAGCTTCGGTGACTACATAGGCTGGCTGCGGCCACGACTCGAGGAGACGCGGCGCATCCTCGCCGCGCATGGCACGCTGTACCTTCACGTCGACCCGCGCGAGTCGCACTACTGCAAGGTGCTGCTCGACGAGCTGTTCGGACGGGAGTGCTTTCTCAACGAGGTGATCTGGGCGTACGACTACGGTGCGCGCAGCAGCAGTCGCTGGCCGGCCAAGCACGACGTCATCCTGGTGTACGCACGAACCGCCGGCGCCCACCACTTCGACCTCGAGGAGGTGGAGAGAATCCCCTACATGGCGCCGGGGTTGCAGACCAGCGAGCGCGCAGCGCGCGGCAAGACGCCGACCGACGTGTGGTGGCACACCATCGTGCCCACCACGTCGCGCGAGCGCACCGGGTACCCGACCCAGAAACCGGTGGGCATCCTGCGCCGCATCGTCGCCGCGTCCTCGCATCCGGCCGACCTCGTCGTCGACTGGTGTGCGGGCTCCGGCACCACCGGCGCCGCCGCCCTGGAACTCGGCCGGCGTTTTCTTCTCTGCGACAGCAGCGCCGCTGCCATCGCCGTGATGCGCGAGCGCTTCGGCGAGGCGGTGCCCGTGACGGAGCTGAGGTGACGCAGGCGCCGCCGCCGCCACCACCTCCTGCTGCGCCTCCGCCGCCACCGTACCAGGGCTCCGCGTATCCCCAGCCGTACGGCCAGCAGCCGCAGGCCTGGGTGTCACCGGCGACCGTCAACAGGCGTCGCTGGTGGATCTGGGGCTGCGGAGGGTGCGCCGCCATCGCGCTGCTGACGATCGCGGTGATCGTGTTCGTCTTCATCCGCATCTTCACGACCAGCCCGCTCCGGCACTTCCCCACCGAGGCGGCCGCGGCGACCACCCAGGACCATTTCCAGGCGGGCAACAACCTCAACACCGAAACGCTGCTCATCATCGACCCTCACGTTCTCGCACAGGTCGAGGCCTACTACGAGCAGGCGCTGCGCCGGAACGGCTGGACCACCGCCACCCACGATCCGAGCCAGGCGAGCAGCGGCGACACCTGGAGCATTGGCCGCACCGACGCCCCCTCCCAGATGGGCTCGATCACCTTCACCACCGTCGGCACCAACACCGACATCGCGGTGACCTACAACTACTAGACCTTGTAGCGCTCGAGCAGGCCGCGGGCGATGATCAGCTTCTGGATCTCGTTGGTGCCCTCGCCGATCACCAGCATGGGGGCGTCGCGATAGAGGCGCTCCACCTGGTACTCCTTGGAGAAGCCGTAGCCACCATGGATGCGCATCGCCTCGGCGACACACTCGAAGCACGTCTCGGTGGCGAACAGCTTGGCCATGCCGCACTCGACGTCGGCGCGCTCACCGGCATCCTTCTTGCGCGCCGCCATCTGGGTCATCAGGCGCGCGGCGGTGATCTTGGTCGCCATGTCGGCGAGCTTGAGCTGGATCGCCTGGTGCTTGGCGATGGGAACGCCGAAAGCGTGGCGCTGCTGCGCATATTCGATGGAGAGCTCGAACGCGCGCTGGGCGACGCCGACTCCGCGCGCGGCGACATTGACCCTGCCCAGCTCGATCGCGGCCATCATCTGCTTGAACCCTTCGCCTTCGACACCGCCGAGGAGGTTGGTGGCCGGCTGGCGGTTTTCCTCGAAGACCAGCTCGGTGGTCTCCACACCCTTGTAGCCGAGCTTCTCGATGCGCTTGGTGGACCGGAAGCCGTCATACGTCTTCTCGGCGAGGATGCACGACATCCCCTTCCACGTTGGCTTGGCGTCGGGATCGGTCTTGACCAGCGTGGCCACCACCGTCGAGTGCTCGCCGTTGGTGGCCCACATCTTGGTGCCGTTGATGACGTAGTCGTCGCCATCCCGGCGGGCTCGCGTCTCGATGGCCTGCACGTCGCTACCGCAGTTGGGCTCGCTCATCGAGAAGGCGCCGTGCATCTCGCCGGTCGCCATCTTGGGAAGGAAGCGCTGCTTCTGCTCGTCGGTGCCGAAGTGCTCGACCAGGTAGCTGACGATGAAGTGCGTGTTGATCACGCCGGTCACCGACATCCAGCCGCGGGCGATCTCCTCGCAGCACATCGCGTACGTCTCGAAGTCGAGGCCGGAGCCGCCGTACTGCTCAGGGATGGCGAAGCCGAAGAAGCCGAGCTCCTTCATCTTGGCGACGATCTGGGTGGGGTACTCGTCGTCGTGGTCCAGCTGGTGGACGACGGGGATGATCTCGCGCTCGACGAAATCGCGGACCAGGCCGACGATCTCGCGCAGTTCGGGGCGCACCTCGACACTCATGGTCGCGACTCTACGGCTGCGCACCGTTCGGCCGGGTCGGGCGCGCCGCCCGCCACGGCCGCGCAGCGCTCCGATGCGATGCGCACTGCGCGAGGGTCGATGTCGGCGGCCACCACGTCGCAGCCGGCGACGAGCGCCGCCACTGCAGAGGACCCGCTGCCCACGAAGGGATCGCACACCGTCATGCCCTGCTCGGCGCTGCCGGCGAGCATGCGGCTGAACAGCGCCACCGGCTTCTGGGTTGGATAGGCGCCGCGGTGGATGCGCTTGATCGGCCACACGTCGGCGAGGTCGCGACGGGAGAGGCGCCGGTGACCCTTGGTGGCGAACACGATGGTCTCGTGGCGGCGCCGGAAGTAGTGGCCCATGCCGAGGTTCACCTTGTCCCATACGATCAGGTTCTTGACGGCGAAAACCTCGCGCATCACGTGCCCGAGTGAGAGCAGCGAGAAGCTGTCGAACATGACGTAGATGTGGCCACCGTCGCGCATGACGCGGTGGCACTCTCGCAGGAAGGCCAGGAAGGTGTCCGGGTCGTCACGGAACTCGGTGAACCAGCGCTGGTTGGCTGCGTCGCTGTAGCGCCCCACGATCCGTCCGTGGCCGAACGACATGTGCTGGTTCATGCCGCTGTAGGCCGGGTCGGTGGTGACCACGTCGACGGATTCGTCGGGGAGCGACGCCAACAGGCGCATGCAGTCGGACTGCTCCACGCGCCACGGAGCCGCGAGCGGCTTTTCTAGCGCGGTCATGCCGCAACGCTAGCAGCGAATGCGAGCTGCCGGCGGCCGCAGCCGAAAGCCGCTACAGTTGACTCGTTCCGCAGGCAACACGAGTGGAGGGCCGACCATGGCAGCGACTGTTGCGCTCCTGGCGCCTCCCACCGCCGTCGTTCCCGGTCCCGCCCGCTAGCTCAGGCGGTTGCGGTTGCTCATGCGACCGCTCCCACGCGAGGCCGGGGTGTTCCTTCACTCGGAGTTGCTCGTGCAGACAATCCCTTCGAACCTGTCCCGCCTGGGGTGGGACGCCTCCCACGCGGCCGCGTTGCGCGCGGCGGCTCACGCGTCAGCGGTTGCGGCCCGCGTAGCGCTGGTGTCGGCGCAGCGCCTCGTCGTCATCGGCGAGGACGACACGGGTGAGGTCACCGTCTCCGGACGTGTGCGCGCGGCGCCGCCCCAGGGCGGCATCACCACCGGCGACTGGGTGGCGGTCGCTGACGAGGTCGTGGTCGCGGTGCTGCCACGCCGCAGTGTCCTGCTGCGCCGCGCCGCCGGCGCCGCGGTCACCGCCCAGGCGGTGGCGGCCAACGTCGACACGGTGTTCATCGCCGTGCCACTGGGCATCCCGGTCGGCGTGCGCCGGCTGGAGCGCAGCCTGGCCATCGCCTGGTCGAGCGGAGCGCGCCCGCTGGTGCTGCTCACCAAGGCCGACCTCAGCCACGACCTTGCGGCCGACCTTGACGCGGCCGGCGCGGCCGCGGCGGGCGCGCAGGTCATCGCCGTCAGCGCCGCCGGTCTCGGGCTCGACGCGCTCCGCGCCGTGCAGCTGCCCGCGCAGACCGGGGCGATCGTCGGCCCCAGCGGGGCCGGTAAGTCGACGCTGGTCAACGCGCTGCGCGGCAACGACCAGCTCGCCACCACCGCCCTCCGTGCGGACGGGCGCGGCCGCCACACCACCACGCACCGCGAGTTGCTCGAGCTGCCCGGCGGCGCGCTGCTCATCGACACGCCGGGCATGCGCGAGATGGGGGTGTGGGATGCGCAGGCGGGCATCGACGCGGTGTTCGGCGGGATCACAGAGATCGCCAAGCACTGCCGCTTCAGCGACTGCGCCCACCAGGGTGAGCCAGGGTGTGCCGTGCAGGCGGCTGCCCACGATGACCCGGGCATCCTCGACCGCCTGGCCTCGATGCGCAAGCTGGAACGCGAGCAGCGCCACCTCGACGAGCAGGTCGACGTCCGCCTGCGCGCGGAGTCACGCAGGCAGCACCGGCGCCAGGCCCGCGCCTTCCGCAACCAGCCCCGCCATTGATCGAGTCGACTCTGGCCGCGGTCAGTGGGCGCGGCGGTAGGTCACTGTGATCACCCGTCGGGGTCGGCCCGAGGCGTTGGCCGTGCCGCTGTGCCAAAGGTGGGAGCTGAACACAAGGACACCGCCGGCGGGGCCGGTGATGCACACCTCGTCGCGATGCCGGGCGTGCGGGTCCGAGAGGTTCTTCGGCGGGGTCGAACCGGAACGGTGGCTGCCCGGGACCAGTCGGGGCGGCCCGTTGTCGGCGGCGACGTCGTCGAGGAAGAACATCGCCTGGGCCTGCTGATCGTGCCCCGGGGCGATCGGCCCCGCCCAGTCCACGTGCAGCCCCTGCTGGGCGGTGGGCCCGACCGGGTTGCGCATCAGGCTCCCGACCACCGTGGCCTCAGGCCCGAGGAGCTCGGACACGACCTCGAGCACGGGGGTGGAGGTGGCCAGCGCTCCGGCGGGTTCGCCGATCACCGAGGCGTCGCGAATCCACTCGGTGCCGGCGCGCACGTCGACGCCCTCGACCCGGCTCTGCACCGCGGTGTCCACAGCGGCGCGCAGCGCGGTCAGAGCCGCGGCGTCGAGCGCGCCCCGAATCACCACGTAGCCACCGGTCCTGATCGAAGTCATGGCGGCGGGCAAGGGTAGCGGGCCAGTCGACCACGACCGCTGCCCGTCACATCGGGCGGCCCGGATTTTTCGTCCGTCACGGCCTGCCAGATGCGTCCGACATTCCTGTAACGGTTGCGCAAGCCGTGTAAACCTTGTAACAAATCATGCTACGTTTGCTCTGGTTGACGCGTTCAGGCAGTCACAAACCATCTCACAAGGAGCAAGCAGACATGACCGGACCTCTCAAGGTGGCAGTTGCGGGATTCTCGGCCGCGCTGGTGATGGGAGCGTTCTCTGGCGCCGCCCTCGCCTGTTCGCAAGCCAACGGCGGCGGTGATCAGGCCAAGAGCGACAAGCAGGCCAAGGACGCCAAGACGGTGAGCGCGTCGTGCGGGCAGTCCGGTAACCAGCTGATCCAGGCCGTCTCGTTCACCACCCACTCCGGAACCTCGTCGTCGCTCGCCGGCCACGTCTCCACCCACGACCACGTCGTGGTCGTCTTCACCGTCCCGGCCAGCTGCACGCTCGATGAGGCCTCGCTGGTCTCCTACCAGGCGCCCAGTGGCAGCTTCGACGCCAAAACCGCCTCGCAGCAGACGGTCTTCCGCTCCCAGAGCGGCAGCAACCTGGCGGCCGGCCGCCACACACTCGCCGTCGACGTCCCCGCCTGCTACTTCCAGGTCGACTTCGTGCGCGGAGCGGTGATCGACCACCTCGGTCCCCAGGGGTCGAATAACTTCTACTCCGCCCAGGGCCGCCTCATCGCCGGTGCCAACGGGGGCAGCAACTCGTGCCAGGCCGGAGGCGTCGGCGGAGTCACCACCGGCAGCTCGTGCGCGAGCAGCAACCCGCAGCTCAGCGACGTCAGCTACCTGCTCGGCGGCAGCAAGACGGTCAGCAACCTGCGCGGCCAGGCGGCCGCCGGCGAGATCGTCAAGGCCACCTTCACCGTTCCGGCGAACTGCTCGATGCAGCTGAGCCTGGCCTCGTACACCGCCCCGCTGCCCTACTTCACGACGGCAAGCGCTCCGCAGCAGAAGCTGTTCGACTCCCAGACCGGCACCTTCACAGGCGGTGTGCACTCGATGAGCGTCACCCTGCCGACCTGCATGTACCAGGTCGACTTCGTGCACGGCGCGGTCTTGAGCCACTTTGGGCCCGACTTCTACGAGAGCCGCCTCATCAGCGCCGACAATGGCGGCACCACCTCGTGCAGCGCGACGACCACGCCGACGCCGACCCCGGTGCCCACGCCGACGCCGACCCCAGTGACCCACCCCACCCCGACCCCCACGCACACCAACACTCCAGGCCCGGTGACCACCCCGACCCCGAGCGGCAGCGTGCTCGCGCTCAAGAGCACTCCGGCCCCCGCGATGGCCGTGCTCGGCACCAGCACTTCGACCCCGGACACCGGCACCCACCTGGCGATCGGCACCGCCGCGCTCCTCGCCGTGATCGGCCTCCTCTTCCTCGGCCTCGCCAGGATCCGCCCCGAGGAGATCTAACCCAGCAAGGACAACGGAAGGGAATCTCAGAGGCCGGGAGCAACGCGCTCCCGGCCTCTCTCGTTCAGCCCCGTTGACCAGCTCCCCGAGAGGAGAAGGGAGGGCTACCCAGCGACGGCCCGCGCAGCCTCCTCACGCGGCGACGGCGTCAGCCCGGCGGCCCGGCCGCGTAGCTCGAACTGCAGGGCCATCTTCCGGGAGGCCTCGTCGATCATCTCGTCGCCGAGCATGACCGCCCCCCGACGCTCCACCTCGGTGGCGTGGTGGTAGGCCTCGAGGATCTGCACGGCCTTGTCGAAGTCGTCCTGGCTCGGTGTGAACACCTCGTTGGCGGGCTCGATCTGGCCGGGGTGGAGCACCCACTTGCCGTCGTAGCCAAGCGCCGCGGCGCGGCCCGCGGCCTCGCGGAAGCCTTCGATGTCACGGATGAGGAGGTAAGGGCCGTCGATCACCTGGATCCCCGCCGCGCGGGCGGCGACGGCCAGCTTGAAGAGCACGTAGTGGAAGATGTCGCCAGGGTAGTTGTAGCTGTTGGCGACGGTGAGCGAAGGCAGCTGCATGTTCGCGGAGAAGTCGGCGGGGCCATAGGTGATGGTCTCGATCCGCTTGCTGGAGAAGGCGATCTCCTCGGCATTCATGAGCCCGAGCGCATCCTCGACCTGGGCCTCGATGCCGATACTGCCCAGCTCGTGGCCGAGTGTCTGCTCGAGGCTGCCGAGCGCGCGGTCGACGAAAGCGATGTCGCCAGCGTTCTGGACCTTCGGCACCATGATGCAGTCGAGCACGTCGCCGGCCCCGGTGACGATCTCGCGGATGTCGTCGAGCGCGAACTGACTGCTCACCTGGTTGATGCGCACCACGCGCACCTTGCCCTGCCAATCGTGGGTGCGCAGGGCCTCGACGACCTTCCCGCGCGCTGCCGGCTTCTCCAGCGGCGCGCAGGCGTCCTCGAGGTCGAGGAACACCTCGTCCGCGGCCGACGCCGCCGCCTTCTCCATCATCCTCGGGTTGCTGCCCGGGCAGGCGAGCACGGATCGGCGCAAACGCGTCGGCATTGGTTCCTCCTCCTAGGCGCCGGTGGGCGGCGCGTCGCCACCCTCGTCCGGCGTCGGGGAATTATCGGAGTGGTCGCCGGGCGCCGGCCGGGGGCGGTCGTCGTACGACTCGCTGGCACCCTTGGCCGGTGGTGCCGTGCCGAAGCCGGGCAGCTGGCCGGAGACGTCCGGGGTACCGTCCGGGCTCATCGGGAAGCCCAGACCGCTGAACAGCTTGGCCAGCTCATCAGGGCCACCGAGGTCCTCCTGGACGCGGTCCATCATGCGCATCAGCAACTCCTGGATCTGGGGATCGCCGGCAAGCTTCTCCTGGACTCCGCCGAGCTGGCCGAGAAGGTCCTTCACCGCGGCCTCTTGGGCAACCTGCATCAGCACCGGCTGGCTCGACGCGGCCACAACCGTCTGCGACTGCTCGCGAAGGATCTCGAAGCCGCGGCAGGCCAGGCAGGTTCCCTGGTGCTGGCAACGGCACAGCTGGTTCTTGAGGCGATCGAACTCGCGGTGCAGCCCGCTGAGGTCCACGCCCCCGCCTTCTTCAGGCTCAGCTTCAGCCATGTGCTGATCCTAGTGCAGCGCGACCTCCGGAGCCCTGCCATCCAGGCTGGGTGACGCGGCGACCTCGGCAGCGGCGGGTACCTCCCAGCGCGGCAGACGGTCGGCCGGGAAGGCCGCCTTGGCGAACATGAGTTGCACGTCGGAGATGCGCCGTTCGGTGAAACCCGCCTCGCACAGCGAGAGGTAGAGCACCCAGAAGCGCCGGAAGCGCTCGTCGAAGCGGGGATGGAGCCGGGCGGAGTTGCTGAGGAAGTTGGCGCGCCAGGCGGCCAGCGTCAGCGGGTAGCTCGAGGTGATGTCCTCGAGGTCGACAAGCTGCAGGTCGCTCGTCTCGGCGGCGTCGATGAGCGCCTCGAGCGACGGGCAGATCCCGCCCGGGAAGACGTGCGCGTTGATGAAGGTCGAGGTGCCCCGCGTCGCCAGGAAGGAGCGGTGCGGCTGGCAGATGGCCTGGATGGCGGCCAGCCCGTCGGCGGTGAGGAGGCGGTTGCACACCGCGAAGTAGGTGCCGAAGTAGCGCCAGCCGATGGCCTCGATCATCTCCACGGAGACAAGCTTGGTGAAGGCGCCGCGGAGGTCGCGGTAGTCCTCGAGCAGGACGGTCACTCTGTCCCCCACGCCATGCCGGCGGACGCGCTCGGTGGCGAGTTGGTGCTGTTCGGCGCTGATGGTGGTGGTGGTGACCCGGCAGCCGTACATCTGCGCCGCGTACACCGCGAGTCCGCCCCAGCCGGTGCCGATCTCCACCAGGTGGTCGGACGGCCCCAGCCGCAGCTTGCGGCAGAGCCGGTCGATCTTGGCGATCGACGCCTCGCGCAGCGTGGACTGCGCGCTCTCGAAGACGCCGCTGGAGTACGACATGGTGTCGTCGAGCATCAGCTCGAAGAGGTCGTTGCCGATGTCGTAGTGCTGCGCGATGTTCTCGCGGCTACGCTCGCGGGTGTTGCGGTGCAGCCAGTCGCCAGCGTTGCGCAGTGGCCGCAGCAGCGGGTTGATGGCGGCCTGGACGCGGTCGAGCGTGTCGAGGTTGCGGATCGCCAGGCGCACCAGCGCGACCAGGTCGTCGCAGTCCCAGGCGCCCTCGGCGTAGCTGCGCGCCGCCCCGATGCTGCCGCGCAACAGCGAGCGATAGAAGCTCGGCCGGTGCACGCGCAGTACCGCGCGGACCGGGAACGTGGCCATCGATCCGAAGCGGTGGCGCAGGCCACCGTCCTCGACGATCTCGAGCTCGCCGATGCGAATCGAGGAGAAGAGGCGCAACACCACGGCGCGCACCGCGGCGTCGAGCCGGGGGAGCTCGCGCCGGCTCGGCAGCGGACGCAGGCTCGGGGCGACTGCGGTCATGCGGCGGCGGACTCCTCGGGGAGGTGGTGAGGACGACGATGGTAGGGAACTCGCTTGCGCCACAGGTGAAGCGCCTGCCAGTAGATGCCGCCGAGAACCCGCAGCGACATCGGCGGATGGCGGAGCAGGAGGCCGGCCATGATGGCGTGGCTGAGCGGGCGGCGGCGCATGGCGATGCCCGTTTGCAGGACGAGCTCGCTGCCATCGGTCACGTCGATGGCCACAGCCACGCTCGCCCCCGGCCGGCTCAGCCGCCAGCGGTACTCGAGCGCCATGGGCAGGAATGGCGAGACGTGCAGCGCTTTGGGCATGCGGCCGGAGCGGACGCGCGCGTCGCCGCGCATGTCGACCACGTAATGGGTGCGCTCACCCCAGGGGGTGCTGGTCACTTCGAGCACCGCCCACTGCAGCGTCTCGCCGTCGCTGTCGAAGCAGTAGTACACCGAGATGGGGTTGAACCCCGTGCCCATGTACCTGCAGTGGGTGAGCAGGCGCACCGGTCCGGTGAGCTGGTCGCCGGTCCGTTCGGCGACGAGTGCGCGCACCCAGGCGTCCAGCGGTTGCGACGGGTCGCCGGGGTAGTCGATTCGGCGCCAGCGCGCCAACGCCGGCCGCGCTGTCGACCACAGCAGCCGGTGCGCGAACACGTCCTCGAGCTCGTCGAGGTCGAGATAGAGCATGAAGACGCGGTACCGGAACGAGTGCTCGACCGGGGTGCGGCGACGGTGGTGGACGGAGCCCTGGTAGATGCAGCTGTGCCGGATCACGAGAGGCTGGCACCGAAGTGCGCGGCGACGCGCAGCGCCGAGTCCACGCCGTCCTCGTGAAACCCATACCCCCAGTACGCGCCGCAGAAATACGTGCGATTGGCGCCGAGAACCGACTCATGGCGATCCTGCGCGCTGACGCTGCGATGCGTGAACACCGGGTGGTGGTAGCTCAGTCGCTTGACGATCTTGGTCTCGTCGATGCCGTCGAGGTTGTTGAGGGTGACGCAGAACTGCTCCGGTGCGGTGATCGACTGCAGCCGATTCATGTGATACGTCACCGCGCTGCTGCCGGTGTCGCGATCGACGACCTGGTAGTTCCAGCTCGCCCAGGCGCGGCGGCGGCGCGGCAGCACGCGCAGGTCGGTGTGCAACGCCACCTCGTTGGTCTGGTACTCGAAGGCGCTGAGCAGCTCGCGTTCGCGCGATGTCGCATCGCTGAGCATGCGCAGAGCCTGGTCGGAGTGGGTGGCGATGATCACGCGGTCGAATGACTCCGGCTCGCCGTGGCGCGGCCGGATCGCGACGGCGTCCTCGCCGCGCTCGATTGACATGATCGGCGCCTGCAGGCGGACCTTGCGCCGGAAGGTCCTGGTCATCGCCTCCACGTACCGCGCCGACCCGCCCGGCACCGTTGACCACCGCGGGTGGTTGCCGACCTGGAGCAGCCCGTGGTTGTCGAGGAAACGCGCCAGGTACTTGGCGGGGAACGCGCGCGCCTCCTCCTCTGGCGCGGACCACACCGCCGCCACCTGTGGAACGATCAGCCGGTCGATGAAGGTGCGCGAGTAGCGCCGCGAGTCGAGGAACTCGCCGAGTGTGGGACCCTCGCCGAGCTGTTCGAGCAGGTGCCGCGCCTCGCGGTGGAAGCGGACCTTGTCGGCGAGCATCCGGTAGAAGCGTGGGCGCACCAGGTGCGAGCGCTTGGCGAAGATCGCGTTGGCACTCTGGCTGCCGTACTCGAAATCGTCGTGGCGGGAGCTGACGCTGAAGCTCATGTCGGAGGCCTGCTCGCCGATGCCGAGGTGGCGCAGAAGGCGCCGGAAGTTGGGGTAGTTGGGCTCGTTGAAGACGATGAACCCGGTGTCCACGTCGTAGCGGCCGCTCTCCACCTCGACCGGAACGGTGTTGACGTGGCCGCCGGCGTAGGCGCCGGCCTCGAAGACGGTGATGTCGTGCTCGCGATGGAGCAGGTAGGCGGCGACGAGCCCGGACACCCCCGCTCCCACCACCGCAACCTTCACACCCGCACATACGCGCTGAGGCACCGCCCGGATCAGTGGGATGACAACCGCGCCGATGGACGACAGGTCAACCGCGCGCCGTGTGCCACGATCGAGCCATGACAGCGCGATGGCAGCACCGCCGCGTCCGGCTCTCCTGGGGGCGGCTCTCCGTGCAGGTGGCGGGCGACGGCCCACCACTAATCCTCCTCCACGGGCTCGGCGGCAGCGGGCGCTACTGGGCGGGCATCGGGCCACTGCTGGCCCAAACCCGCACCCTGATCGCCCCCGACCTCGCCGGCTTCGGCAGGTCGGACAAGCCGCGCCTCGAGTACACCCGCGACTTCCACGTCGCCACCATCGAAGACCTCCTCTCCGCCTTAGGGGTGGAGGGCCGCCTCGGGGTCGCCGGCCATTCCATGGGAGGGATCCTCAGCGCACTGTTCGCGGGCCGCCACCCCGAGCGGATCGAGTCGCTGGCGGTCGTCGCCTCGCCCTTCCCGCGCCGCCAGGTGCATCCGTTCCGGGTGCCGCGCGGTGTCACCGGCCGGGTCGTGTACCGGACGGTGCAGCGCCTGCTCCCGCTGGTGTCGCCGGTGGTGCGCTCCCCCGTCTTTCCGCGCGCGGTGATCGCCGACTACCTGCGCCACACCGTCGACAGCTACCAGAAGACCTCGCACGCCCTTATCTGGGACCCCACTGTCGCCGAGGAGCTGGCCACGCTCGACGAGCGCCTCCGGGGACGTCCCCAGCTGCTGCTCTACTCCGACGAGGACACCACCATCGGTGGCGACAACCTCGGCCGCTGGCAGGAGGTGCTCCCCCACGCCGAGGTTATGGTCATCCGCGGCGCCCACCAGCTCCTCCTCCGCGACCACTTCGCCACCCTGGCGCGCTGGTACGGAGCTGCCGCGGTGGGGGCGCCGGAGCCAGCGTGACAGGGACTGTCGCGCAGCCGTCATCCTCTTGTCTGTTGCAAGCGCAGTCCGCTGCGCTATAGTCAGCTCACGCGGGAGCCTTCGGGAACCGCTGCGCGGCCAGTGCGGCCGCCACCGTCAGTGCAGTGTCGCTGCTTGCGCTGACGCCCGAATCCATCCCGAACCGGATGCATGACGCCGGGGACTGCACCCCCACGGCGTCCGAGGTTTGACCGTCCGACTGATATCCCCGGACCTCGCTCTCGACCGTCTCCATCTCATCGTGCCCGACGGCAGTGACGCCATGGTGGTGCTCACCACCCTCGCGGACGGGGATGCGAAGGACGCCGACCCGCGTGACCTCTTTGCCCAGAGGATCAGCGAAGTGGGCCACCTCACGGTGTCGTTCGGTGACGAGGAGCCACCCCAGCTGCGCGTGGCCCTGCCCGACCTGACCCTGGAGTGCGTGCCCCAGGAGTCGCCGGACCGTGACCCCGACCACCTCGCCCTGCGCGTTCTCTCGATGCGCCCGGCGATGGACCACCCGGACGGCAGCAAGGTCCTCACGGTCACCGCCCGCACTCCGATCGTCACCTCCGCCAACGGCGTGGTCAGCGACACCCACCGCCTGCTCGACTGGAAGGAGGCGAGCGCCGCCGCGGCGAAGTCGGCGGAGCTGTACGCCGCCCTCAAGCTGGTCGACAGCCTGGAGAAGGCCGAACGCCAGCGCGCCGCCACCCAGCGCACCCATTTCAGCGCGGCCAAGGAGTACTGGCGCTGCAAGCGCTGCCGGGCCCTGTGGCGCCCCGCCGACCATGAGCGCTGCCCGTCGTGCGGCCACGAGTTCACCGACGCCGACCGCCGCCAGCCCGAGGTGGCCAAGGTGGAGTTCACCGTGCCCCAGGGCGAGCAGATCAACCTCACCCCAGATGCGGCGGTGCTCGTCGAGCCGGAGGACGAGCCCAACTTCGTCGGGCGCGTCTCGCGCATCGACCATCACCGCCACACCGTCGAGGTGACCTGCCGGACGTTCGAGCACGCCGGCAGCGAGGGGACGATCACGCCGTCCTTCAACAAGGCGCTGTACCAGGCCAAGCGCAGCGTGCTCGCCGCCATCGCCACCCGCGATTTCGGGGTGGGCCTGCTCGCCCAGCTCATGGTCACGCCAGAACGGGTCACCGCCCCGCTCTACGTCGAGCAGGAGCACACCGACGACTGGTTGACCGAGGGGATGATGGCCAACCCGCCGCAGGATCGCGCCGTAGCGCTGCTCGGCGCCCTCGCCGCCGGCGAGGCGGTGTTCATCCAGGGGCCGCCGGGAACCGGTAAGACGACGGTCATCGTCGAGGCCATCAAGCGCCGCCTCGCGGCCAACCCGGACGAGCGCATCCTGGTGACGTCGCACAGCAACCTCGCCGTCGACAACGCGCTCGAGCGCCTCGCCGGCACGCCGGGGATGCGCGCGGTGCGCGTGGCCCGCGCCGAGCGCGTGCATCCCACCGTCGAACGCTTCCGCTGCGACGACGAGGACGACCCGCGCCTCCTCGAAGCCAACTGCTACTTCGCCACCTGCGCGACCGCAGCGACGTCGGCGATCACCGACATGAACTTCGACATCGTCATCCTCGACGAGGCCAACAAGGCGCGCGTCGACGAGGCACTCCCCGCGCTGCGCCTCGGCTCGGCACTGGCATTGGTCGGCGATCACAAGCAGCTGCCGCCGGTCGAGGACGACGCACTGTACGGCATCGTCGAGAGCGACGAGGCCCTGGAAACCCTTGTCAATAGAAGCCTTTTCGAGCAGGCATGGGAGGGCGGCCTGCCCGAGGCGGCGCGCTGCCTGCTGACCATCCAGCACCGCATGCATCCCGACATCGCCGCCTACGTGTCGGCTGCCAGCTACGACGGTCAGCTCCAGGACGCGCCCGAGGTGCAGGCCTACTCATACATCACGCGCACGCCCTTCCCGGTGGCGCTGCACTTCGTCGACACCGAGGGCATGCGTGGCGTGCGCGAGCGCCGCGGGCCTGGTGGGGCGCTGCGCAACGAGGCCGAGGTGCGTGTCGCGGCGCAGGTGGTGCGTCTCCTCGACGAGCGCGCCCCGCGCGACATGAGCATGGCGGTGATCGCCATGTACGCCGAGCAGGTGGAGCGACTCCGCCAGGCGCTGGGGCGGCGCCGCTTCAAGCGCCCGGTGAAGATCGACACCGTCGACTCCTTCGAAGGCCGCGAGGAGGACATGGTGGTCATCTCGCTGGTGCGCTCCAACGAGCGCGGCCGCATCGGCTTCCTGCGCGTGCCCAACCGCCTCAACGTGGCCATCTCGCGCGCCAAGCACCTGGTCGCCTGCATCGGCGACAGCGCCACCCTGCGGGCGGGCGAGGAGTCGATGTACGGCGAGCTCGTCGAGGCGGCCCGCTCCACCGGGGGCTGGCTCAGCGCGCTCGACATCGTCAGCCCCGGCAAGCCGCAGCGCCGCCGCCATGGTGGTGGCCAGACCGCGGCGTAGGGCGTGTTGTAGAGCGTGATGAACACTTGGTTGTCGAGGCCGGGCCAAGGGATCTTGACGCGGCCGATCGCGGGGATCGCGAAGGTGGTCCAGACGATCACGACGGCGGAGACGATGATCCAGGGCATCCAGCCCTGCCAGGTCGGGACCGCCCCCACGGGCCGCCTCTCCGTCACGCCGGCGCGGATGGCGAACGGCGCATCGTGCGCCGGCGACCACGCGCGCAGGAAGCCCAGGGTCACAACCAGGGAGACCAGCGAGGAGAGAACATCGGTCAGCGCATAGCTGATGAAGTTGGACGAGACGAACTGGGTGGCGGCGAAGCTGCCGCCGGCCACCAGCAGCACCGGCC
>JALYZN010000065.1 GCA_030948845.1 Candidatus Dormiibacterota bacterium
TCGCAGTCGCAGCCGACCTGCCACGCCGCGCCGCCTCCGCGGCGTTGGGCCGCGGTGCCGGGGGCGGCTCACCGCGCTCGGCGGCGAGGCGGATCTCCACCTGCACGGTCATGGTGCGGGCGATCTCCTTGCGGATGGCGCGGATCTGGCGGTGGTTCTCCACCTGCCCGATGGTCTGCTGCAGGCGCACCTGGAAGAGCTGGCCGCGCTGCTCACGCAGGTGGGCGGCGAGCTCGTCGCCGCTGAGCGCCCGCAGGGTGTCGAGCGCGATGGCACGGGCGGTCATGCCGTCTCCTCCGCCTCGGCGCCGGGCTCCTCGCGCACGACGAAGCGGGTGCGGATCGGCAGCTTGTGCGCGGCCAGTCGCATCGCCTCCTTGGCCACATCGGGCGTCACGCCCGACATCTCGAAGAGCATGCGACCCGGCTTCACCACCGCGACCCAGCCCTCAGGCTGACCCTTGCCGCTGCCCATGCGCGTCTCGGCGGGCTTCTTGGTGATGACGTGGTCCGGGAAGACGCGGATCCAGATCTTGCCGCCGCGCTTGACGTGACGGGTCATGGCACGCCGAGCTGCCTCGATCTGGCGGTTGGTCATCCAGCACACGCCCATCGCCTGCAGACCGTAGGTGCCGAAGGAGATGCGGTTGCCGCGCTGCGCGGCGCCCTGACGCCGTCCGCGATGGAGCTTGCGGTGCTTGGTGCGTTTGGGCATGAGCATGGCGCTACTCCTCCTCTGCCGCTGCGTCCGCGGCCTGCGGCGAGGCCGGCTTGCGAGCGGCGGGCTTGCGCGCCGCGCTCTTGGCGGGAGCGCGTGTCGCCGGCTTCTTGGCGGCGGCGGGAGCCTTGCGCTTCGACACCAGCTTCTCCACGTTCTTGCCGCCTTCGGGGATGACGCCGACGGCGGCGACCACAGCCTCTTCCTCGGCATCCACCTGCTCGTCCTCGAGCGTCTGCTCGACGGCATCGGCCTCAGCCTCGTTGCGGACCTCGGTCGCCGATTCCTCGACAGCGACGGCTACTGCGGGTTCCTCGGCGGCGCGAGCCTTCGGCACGGCCTCGGGAGGCGCCGGCACGGCGCGCTCGAGCGACTCGTTGCCATCGCTCTCGTCGGCCTCGCGGACGGCGGTGCCGCTGATGGGCTCGCCGGTGGCAGTGACGAAATCGCCCTTGTAGATCCACGCCTGCACGCCGATGCGTCCGAACGTGGTGCGCGCCTCGGCCTGGCCGTAGTCGATGTTGGCGCGCAGGGTGTGCAGCGGCACGCGACCGCCGCGATCCCACTCACGGCGCGACATCTCGGCGCCGCCGAGCCGCCCGCTCACCTGGATCTTGCAGCCCTTGGCGCCGGCCCGCATCGAGCGCAGCAGCGTTTGCTTGAGCGCGCGCCGGAACGCGATGCGCTTCTCCAACTGCGAGGCGACGTTCTCGGCGACCAGCTTGGCATCGAGCTCGGGTGTCTTGATCTCGTGGATGGTCACGCGGACCTTCTTGGCGGTGATCTTCTCCAGCTCGTCGCGCAGCGCGTCGACGGACGCCCCCTGCTTGCCGATCACGATGCCCGGTTTGGCGGTCTGAATGGTCACGGTGAGCTCGTTGCCGCGCCGCTCGGTCTCGATGCGGGCGACCCCGGCGTTACGCAGGCGGCCGCCGATCAGCTTGCGGATCGCGATGTCCTCGTGGAGCAGCGCGGTGTAGTCCTTGTCGGCGTACCAGCGCGCGTCCCAGTTGCGGTACACGCCGAGGCGGAAGCCGATCGGGTGGACTTTCTGACCCATTACCCCTTGTCTCCTTCGCCGGTGTCGTCGGCCGGCTCCGCGGTGGTGGCGGCGGACGGCGTGGTTTCAGTGGCCGCCTCGTCCACGATCGGCTCGTCCGTCACGGCAGCGTCGGCTACAGCAGCGTCAGCCGCCTTCCTGCCACCGCGGCGGCGGCGCGTCGGCGCCACCCCCGGCGTCGCAGCCGGAGCCGAAGCAGCGGCGGAGCCGGCGCCGCCCGAGGTCCCGCGCGTGGCCGAGCCGCCGCGAGCGCGCCGCGGCGCCGGTGTCTCACGCGACGGCCCCGCCGCCGGTGCGGTCACAACCGTGCGGGGCATGCGGATCTTCGAGCGCACTCGGTTGCGCGGCGTCGGCTCGTCGTCGGTGACGAACGCGCGCAGGTGCGCGGTGCGCTTGAAGATGCTGCCGGACATGCCGCGCGGCTTGGGCCGGAAGCGCTTGATGATCGCCGCCGCCTCCACCTCCACACGGGCGACTCGCAGCGTCGAGGAGTCGAGGTTGTAGTTGTGCTCGGCGTTGGCCGCAGCCGACTTGATGACGTTAGCGACGTCACGCGCGGCGGCGCGCGGCGTGAACCTGAGGATCACCAGCGCCTCGGCGACGGGCAGGCCCTCGACACTCGCGGTCACCAGCCGTGCCTTGCGCGCGGTGGTGCGAACCCATTTGGCGGTCGCGACTACTTCCATCTCTCTCTGCTACTTGAGCGCCGCGCTGCGCTCGGTGTGGTGGCCGTGGCCGCGGTAGCGCCGCGTGGAGGCGAACTCGCCGAGCTTGTGTCCGACCATCGCCTCGGTGATGAACACGGGCACGTGCTTGCGCCCGTCGTGCACGGCGATGGTGTGGCCCACCATGTCGGGGAACACGTCGCTGCGGCGCGACCATGTCTTGATGATCCGCTTCTCGCGGCTGGCATTGAGCTGCTGCACCTTCTTGAGGAGGTGGTCGTCGCAGAACGGACCTTTCTTCAGGGATCGGCTCATCTCTCTACTTCTTGCGACGTCGCACGATCATCCGATCGGTCGACTTGTTGTGCCGGGTGCGATAGCCGAGCGCCGGCTTGCCCCAGGGCGTCTGCGGGTGGCCACCGGCACCGCTGCGGCCCTCGCCACCACCGTGGGGGTGGTCGAAGGGATTCATGGTCATGCCGCGAACCGACGGGCGCCAGCCGCGCCAGCGCGACTTGCCCGCCTTGCCCACGGTCTCGTTCTCATGGTCGACGTTGCCGACCTGGCCGACGGTCGCCGAGCAGTTGATGTCGACGCGGCGCACCTCGCCGCTGGGCATGCGCAGGGTGGCGAAGCCGCCCTCTTTGGCGAGCAGCTGGGCGGCGCCGCCGGCGCTGCGCACCAGCTGGCCGCCGCGGCCCAGCTTGAGCTCGATGTTGTGGATGGTGGTTCCGAGCGGCATGTTCGCCAGGGGCAGGCTGTTGCCCGGCCGCACCTCGGCCTTGGCGCCGGCCATGACGCTGTCACCGACCGCCAGGCCAAGCGGGGCGAGGATGTAGCGCTTCTCGCCGTCCGCGTAATTGATCAGCGCGATGCGCGCGGAGCGGTTGGGGTCGTACTCGATGGTGGCGACCCGTCCTGGGATGTCGAGCTTGTTGCGCTTGAAGTCGACGATCCGGTACAGCTTCTTGTGGCCGCCGCCGCGGTGGCGCACGGTGATGCTGCCGGTATTGTTGCGCCCGCTGTGTTTCTTGAGATGCTCGGTCAGCGAGCGTTCGGGGGTTCCCCTGGTGACCTCCTCGAAGCTGCTCACCGACATGAAGCGGCGCCCAGGGCTGGTTGGCTTGTAGCGCTTGATGGGCACCGCTACACCCCCTCGAAGAGGCCGTCGATGCGCTGCCCCGGGGCCAGAGTGACGACCGCCTTCTTCCAGTCTGGGCTCTTGCCCACCACCCGGACGCGGCCCCGCGAACGGCGGCGCATCTTGCCGTGCACGTTAATGGTGTTGACCTTGGTCACGGTGATCTTCTGGGCAGCGAACAGCTCCTCGACGGCACGGCCGATGTCGATCTTGGTGGCCCAGGGCGCACACCGGAACGCGTAGCGGCCGGCCGCCATCGCCCCGTACGACTTCTCACTGACCACCGGTCCGATCACCGCCTGCTCCGAGGTGCGCGCAACGCTCATGACCACGCCTCCTCGACGTGCTCGATGGCGTCGCGGGTCATCAACACCGTCTCCGCGGTGAGCAGGTCGCGCACCGAGAGGTTGGCGGCGAGGATGACGCGCACCTCGGCGAGGTTGCGCGCGCTGCGCTCGAGCAGCTCGTTGTGCGAACCGAGAACCACGAGCACGCGTGCCCCGGCCTCGATGGTGCGCAGCAGGTCGACGACCGCGCGGGTGCTCGGCGTCTCCAGCTCGAACCCGGACAGCACCGAGACCTGGCCGTCCTGCGCCTTGGCGGTGAGCGCGCTGCGCAGCGCCATGCGCCGCTGCTTGCGGGGCATGTCCTGGCGGTAGCTGCGCGGCGTCGGCCCGAACACGATGCCGCCGCCGGTCCACTGCGGGGAGCGGATCGATCCCTGGCGGGCGCGCCCGGTTCCCTTCTGGCGCCACGGCTTCTTGCCGCCGCCGCGGACCTCGGTCCGGGTCTTGGTGTCGTGCGTTCCCTGGCGCGCGTTGGCGAGCTGGCGGATCAGCGCCTGGTGCATCACCGCAGTGTTGATTGGCGCACCGAAGATGGCGTCCGACAGCTGGAACTCACCATTGCTGGCGCCGGTCTGGTCGACGACGCGAACCGCGGTCACGGTAGATCCTCGCGCTCGCTGGGTCGGACCATCACCACGCTGTTCCTGTGCCCGGGCACGGAGCCCTTGATGAGCAGCAGGTTGCGCTCGCCGTCGACCCGCACCACCTCGAGGTGGCGCACGGTGCGGCGCACGTGGCCGTACTGGCCGGACATCTTCACGCCCTTGAAGGTTCGCGCCGCATCGACCGAGCCGATCGACCCGGGCTGGCGCGTGTTCATGGAGCCGTGGCTCACCGGGCCGCGGCTGAAGCCGTGGCGCTTGACGGTGCCGGAGAAACCCTTGCCCTGGCTGATCCCGGTCACGTCCACCAGCTCGCCTTCGCTGAAGATGTCGACCAGCAGGCGGGTGCCGAGCTCGGCCTCGCCGCCGTCGCGCAGCTCGGTGAGCTGGCGCAGCGGACGCACCCCGGCGCGGCGGAAGTGCCCCGCCAGCGGCTTGTTGACCCGCCGCGCGAGCTTCTCGCCGAAGCCGAGCTGCAAGGCTTCGTAACCGTCGACAGGCGTCGTCTTGCGCTGCACCACGTGACAGGAGTCGGACTCAAGCACGGTCACCGGCACCACCGTCCCGCGCTCGGTGAAGATCTGCGTCATGCCCACCTTGCGGGCGAGGATTCCCCTAGCCACGCTGGTCTCCGAGCTTGATCTCGATGTTGACCCCGCTGGGCATGTTGAGCCGCATGAGCGCGTCGACCACCTTGGGGTTGGGGTCGAGGATGTCGAGGATGCGCTTGTGGGTGCGCATCTCGAACTGCTCGCGCGAGTCCTTGTCGATGAATGGACCGCGGACCACTGTGTACTTGTTGATGGAGGTGGGCAGGGGCACGGGTCCGGCCACACGGGTGCCTGTCCGGGTGGCGGTGTCGACGATCTTCGACGCGGCCTGGTCCAGGACCCTGTGGTCGTACGCCTTGAGGCGGATGCGGATCTTCTGTGCCATGAGCTGTGAGCTGGTTCCTGTGCCCTAGTCCTGTGAACTACTTGTCGATGCTGGTGACGGCGCCGGCGCCGACAGTGCGGCCACCCTCGCGGATGGCGAAACGCATGCCGTCCTCGACGGCGATCGGGGTGATCAGCTCGATCCCCATCTCCACGTTGTCACCGGGCATGCACATCTCCTGCCCCTCGGGCAGGGCGATCGAGCCGGTCACGTCGGTGGTGCGGATGTAGAACTGCGGGCGATAGCCGTTGAAGAACGGCGTGTGGCGTCCGCCCTCGTCCTTGCTGAGCACGTAAACCTGGGCCTTGAACTTGGTGTGCGGCGTGATCGTGCCCGGCTTGGCCAGAACCTGGCCGCGCTCGACATCCTCGCGCTTGACACCGCGAATCAGGCAGCCCACGTTCATGCCGGCCTCGCCGGTGTCGAGCAGCTTGTGGAACATCTCCACGCCGGTGACCACCGTCTTGGAGGTGTCCTTGATGCCGACGATCTCGACGTTCTCGTTGACCTTGACGACACCGCGCTCGATGCGGCCGGTCACCACCGTGCCGCGACCCTCGATGGAGAACACGTCCTCGATCGGCATCATGAACGGCTTGTCGATGGGGCGCTCCGGCACCGGGATGTAGCTGTCCACGGCGTCCATGAGCTTGACCACCTGCTCGGCCGACTCCTTGTCGCCCTCGAGCGCCTTGAGCGCGCTGACGCGCACCACCGGGATGTCGTCGCCGGGGAAGTCGTACTTGCTGAGCAGCTCACGGACCTCGAGCTCGACGAGCTCGAGCAGCTCCTCGTCGTCGACCTGGTCGACCTTGTTGAGCGCCACCACGATGTAGGGCACACCCACCTGGCGCGCCAGAAGGATGTGCTCGCGTGTCTGCGGCATGGGGCCATCGGTGGCGGCCACCACCAGAATGGCACCGTCCATCTGGGCAGCACCGGTGATCATGTTCTTGATGTAGTCGGCGTGGCCGGGGCAGTCGACGTGCGCGTAGTGACGCTTGTCGGTCTCGTACTCGACGTGCGCGGTGGCGATGGTGATGCCGCGAGCCTTCTCCTCGGGCGCGTTGTCGATGGAGTCGAACGAACGGAACTCCGCGCCGCCTTTCTCAGCGAGCACCTTGGTGATCGCCGCGGTCAGCGTGGTCTTGCCGTGGTCGATGTGGCCGATGGTGCCCACGTTGACGTGAGGCTTGCTGCTGTCGTACTTCTTCTTGGCCATCTCTGCTCGTTTCTCCGCTGTTATGCCTTGGACTTGGCGATGATCTCTTCGGCGATGCTGTTGGGAAGGGCCTGGTAGTGGTCGAACTCCATCGAATAGGTGGCGCGCCCCTGGGTCATGCTGCGCAGCTCGGTGGCGTAG
>JALYZN010000107.1 GCA_030948845.1 Candidatus Dormiibacterota bacterium
GCACAGGAGCGGGCGGTGTGGGTATCAGTGTCCTGCGCAATGCGGCCGCAAAGTTCGCCGCGGGCGCGACCACCTTCGACAAGCAGTACGAGGTGCCGCAGAACACCGGGATCTTCGCCCACTGGCCGTCGATCGCGCTCGACTCCAATGACATCGTGTACCTGACCTGGGACACGACGACGACCGACAACAGCGGCAACTACGTCAACAGCATCGAACTCTCGACCCTGGACCTCAAGAGCGCCACTCCGGCGTTCTCAACGCCGATCACGATCGCCCACCCGGGCACCACCGTCCTCTGGCCGTGGGTGGCGGTCTCATCCGATCCGGCTGGCGCTGGGAACGCGGCCGTCGTCTGGTACCAGTACGCCCGGGCCACCAACCCCGACAGTGGAACAGGCAATGTGTCGGTCATGGAGCGGACCGTGTTCGGTGCCAATACCGCCACACCCGCACTCCAGACCGCCATCGACGCTGTCGGGACGCCGATTCACAGCGGCGGCATCTGCCAGGGGGGCACGCTGTGCGTGGCCACCGGCCAGGATCGCCGGCTCGGTGACTTCTTTACTGACGCAGTCGACCAGAACGGCTGCGTGCTGATCCCCACCGGGGAAACCTCGCTGACCGATCCAGCGGCGGCAACCAGCCGCCCGCTATACATCCAGCAGACCAGCGGCACCAGCCTCACCGGCCAGACCTGTGCCATCCCCACCAGCGGTGCATTCCCCGAGGCGCGATGGGCACCGCTGATCCTGGTCGCCGGTGTAGTCGGTGCCTCCGGGGTGCTCTTCACACGTCGCCGAAGGCGGCGCGCGGTGGCTGCTTAGGGTCGTGTGGCTCGTCCGCCGTGGCGTCACTGAAGGATAAGCTGCCCCACGTGAGCAGCGAGCGACCTCTGGAACAGCGCGTGGCCATCGTGACGGGCTCCTCGCGAGGCATCGGCCGGGCGATGGCGCTGCGCCTCGCCGCGGAGGGTGCCGCGGTGGTGATCACCGGCAAATCCGAGCACTCGACCGAGAAGCTGCCCGGGAGCATCCACAGCGTTGCCGAGGAGATCACCTCGTCGGGGGGGCGCGCCATCGCGGTGCACCTCGACGTCCGCAAGGAGGAGGATGTCGCAGCCATGGTGCAGCACACCGTGGACGAGTTCGGACGGCTCGACATCCTCGTCAACAACGCCGGCGCGCTGTGGTGGAAGTCGTTGCTGGAGACGCCGCTGAAGCGCTACGACCTGATGTGGGAGGTCAACGTGCGCGGCGCGTTCATCTGCGCGCAACACGCCCTCCCGCACATGATCCGCAACGGCTGGGGCCACATCGTGATGTGCTCGCCGCCGATCGGTACAGAGCCGAATCCCGGGTACGTTGCCTACATGACCACCAAGATGGGGATGACGCGCCTGGCCATCGGCATCGCGGTCGAGCATGAGAACGACAACATCGCCTGCAACTCACTGTGGCCGGTGACCCTCATCGAGAGCCTGGCGACCATCAACTACAGCGTCGGCAACCGCAGCATGTGGCGTTCTCCGGACATCCTCAGCGACGCCCTGGTGGAGATGGTCACCACCGAGCCGCGCCAGCTGACCGGACGTCAGCTCCTCGATGAGCCGTTCCTTCGTGAACGCGGCTGGAGCCAAGAGCGACTCGACGCGTACTGGCTCGAAGGGCCGCCCGCGGAGCCGGTGTACATCGACGGCCGCGCAGGGTCGTCGATGTGAGGACCACGCCTATCATCGGTTGATGCCCCGGCTGCCCACGCCCACACTGCGCAACGCGCTCGCTGCCGGGGCCATGGGGGCCGGCGCGGTGATCTCGGCGCGCGCGCTGCTGCGCCCCCGCCAGGGTGGCGAGCCAGAGCTGGTCGACTGGGAGGCCGTCCGGCGCACGGCCTACGACAGGGCTGGGTCCGGCCCCCCCGAGTCCGCCACCGAGTCAGCAGAGAACGTCGCGGCGCAGTGTGACCGCATCGCCGCCGAGCTGGCGCCGTTGATGACGACGGTCTGCGAGCAACCGCTGGTGCACTTCCCGCGGTTCGTTGTGCTCGACCGGCGCGGCTTCATCGACGTCAACATCGGCATCGCCAAACGGCTGATGGTCCCCATCGAGGAGTTGCGCGCGACCCTTCCGGACTCGCGCGCAACTGCGCTGGGCCGCGGGGTCATGAACCGCTACGTGGGCATGCTCTTCGGGATCATGTCTCAGCGCGTCCTCGGCCAGTACGACCCGGTGCTGAGCCTCGGACCGCGGGCCGACGGGGAAACCCCGGCCCTCTACCTGGTGGAACCGAACATCGCCAGCTTCGCGCGCATCGCCGGGGCGCCCACCGAGCCACTGCGCCGCTGGCTCATCCTCCACGAGCTCACCCACGCGTGGCAGTTCGGCGAGCACCCGTGGCTGCGTGAGCACCTTGTCGCGATGATGGACGAGATGATCCGCAGCAGCCTGAAGCACGCCACCGGCGAGGGCAACGGCAGGACGCCCGACGCCAGGCGGCTGCTGGAGCGGCTGCCGGATGCGGTGCGCACCCAGCTGCGCGGCATCGCCAGGATCCAGGCCGTGATGAGCGTGCTCGAGGGCTACGCCAACTTCGTGATGCACCGCGTCGGCAGAGCGAACCTCGACAACTTCGACGAGCTCGAGGCCGCCTTCGCGCGGCGCCGCGCCCAACGCACTGTCGTGGAGCGCGCCGTTCTGGCCATCACCGGCGTCAACATGAAGATGCGCCAGTACGAGGTGGGCGAGCGCTTCTGCGACGCCGTCGCGAGCGCGGGCGGGGTGGCCCTGCTCAACCGCGTCTGGGAGAGCGCCGCGATGATGCCGTCGCCTGCGGAGCTGCGCAACCCCGACCAGTGGGTCGCGCGCGCCCGCCGGTGAGCGCCGGCACCGCGGCCTCGACCAGCGCGGCGCCGAGGCGGCTCACGGCACAGCGTCGACTCGTCGCGCAGACGCTCCGTGAGGCCCGGCGCACGGTCAGCGCCGCCGAGCTCTTCGAGAGCCTGCGCGCGCTCAACCCGCGCATCGGCAGAGCGACGGTCTTCCGCAGCCTCGACCTGCTCGTCGACATGGGGCTGGCGCAGCGATTCGAAGGCGACGGCCACGTTCACCTCTACACCTCCTGCGAGCCGGTTCACCACCACCACCTCGTCTGCCGGACGTGTGGGACCACCACCGACATCGATGATGCTGAGGTCGAGGCGCTGATCACCTCGGTGCGCCGCCGTCATCGCTTCACCCTCGACCACCACTCCCTGGACTTCTACGGCACCTGCGCCCGATGCACCTCATCCATGTAGGGGGCCACAGACGATACTGAGTATCAGTTAGGCTGCCCCGGTGATCGGCATCCTGGTAGCCACGCTCACCTTCATCTCCACCTCTCTTGGCGGGCTCGCCGCCGTCCGGGTTCGTGATCGCATGCACCTCCTGCTCGGTTTCAGCTCGGGCGCGGTCCTTGGGGTGGCGCTCTTCGATGTGTTTCCGGAGCTGATCTCACGCAGCAGGATTGCCGGCATCGAGGTGTCCCAGGCAATGCTCTTCGTTGCCGTCGGATTCCTGGTGTTCTTTCTGCTCGAGAAGTTCACGTCACTGCACCATGGCCCGGGCCATGGCCACGAACACGGGCGCAAGAGCACTGAGGTGGGGATGGTTGCCGCAGCCGGGCTGTCGTTCCACAGCTTCCTCGACGGCGTCGCCATCGGTGTCGGCTTCAAGACCGACCTCAAGCTCGGGGTGGCCATCGGCATCGCGGTGCTCGCTCACGACTTCGTCGACGGCCTGAACACGGTAACCATCGTCCTTGCCCACGGGAACTCGCTGCGGCGCGCGCTACGCTGGCTCCTCCTCGATGCACTGACTCCGCTGTTGGGCGCTACGGTGGCGCTCGTCTCGCCCCTCCCCAACGGCATCCTCCCGTACATCCTCGGCAGCTTCGTGGGTGTTTTCGTGTACATCGGGGCGTCGGACCTGCTCCCCGAGGCCCGCGAACACGATTCGCCGTGGCCGGCCGCCGCAACTGTCGCCGGGATGGGTCTGCTCTGGGGGGTGACGCGCCTCCTCTGAGCGCGGTTGCGGAGATCGTTGACTTGGCGGCTGCATCACTGCCAACGTCGCCCGCGATGAAGATCGTCCGCATCGGTGCCGGGCAGGGCTTTTATGGGGACACTCCCGACGGCGCGGTGGCGGTCGCGGAGCGCGGCGACGTCGCTTACATCTGCTGCGACGCGCTCGCCGAGCTCACCATGGCCATCCTGCAGAAGGACCGACTGCGCGATCCCTGCGGTGGGTTCGCCCGCGACCTCCCGGCATTCATGCGCGCGCTGCTGCCGGTGACTGCAGACAGAGGAATTCGCATCATCACCAACGCCGGTGGCATGAACCCGGTGGCAGCCGCAGCAGCGGTGCGCCAGGTGGCCGGCGACCTGGGGATCGACAGTCTGCGGGTGGCCACGGTCACTGGTGACGACATCACCACACGACTCGACGAGTTGCGCGCGCGGGGCGCCGAGCTGCGCAACATGGACACCGGCGCCGATCTGGCCACGATCCGCGATCGTGCGGTCTTCGGCGTCGCCTACCTGGGCGCGCGACCGATCGTGGAGGCGCTCGAGCGCGGCGCCGACGTGGTGGTCACCGGGCGCGTCGCCGACGCGTCGTTGTTCGTGGCCCCGATGGTCCACGAGTTGGGCTGGGGCTGGGACGACTGGGACAGGCTCGCATGCGGAGTGGTGCTCGGCCACCTCATGGAGTGCTCCGGCCAGGCGACGGGTGGGAACTTCAGTGGCGACTGGTGGAACATCCCCGACCTCGACCGCATCGGCTACCCGGTGTGCGAGGTGGGTGAGGACGGCTCAGCGTTGTTGACGAAACCGGCCCAAACCGGGGGCCGGGTCAGCGTCGAGACCGTCGCCGAACAGCTGCTGTACGAAGTGCTCGATCCGCATTGCTACCTCAACCCCGACGTCGTCGCGGACTTCACCAGCGTTCGCCTCGAGGACGCAGGCGAGGACAGCGTGTCCATCAGCGGTGTGCGCGGGAGTACCCGGCCCGATCAGCTCAAGGCGGTGATCGGCTACCTCGACGGCTGGCTCGGCACCGCCATGATCGGCTACTCCTGGCCCAACGCACTCGCCAAGGCGCGCCACGCGGCGCTGCTCATCGACCGCCTCGCCGAGCGTGCCGGGGTGGTGCCGATGGAACAGGTCACCGAGTACATCGGTGTCGATTCCCTGCACGGCGACGCCGCCGATCTGGATGCGGCGGCCGACGCCAACGAGGTGACGCTGCGCATCGCCGGCCGATTCGCGACCGAGGCTGAGGCGCGCAGCTTCCCGCGGCTGGTCACGCCGCTGGCGCTCAACGGGCCGCCGTTCATAGGCGGTGGCAGCACCCCTCAGCCCGCCCGCGCGCTGCTCGGGGTCTGGCCCACGCTGGTGCCGCGTGGACCCATCGAAGATGGCGTCGAGGTCGTCGTCGACGAGGTCGTGCCGTGAGCTGCGAAGTGACGCTCGCCGACATCGCCCGGGCACGCAGCGGCGACAAGGGCGACCTCGCGAACGTCGCCCTCTTCGCCACCGGCGACGCCGTCTACGCCGCGCTGGTCCGTGAGGTGACCGCGGAGCGGGTGCGGGGTCACTTCGGTCGTTTCGTGCGCGGCCAGGTCGAGCGCTTCGAGGTGCCCAACCTGCGCGCCCTCAACTTCGTCCTCCACGAGGCGCTCGACGGGGGGGCGGCGCGGTCTCTGCGCAGCGATCCCCTCGGCAAGTCCTACGGCTCGCTGCTACTACGCATGCGTGTCACGCTCACCGACGACGAATCGGCCGCAGCCCCAGCACCGCAGGCGCCGCCCGGCTGAGCCGGCTCAGATCTTCTCCAGCACCCTGCTGCGCCGGCGCTCGTACTCGACCTCGCTGATCTGACCGCGATGGCGCAGGCCGCGCAGCCCACGGATCTCGCTGAGCAGCTCGATGAGCGGCGCGTCCTGGCGCGGCAGGGTCCCCTGGCGGTGATCGCGGGTCGTCTGCAGCTGCGGCGGCCTGGTGTCCCAGCTGCGCAGGAAGAACACCGCCTTGAGCGCGTGGTAGGGGAGCGCGAGCACCTCCGCCATGTCCGCCTCGGGGGTGAGCAGCTCGAGCGTCATGCCGTTGCGGTGCCGCTCGGGCACCCTGCGGAGCAGCCCCTTGATCACCTCACCATCCCAGAAGTGCAGCGCCACCTTGCGGAGCACGTCGTCCGGCACCGACCCGCTGACCTCTTCGCGTCCGAGCAGGACGCGTTTGACCGACGCCAGCGGCACGATGGCCGAATGGGCGTTGTCGCGCGGGCTGTCGAAGCTCAGCTCGAACTCAGCGTGCTCGAGGTCCAGGTCCGGGGTGCGGCCCTCGGCCACCTCGTCGTCAGCGAAGCGCACGAGGACGCGGCGTTCCCCCTCGTCGGTGTCCAGCCGCCACCCCGCCACTGCCATCTTTCCCCTTCCGCCGCCACGTCCCGGTACGCCGCACGGCCCTTTTGGCCCTGCCTTTGGTTAGACGCTGTTTCGAAGGCAAACCTTGCAGTCTCTGACAGGCCAGGAGGCATGTGGAAAGCGGGTGATATACTCGCTGCGATCGGGGCAAACGTCCCGTCATGGAGGGGGACGGTCACGGACGAGACTCGAGGCTCTGTTCCTGCTTCCGACGACCTGGCTCTGATCACGGCGTACCTGGCGGGGGACGTTGGGGCCTTCGACGTCCTCTTCCAGCGGTACCACGCCCGCGTCCGCGCGGTGTGCCTGCGCTACGTCGGCGACGAGGCGATCGCCGAGGACCTGGTCCAGGAGACTTTCTACAACGTCATCCGCGCGCTGGCGCGTGTCGACCAGAGCTTCAACTTCGGCGCCTGGGTGCACCGCATCGCGGTGAACATCTGCCAGGACGAGCTGCGCCGGCGCAACCGCCGCGCCTTGCACATCGACCAGGGCCGTGGCGACCCCGAAGAGGCGATGCTGAAGATTGCCGACCGGGATCGCAGTGGCCACCCCGAGGACGCGCTGGAGATGAGCAGCGTGCGGCAGCTGGTGTGGGAGGTGGCCAAGAAGCTGCCCGAGCGGCAGCGCATGGTGCTCACGCTGCGCGAGCTGCAAGGCCTGTCCTACGCATCCATCGCCCGCGTCATGGGCATCACCGACGCGGCCGTCGAGACCCTCCTGCATCGCGCCCGCAAGCGCTTCAAGGAGGAGTACTTGCGCCTTGAGAGCCCGCCGGAGGAGCGCATCCACTGCACCGAGCTCGCCTTCATGATGAGTCGCGGCAAGCTCAGCGCCGCCGACCAGCGCGAGGCTATCGAGCACCTGGAGAGCTGCGCGCTCTGTCGCAACGCCTACCAGACGACGACCGTCGGCTTTCGAGCACAGCACGCGGTGGTACCGGCATAGGGCGGATGGCCGGCGGCAGCACAGGCCGGCCGCGGGTGGTCTGCGCACCCAACGCGTTCAAGGGCACGCTCTCTGCAGCCGGCGCGGCGCACGCGCTGGCCCGCGGAGTCAGCGACGCAGGCGCGGTGGCGGCGTCAATCGCCGTCGCGGACGGCGGTGACGGCACCCTCGACGTCCTCCTCGCCGCAGCTGGACCCGCCGCGCGGGTGCAGCGGGTGCGGGTCACCGGACCGGTGGGGCGACATCGTCTCGCTCGGCTCGGTTGGGTCGACGCCGACGTGGCCGTCGTCGAGATGGCCGAGGCCGTCGGCCTGCGCCTGCTCAGAGCCCGGCGTGACCCGATGGGTGTCAGCAGCCATGGCGCAGGCGAGCTCATCGTCGCCGCTCTGGAAGCGGGGGCCCGGCGCGTCATCGTCGGGGTGGGCGGCAGCGCCTCGACCGACGGCGGGGCGGGGATCCTCACCGCGCTGGGCGCGCGCCTCCTTGACCGTGCCGGTCGGCCGGTGGGTCGCGGCGGCGGCGCGCTGCTCTCCGTCGCCACGGTCGACCTCTCCGGCGTCGACCTGCGTCTGCGCACCACCGAGATCGACGTGGCGGTGGATGTGCGCAGCCCGCTGTTCGGTCCCGACGGGGCCGCCCACGTCTTCGCAGCGCAGAAGGGCGCCGACAGCGTCCAGACGCGCACGCTCGACGCGGGGCTCCGCCACCTTGGCCGGCTGGTCGAGGAGGCCGCCGGGATGCCGGGGCTGGCGGAGCGTCCCGGCGCCGGGGCGGCCGGGGGCGCGGGCTTCGCGCTGGGCGCGCTCGGGGCTCGGCTGCTCGGCGGAGCGGCGCTGATCTGTGACCTGGTCCGTCTTGACGAGGCGCTGGTCGGGGCCGCACTGGTGATCACAGGCGAGGGCCGGCTCGACGCCCAGACCGCGGCGGGCAAGGCACCGGCCGAGGTCGCCGCGCGAGCCGCGCGTGCAGGCGTCCCCTGCGTTGCGATCTGCGGGAGCGTCGGCGGGGGGACGGATCTGTTCACGGCGACCATTGCGCTCGACCAGATGGGCCCGGATCCGGAGAGAAGGGTGCGCGCGCTGCTGCGGCGCGCGGCGGTGCGGGCAGTGCGCCGTACCTAGGTGTACACCGCGCTGAGCCACTCGGCGTACTTGTCGTTGCCGCCGCTCACAACCCCGTCGTAGATGTCCTGGATGCGCATCGTCACCGGTCCCGGCTCGCCGTCGGCGATGCGGCGCCGATCGATCTCCACCACCGGCGCCACCTGAGCACCGGTTCCGCACATGAACACCTCGTCGGCGGAGTACAGCTCGCTCCGGTCGATGGATCGCTCGACGATGTCGAGGCCGAGCTCCTCACGGGCGAGGTGCATGAGCCCCTGGCGGGTGATGCCCTCGAGGATGTTGTCGCTGGGCGGCGGCGTGTACAGGATGCCCTGGCGGACGAGGAAGATGTTCTCGGCGCTTCCCTCCGAGACGTGGCCGTCCATGCTCAGCAGGATGGCCTCGTCGAAGCCGGACTGGACCGCCTCCGACTTGGCCAAAGCGCTGTTCACATAGCCCCCGGTGCATTTGCTGCGGGCCGGCACCATGGTGTCGTCGATGCGCCGCCAGGAGCTCACCATGCAGCGGATCCCCGAGGTGCCCACGTAGTTGCCCATCGGGGCAGTGCAGATGGCAAAGCTCTCGGGGACGTCGTGGAGCTTGACGCCGATGATCTCGGCTGACTTGAAGATGAGCGGGCGGATGTAAACGTCCTCGCGATAGCGATTGCGACGAAGGAGCTCGGTGGTGATGTCGCAGAGCTCAGCCGTGGGGAGGGGCACCTCCATCTGGAGCACCCGGGCGTTGACGCGCATACGGTCGTAGTGCTCGGCCATGCGCAGCGTGTACAGCTGCTCGCGCTTGTCGTTCCAGTACGCGCGAATCCCCTCGAAGACGCCGGTCCCGTAGTTGAGGCCATGGGTGAGCAGGCCGATCCTGGCCTCCTGGTACTCGCAGACCCGCCCGTCGAACCAGATCCACGACGTGTCACGACGGGTGACGGCGTCGGGCGAGGTGGACGTCGCGGCCTGGGCCATGCCAGCAGCGTACAACCGAAAGGTGCCGCAACGCGTTGCCAATGCGAGGGATTGGCTACCGGGCGGCCCGGAACCGCTGTGATATGGTCACTGCGAGGTTTGAGGTAAATACCTGGCCGTTTCGGCTGCCCGCCGCGATTGGCAGGGTGGCGAGGTCAGGGGACGTGGAGGAGTCATGACCGACGTTGTGAAAACCCAGCGTGCCGCGCTGCCGGAGGCTCGGTCGATCCGCTGGAACCCGAGCCCCGACGAGCTGCGCGAGCTGGCCTCCAAGATGCCCAACGCGCGCCTGACCGAGTTCGACAACTACAACGTTCAGACCAAGGTCGTGTCCCGGAGCAAGAGCAGCACCTACATCATCACCGACTCCCCTGAGCTGCACACCGATCAGACCCTCTCCCGTGAGGTCGGCCGCAACATCGAGGAGCTCCAGGACCAGTACATCCGCGACCGCGACATGCTGGTGGTCGACGGTTACATCGGCAACGATCCGCAGCGGCGGGTGCGCGCGCGCCTCTACATCGAGGTCGCGTTCGCCAACATCGCCGGCATGCAACGCTGGCTGTACTTCGACGACGAGAACCAGGGCGGTGAGGGCTGGGACCCGCAGCTCACCATCATCTACACGCCCTCGCTCGAGGCCCCCGGGTACCCCGAGAACCGGGTCATCGCGGTCGACCTCGACAACGGCGTCACCCGGGTTCTCAACAGCGATTACTTCGGTGAGTCCAAGAAGGGCGGCCTGCGCATGTGGAACAAGCTCACCTACGACGATGGCGGGCTCTCGCTGCACGCCGGCTGCAAGGTGATCCCCACCCCGCGGGGCGAGCAATCCATGCTCATCGTCGGGCTCTCGGGAACCGGCAAGACCACCACCACCTTCACGCGCCAGAACGAGTCCAAGCCAGTCCAGGACGACTTCGTGGCGCTCTACCCGGGCGGCCAGATCGTGGCCACCGAGAACGGCTGCTTCGCCAAGACATTCGCGCTCGACCCCAAGGACGAACCGACCATCCACGGGGCGGTCTGCAAGCCTGAGGCGTACCTCGAGAACGTCTCGATGAACCCGGACGGGAAGGTCGACTTCTTCGACACCGCGTACACCCAGAATGGCCGCGCCGTGTTTCGCATGGAGGCGCTCGGCTGGCACCGCGACGCGCGCGATGTCACCAGGGTCAACCAACTGCTCATCCTCAACCGCAACCAGAACATCATCCCGGCCGTCGCCCGGCTCAACCGCGAGCAAGCGGCCGCGTATTTCATGCTCGGCGAGACTCAGGGGACGTCGGCCGGCGGCAAGGAGGAGGCGGGCAAGTTCCTCCGCGTGCCGGGGACCAACCCTTTCTTCCCGCTCCGTCACGAGCAGCAGGGCAACCGCTTTCTTGAGCTCCTCGACAGCTGTGGCTTCGAGGTCTTCCTGCTCAACACCGGCCGTGTCGGCGGCCCCGCGGACAACGAGAACAGCAAGAAGGTGTCCATCCCCTACTCGAGCGCAGTGGTCAAGGCGATCGCCGAGGGCAGCATCGAGTGGACGGGGGACCCGGACTTCGGCTACGAGGTGGCCAGCGCGCTGCCCGGCATCGACGATATGGAGATCCTCCAGCCGCGCCGCCTCTATGAGCGCACCGGGCGTCTCGAGGAGTACCAGACCATCGTCGATCGCCTCCGGGC
>JALYZN010000094.1 GCA_030948845.1 Candidatus Dormiibacterota bacterium
GTCCGCCGGCGGCCGCGTGAGCGCCCGTGTCGGCGACCTCCGCGCGCTCACCGAGCGCGACCGCTTCGACGCTGCGGTGCTGATCTACCACGTGCTCGAGGCGTTCCCGCGGCGGCAGCAGGTGGGCGTGCTGCGGCGGCTGGGGGTGGCCACGCGCGCCGCAGCTCCGCTGATCGTCGAGATGCGCCTGCACCCCGACCAGGACGAGGGCAGGATCAGCAGCTGGGACGTCGTCAATGGATCGCTCCTCTCGGATCGGCGCCACCTGCTTCTAGTCGAGACTGTCCACGACCGCGCCGCCAACACATACCTGCTGCGAGAGACCGCCGTCTTCGACGACGGCACCACCGCCGTCCAGCAGACCAGCAGCGCGCTGACCCGCTTCGCGGCCATCCCCGCCCTGTTCGCCCGCGCCGGCCTTCGCGTCGAGGCCATCTATGACGGCTGGAGCCGGTTCTCTGGCACCGCGCTGAGCGCGAGCGTGCTCGTGGTGGCGCGGCGCCGCTAGCGCCAGGTGGCGCGTCCTCGCGCCGGCGCCAGCACCGCGATCAGGGTACACCCGGCGCCCGAGGTCGACGCCGTGCTGTGGTCGTACCAGGCTGAGGAACGAGCCGGCGTCGAGCAGCAGCGCAGTCCTGCGCGGGCTCACCCCGCGTGATGGCGTTCCCGCTGGGGTGAGCCGTTGGCACGCGGGGCGCCTACCGTGACCTGAGCCGGTCGCGCTGGCTGGAGCGACGCCGGATCACGATGGCCACGATGAGGCCGAGATCCAGGATCGCCAGCAGCAGGAACCATTTCCAAGGGAGTGCGCCTGCGACGCCCGCCGCGGTGCTGTCGATGACAGGCACCGGCAGCGGCACCGGGCCCAGCGCCGTCGGCTGCGCGGGAGCGGGCTGCGGCACCACCAGAGGTGCTGGAGGGGCGGCCGCGCCCTGGACAGCGCCAGGCTGCGCCAGAGCTCCTGTCGGCGTGCCGCTGCCGTCAGCGGGACTGCCGATGCGGGTGCTCACGTGAGGAAGCGCCGCGGCGAAGACAGGCGCCACCACCGGCCTGATCAGCGAGTCGACGCTGCCCGCGGCGCCGCCGATGGCGTTGACGGCGCCGGTCACGGTGCTGTTGACGACGCCGGTGCCGGTGCCGGTGCCGATGACGGCGTGCAGCAGGTGGTCGATGTGCGAGACGGTGCCGCCAACACCGGTGCCGGTGCCGCCCGAACCGGTTCCCGTCTCAGTCCCGGTGCCGGTGCCCGTTCCGGTTCCGGTGCCCGTTCCTCCGCCGGTCGCGGAGCCTGGCGCGGCGGCGGCAGCGGTGCTCACCGCGGTCCACGCCGCGTTGCACTGCGACACCGCGCCGCCGTTCTGCGCGGCGATGGCGCAGTCGGTGTTGGGGTTGACCTGGGTGCTGCCGCTCGGCTGGTTGGTCCGGGCGTCAACGGTGTGGAAGCGCAGCGCGAACGGGTCCTGGGTGTCCGTGGACGTCAAGGAGGCGGTGTAGGTCGCGTTGCCGTTGGGGGTGAGCGAACCGCCCGTGCAGAGGTCTCCGGCGGGAACGCCCACCTGGTACCCGCGGACGTCCGCCGCGCTCGCAGTCGGATGCCACACCGTGTCGTTGGCGGCGAAGGTCTGCGAGGCGTCGGGCATCCGCAGCACGACGTTGAGCTGCTTGGCGTGCTGCTGGGGTACATGGCACGTCAACGGGATGGTCGCCGAGAGGTTGGTCAGCTTCACCGTGGCCGCCGGGTGCAAGCCCGACATGCTGATCGCCCAGCCAGAGGAGAGGTAGTCGCCCGGCTGGACCGCCTGCGCCGTCAGCGCCTTGGTCACGTTGGTGACCGCGCCCACGGTGCTTGCGGCGATGTCGGCGGAAACCGAGAGCGGGAGGATCGCGGCGAGCGCTGCCAGCAATCCGCTGCCGGCCCCCACCATGCGTCGCAGGCTGGCGGAGTTGTTGAGGCTTCTCATGGTGTCTCCTGTCTCCCAGTTCGAAATCCTCACACCGGGGGACCGGCACCTCAGCGGGCGATCTGTCCCTCGCGGCTCTATTGAGGCGGGTTGTTGTCCCCTCCACCGTAGAAACGACCGCTTCGTGCCAAAGCTTTCGCCGTGAATGGAGCAGAGCCTTCGATCACGTCAGTCGGCTCGCTCTCGCGCCCTTACCATTCACCCTCGCGTCAGCGACCGTCAACGGGAGCTTTTGCCCATGCCGATGCCTGCGCCTGATCGGATCCGGACCGTGGCCGTGGTCGGCCACAGCCATGACGGCAAGACGACCCTCTGCGAGGCGCTGCTGCACGCCGCCGCGGCCACCCCGCGAATGGGCGCCACCGACCAAGGCACGTCGATCCTCGACCACGAGCCCGAGGAGCAGCGCCGCTCGATGAGCATCGGCGCCGCGCTCGCTCATCTCGACTGGGACGGGTACCGTGTCAACCTGATCGACGTTCCCGGATTCCAGGACTTCGCCGGCGAGCTTGCCGCTGCGCTCACCGCTGCCGACGCCGCGGTGTTGGTGGTCGGCGCCGGCGGTGGCGTCCCGGTCGGCGCCGAGCTGGCGTGGGAGATGGTCGCCGGTCGCCGCCTCCCCGCCCTGATCGTGGTCAACAAGATGGACAAGGAGAACGCCGCGTACGAGTCGACCGTCGACGCGCTGCGTGACGCCTTCGACCGCAAGCCCGTCGCTGTGGCGGTGCCGATCGGTAGCGCCGGGGACTTCACCGGCTACGTCGACCTCGTCAACGACAGCGCCCACCAGTTCGAGGCAGGTGGCAGGGCGCGCGACATCGACCTCCCCGAAGCGATGCGCACCGAGGTGGAGCGCGCCCATGCGGCCCTCGTCGACGCCGCCGCAGAGACCGACGACGCGCTCATCGAGAAGTACCTGGGCGGGAACGACCTCACCGACGATGAGGTCCGCGGCGCGCTGCACACCGCCGCGCTGCGCGGCAGCCTGGTGCCGATCGTGTGCGCCGCGGCTGCGGACGAGCGCGGCGCGGCGCTCGTGCTCGACGCCATCGTGCGCTACCTCCCCGGCCCGTCCGAGCAGGTGCACCGCGGCGCCGACGCCAAGGGCGCCGAGGTCGAGATCGCCTGCGACCCCGCTGGTCCGCTGGTCGCCCACGTTTTCAAGACGGTCGTCGACAGCTTCGGCAAGGTGTCCTACTTCAAGGTGCTGCGGGGCACCATGCGCGCCGACACCCATCCGTACGACGTCCAGCAGGACGTCGAGGAGCGCTTCGCCCAGCTGGCCCGCCCCATGGGCAAGGGCCTGGTCAACGCCACCGAGGTCGGCGCTGGCGACATCGGCGCGGTCACCAAGCTGGCCCACGCGCGCACCGGCGACGCGCTCTGCGTGCGCGGCCAGGTGGTGACGCTGCCACCGCTGGACATCCCCGCAGCCTCGTACCGCGCCGCCATCAGCGCGCGGAGCAAGGGTGACGAGGACAAGATCATGTCGTCACTGGCGCGGCTCGCCGAGGAGGATCCCGCCTTCTCGATGGACCGCGACCCGCTCACCGGCGAGGTGCTCGTGCACGGCCTCGGTGACGTGCACTTGGACGTCGCCCTGGAGCGCATCAAGCGCAAGTTCGGTGTCGACGCGGTGCTGACGCCGCCGCGCATCGCCTACCGTGAGACGGTCAGCGGCACCGCGCGCGTCGCCCACAAGTACAAGAAGCAGAGCGGCGGCGCCGGCTTGTACGGCGACTGCACGATCGAACTCGAACCACTGCCGCGTGGAGGCGGGTTCGTGTGGGAGGACAAGATCTTCGGTGGCTCCATCCCACACCAGTTCCGCCCCTCGGTGGAGAAGGGCGTGCGCCAGACGATGGAGCAGGGCGCGGTCAGCGGCAACCCCATCGTCGACGTCAAGGTGCGCCTCGTCGACGGCTCGACGCACTCGGTCGACGGCAAGGACATCGCCTTCCAGATCGCCGGCTCGATGGCCATGCGCGAGGCTGTGCAGAAGGCCAATCCCGTGCTGCTGGAACCGATCATGGACGTACACGTGGTCGTCCCCGAGCGCTTCATGGGCGACGTCATGGGATTGCTCAACGGGAAGCGCGGCCGGGTCGCCGGCATGAACCCGCTCGGCGACGGTCGCGCCGAGGTGACCGCGCAGGTTCCGCAGGCGGAGATGCACAGCTTTCCCACTGAGCTCCGCGCGCTCACCCAGGGTCGCGGCCGCTACACGATGGCCCCGGCTCGATACGAGGAGGTTCCCGCGCACGTTGCCCAGGAGATCATCGCGGCTCATTCGAAGGAGCACGCGACCGCGTCGGCGTGATCAGCTCGGCTGCGCCGGGGAGGACGGGCATCTCATGAAGGTGCTCGCGGTAACGACGTGAATGCGCCTCGTCCAGCTCGGGCATCTCGCAACCGATCAGGGCCGGCACCATCGCCACAGCCTGCCAATGTCCGGCCCATGGCATGCGGCCAGCCTCACTATCCTGTGCGACGTCAGAGTTGGAATGGCAGGGAGTCCTGACGATGGGCGAGATGATCGAGTTCGCCGGCCCCAGCGACAGGGGGTACCTGGCCACCGCGGCGAGTGGCCGTGGGCCGGGGCTGGTGGTCATCCAAGAGTGGTGGGGTGTGGTCCCGCACATCACCAACGTCTGCGACCGCTTCGCCGCCGCGGGATACACGGCCCTGGCGCCGGACCTGTACCACGGGCGGGCCACGTTCGAGCCGGACGAGGCGCAGAAGGAGGCGATGAACCTCGACATCGAGGTGGCCGGCGCCGAGCTCGACGGCGCGGTCGCGTACCTGCTCGGTCACCCGGGCGTCACCGGCCAGAGCGTCGGCGTGGTCGGGTTCTGCATGGGCGGTGGGCTCGCGCTGTACTTGGCCAGCCGCAATCCCAAGGTGGCGGCGTGCGTCCCCTTCTACGGCGTCGGGAAGGCGCGCGACAAGGTCGACTTCTCCTCGATACAGGCCGCGGTGCTCGGCCACTGGGGCGAGAAGGACCACTCGTACGACCATGCCACCATCGATGACCTCGAGAACCGGTTGCGCGATGCCGGGGTGAGCGTCGAATCCTTCTGGTACGACGCCGACCACGCCTTCTTCAACGACGATCGGCCGCAGGTCTACGACGAGGACGCGGCCCGGCTCGCCTGGGATCGGACCCTGGCCTTCCTGGGCGAGCAGCTGGGTCGGTAACGCCCGCAACAACCCCCTTCACGGGTCCCGGGCGCCTCCCCGCGGGGCCTTGGAGGGGCCCCGAAACCGCGCGGGTTTTGAATTCGGCTCCAATTCAGCCGAGGGTGGGCTAGAATGCGGCGACTTGAGCTCGGAGGGCCACGCCGGCCGGGCTCGCAGAGACCCTGGATAGGAGAGGACACAATGGCCGTTTCCGGCTACTGCCTCAAGTGCAAGGCGCCCACAGAAATCAAGGATCCTCAGGCGATCACCATGAAGAACGGCAAGCCCGCAACCACCGGAACCTGTCCGACCTGCGGCACCAAGATCTTCAAGATCGGCAAGGCAACCTGATCGTCGTCTGAGACCGAGGCCGCCGCCGCCCACGGTGGGTGCGGCGGCCT
>JALYZN010000111.1 GCA_030948845.1 Candidatus Dormiibacterota bacterium
GCCTCGCTGTGTTCGGCGCGGTTGAGGCAGTTACTGCGTCGCCGGTCGCCACCTGCTGCCCGATAGACTCGCCCCGAATGGGTGACCTGCGCTACGCCGACGCCGGGGTCGACATCGATGCGGGCAATCGCGCGATCGACCTCATCCGCAAAGCGGTGTCCAGCACTCACACCCCCGCTGTCCTCGGCGGGATCGGCGCCTTCAGCGGCCTGTTCGAGCTCGACGTCGCCCGCTGGAAGCGCCCCGTCCTCGTTTCGAGCACCGACTCGGTGGGCACCAAGGTCAAGGTCGCCATCGCCACCAACCGCCACCGCGGCATCGGCATCGACCTCGTCAACCACTGCGTCAACGACATCCTCTGCTGCGGCGCCGAGCCGCTGTTCTTTTTGGACTACTACGCGACCGGCAAGCTGGTGCCGGAGCAACTCGCCGAGCTCGTTGACGGAGTTGCAGCGGCGTGTCGCGACACCGGCTGCGCGTTGGTGGGAGGGGAGACCGCGGAGATGCCCGGGGTCTACGCCCTCGCTGACTACGACATCGCCGGCTTCATCGTCGGCGCCGTCGAGCGCGACGGCATCGTCGACGGCTCTCGCGTCGAGGCCGGCGACGTGCTCCTGGCGATGCCGAGCAGTGGCCTGCACACCAACGGCTATTCGCTGGTGCGCCACATCGTGCTCAAGCGTGAGCTCGACTGGAACGCCGCGCTCCCGGGCACCGACGCGCCGCTCGCCGACCTCCTCCTCGAGCCGCATCGCAGCTATCTGCACGCCGTCAGCGAGCTGCGCCAGTCCGTCGACGTCCGCGCCATGGCCCACATCACCGGCGGCGGCCTCATCGAAAACGTTCCCCGCGTCCTCCCCGCCGGCCTCAGCACGGTCATCGACCGCTCCACATGGGACGTGCCCGCGATTTTCTCGGCGATCGAGCGCGCTGGCGGGGTCATGCAGGAGGAGATGTGGCGCACCTTCAACATGGGTGTCGGCATGGTCATCGCAGTCCCGCGCCAGCAGGCCGGCGCAGTGACCAGCGCCGCGGGCATCCCGGTGTGGCGCATCGGCGAGGTGGTCGAGTCGGCCGGCGGGGAGCGCGTTCGTTTGCAATGAGCGTCTCCACCCGCGTCGCGATCCTGGCGTCGGGAAGCGGAAGCAACCTCACCGCACTCCTCGACGCCGCGCAGACGCCGGCATTTCCCGCGCAGATAGTGCTGGTGGTGAGCAATCGCCGCCAGTGCGGCGCGCTCGACATCGCCCGCGCGCGCGGAATCCCGGCGATGTCACTGCCGGTCAAGGAGTACGGCGGCGACGCCGCCGCGCGCGACCGCGCCATCCTCGACACGCTGCGCAACGCGGGCGCCGAGCTCATCGTCTGCGCCGGCTACGACCGCGTGCTCAGCGACGACGTTGTCGCCGCCTACCCTGACGCCATCCTCAACATCCATCCGTCGTTGCTGCCAGCGTTCGGCGGCGGCATGGACGCCGTCGAGCAGGCCCTGGCTGCAGGGGTCAAGGTCACCGGCTGCACCGTGCACCTGCTCAAGGCCGGCGCCGTCGACGCCGGACCGATCGTGCTCCAGGCCGCAGTTGCGGTCGAGGAGGACGACGACGCCGACACCCTGCGCGCACGCATCCACGAACAGGAGTGGCGCGTGCTCCCCGAGGCGGTTGCACTCTGGTCCACCGGACGGCTCCAGGTGAACGGCTCCAAGGTGCGCATCCTTGCCAAGCCGCGCCAGCGCGAAGGCGCCCGCTAGATGCGCGCTCTGCTCGGTGTCGCCGACCGCACCGGGCTCGTCGATTTCGCGCGCGGGCTGCGTGAGTGCGGCGTCGACATCGTCGCCACCGACGGCACCCGCCGCGCGCTGCACGAGGCCGGCATCGAGGCGACAGCCGTCAGCGATGTCACCGGCTTCCCCGAGATGCTCGACGGCCGCGTCAAGACACTCCACCCCGCCATCCACGCGGCCATCCTCGCCCGGCGCGACCTCCCCGAGCACATGGCCAAGCTCGCCGAGCACGGCTTCACCGCCATCGACATCGTGGTGATCAGCCTCTATCCGTTTGTCGACACCGTCGCACGTGGCGCCGACCGCGCCACGACCATCGAGAACATCGACATCGGCGGCCCCACCATGATCCGTGCCGCGGCCAAGAACAGCGCGTCGGTGGCCGTGGTGATCGAGCCGTCGCAGTACGACGCGCTGCTCGCTGAGCTGCGCGAGCATCAGGAGATCTCCCAGCCGACACGCGACCGTCTCGCTGCGCGCGCCCTTGCGCACACCGCCGCGTACGACACCGCCGTCGCCGCGTACCTCGCCGCCGAGCTCGACGACCACGGCACAGTCCCACCCGAGTACACCATCGGTGGACGGCTCATCGCCGAGCTGCGCTATGGCGAGAATCCTCACCAGCGCGGCGCGCTCTACGCCATCCCCGGCGCGCCCGGCGGTGTGGCGCACGCGCGCCAGCTGCAGGGTTCAGCGTTGAGCTTCACCAATTGGCTCGACGTCGACGCCGCCCGCCGCCTCGTCTGCGATTTCACCGAGCCCGCCGCGGCGATCATCAAGCACACCAACCCCTGCGGCTTCGCGGTAGGCAGCGACGCCGCCGACGCCTATCGTCGCGCGTTCGAGTGCGATCCACGCTCAGCCTTCGGCGGAATCGTCGCGGTCAACCGCCCGCTCGACGAAGCGACCGCTGAGGAGCTCGCCAAGACCTTCCTCGAGGCGGTCGTGGTGCCCGCCATAGCACCGGAGGCGGAGGCTCGGCTCGCCAAGAAGGAGCGCCTGCGCGTCCTCGTCATTGAGCGTCCGTCGTGCGCCGAGCAGCTCGACGTTCGCAGCGTCGACGGCGGCATTCTGGTGCAGACAGTTGACCGCGTCAGCACCGACCGCGCCGCCATGTCGGTCCCGACCCAGCGCCAACCCGATGAGGCGCAGTGGCGCGACTTGCTCGTGGCTTGGACCGTGTGCCGCCACGTCAAGTCGAACGCGATCGTCATCGTCAGCGATGGCATGGCGGTTGGAGTCGGCGCCGGCCAGATGTCGCGCGTCGAGGCCGCCGAGCTGGCGGTGCAGCGCGCCGGCGACCGGGCGTCGGGCGCGGTGGCCGCGTCGGACGCCTTCTTCCCGATGCCCGACGGCGTCGAGACCCTGGGCAAGGCGGGCATCGCCGCCATCATCCAGCCGGGCGGCTCCAAGAAAGACCCCGAGGTCACCGCCGCCGCCGACGCGCTGGGCATGGCCATGGTGCACGCCGGGGAGCGCCACTTCCGTCATTGACGACGGGGCGCGACCCAGCCTCCAGTGGGTCAGCGCACCCGCACGCCGCCGATCACCACCGCGGCGGGCTCGTGCAAGACCTCCGGATCCTCACGCGGATCGGCGTCATACGTCACCACCGACGCCGGCGCCGCCTCCGCATCGGTTCCCAGAAAACGCACGGCGGACACTGTTGCTGCGCGCAACGCGTCACCCGGTGCCACCCCACATTCCACAAGCAAGGCGATCTCGCGCGGAATCGTCCCCACAACGTCGCTGCCGGTCAGCACCGGAACTCCTCGCGCGATCGCGTATGGCAGGAGATGCGCAAAGCGCTCGCGTCGCTCCGCTGTGATGCGCCGCCGCTCCGGCGGAGCATCCGGAGCCGCCGACAGCACGGCGCACAGCGTCGGCGTCCACGCGGTTCCACGCGATGCCATGTCATCGACCGTGGCCTCGTCGAGCGCGGTGCCGTGCTCGATCGAGTCGATGCCGAGAGACACCAGTGCGCTCGCCAGCGGCGTGGTCACGTGTGCGGCGACACGTCCGTTCGCGCCGTGAACAGCGTCGATGAGGCGTCGCACGACATCCAGGTCGTACGTCTGCTCTGGCGGCGCGCCCGGCGCCAGAGCGCGGGCCGCCGCGGAGGGAAAATCAGCCACCAGCTTCGCCCAGGTCGCTCCTGCGACGAGGTCACCGAGCGCAACCGCGACGACGTCGTCCGCTTCGACGGGAAGGTGCACGCCCTCGAAGTACATTCCCGGCGGAGCCAGGTGACGCCCCGCCGCGACCACGAAGGGCCGGTCCGCGGTGCGCGGAAGCGAGAGCACAACGTCGGGCGCCCCGCCGGCATCGCGGACGATCGCCACGCCGTCGCGCGCGTAGCGCTCGCGATGAGCCTCGGCGCCGTCGATGTCAACGAACACCGGCTCCGCGTCTCCGTCGGAGAAGCTCACATGACTGTGGGCGTCGACCAGGCCAGGCAGCGCGAAGCGCCCGGGCAGGGCCACCGCATCCGGCGCGCGCTGTTCCGTCCAACCGGACGCCGTCAGCCAGCGACTCCCGGCGGTGCCGTCCGGCAGCATGACGGCGTCCACCAACCAGTCAGTCACTCCGACCCTCCAACTTCGCCGGCATCAGCCGGAACCCGCTCACGCGCCGCCGAAGGCCGCCCGCTCCTGACGCAATCCCTCGCCTGCCAAGTCCATGAACCCGAGCGTCCCCTCGTCGAGCAGCTCGCGCGCCGCCCGCGTCAGCGCCCCGAACGCCACGTGGCTGAAGGCACCCCCGACCGAGATGCGCGCCACGCCGGCCTCAGCCAGCTCGGCCACCGACGGTGAGCCGGGCAGCGCCAGCACGTTGACCGGCCGGTCGACCGACGCGACCACCCGCCGCACCTCCTCGATGCCGCGCACCCCGGGCGCGTACAGCACATGGGCGCCGGCCTCCTGGTACGCCTGGAGCCGGGCGATCGTGTCGTCGAGATCAGGATTGCCCCTGATGAGGTTCTCCGCGCGAGCGGTGAGGACGAGTCCCGGCTGAACCTCGGCCGCCTCCACCGCGGCGATCACCCGCTCGACGGCCAGTCCGCGCTCAAGGATGCCGCCACTGCCGGTGCGCGAGTAGTCCTCGATCGAGCAGCCGGCCAGACCCGCCGCGACCGCTGCCCTCACGGTCGCGTACACGCCGTCCGGGTCCTCCGCAAAGCCGTTCTCAAGGTCCGCCGAGACGGGCAGGTCGACGGCAGCGACGATCGCTGCGGCGTGGGCGAGCACGTCATCTCGGCCAATCGAACCATCCTGCTTACCACGAGTCGCCGCCAAGCCGCTGCTGGTTGTGGCCAGCGCCTGGAAGCCGAGCGACGCCAGCACCCGGGCGGAGCCGACGTCCCAGGGGTTGGGCATCAGCAAGGGCCGGCCGCGGACGTGCATCCGTCGGAAATCGCTCATCCGCGCCACAGGCTGCTCTCAGGTAGACCGCCGATCATCAGGCTCGTGATCATCGCGAAAGCACCGTCGTCGGAGTCGTCACCTTCACGAAAGGTGACAGTTGGAATGCTCGATCCGCACGCGGTGCTCAACCGGCAATAACCAAGCCGCCGCCGCGACGGTTCAACCAGCCAGACAGGAACAACCCAATGTCCGCCCAACTCGCCGCCAGCCCCATGAACCCCGACCTCATCGCCCGCGCCGGGCGGGAGATCTGGGATCGCCGGATCGCCTCGTTGCGACGCCGTGTGGACGGTTCGCGGATCCGCCGCCGCATCCGGGCCATCGACTCGCTGATCAACCAGCTCGAGGAGCGTCACCTCACCGGCGAGCGCTCCTTCGACCGGCCGCTCCGCCAGCGCCTCTACCGCCTCGAGGACGAGGTCGGTGTACCGCTGCCTCGCAAGGCGACCCGCGCGCGCAACACCATTCGCCTGCACGCCGCCCTGCTCGACTGGCAGGAGCAGCTGCTCGACTCGATGGTCCCCGAGCGCCAGCATTTCCCCGACGCTCACGACAACGACTGGGCAACCCCTCACCCCGTCGGCTGGTAGCGACTACTGCGTCGCGACCTGGCCGAAGCACGGCCAAGAAGGGAAGGGACGTCCTCCTTCCCCGTCTTACGGGACGCGATTCGCCTTCGCCTTGGCTTGGTCCTCGACGCAATACCGCGCGGCTGGCATGGCCTCGAGGCGCCCATCAGCGATCGGCTTGCGACAGACCTCGCACACGCCGTAGGCCCCGGCATCGAGGCGCTCCAGCGCGGCCTGAACTTCGGTGAGCTCGCTCTCCACGCTCTGCAGGACGCCCAGGTCGAGCTCGCGCTCCAGCGTCTCAGTCGCCTGCTCGGCGGGGTGCTGGTCGGCGCTCGAGAGCTCGCGTTCGGCCGTCTCCTGCGCCGGCGTGCTCAACCGCGTGGCCGCATCGCGCACCTGCGTGAGGCGATCGCGCTCAGCGATCAGCTGCTCGCGCGCCTGTTCGGTGTCCATGGTCTCTCCTGGGAATTGTCCTGGGCCGCGGCGGCGCCACATTGTCAGCGCTGGCACCCCGGCGCGCAACCGCAGGCAGGCTCAGTCGCCGGATTGGCTTGACGCTTCACCTGACAAAGTTCATACTGCCTGACTATGTCAGTTGTGCTCACCCGGGACCGCCGCGCCGAGAGGAACGCGGCAACGCGTCGAGAGATCCTCGACGCGGCCTGGCAGCTGGTCCGGGCCGAGGGCCTCGCCGCCCTTGCAATGCGCGATCTCGGCGCGCGCGTGGGCATGCGCGCCCAGTCCCTGTACGTGTACTTCCCGTCGAAGTACGCGATCTACGACGCCATGTTCAAAGAGTCGAACGTCGAATTGATGCGGCGCGTCACCGCGCTTCCGCCGACTTCGGACCCGGTCGAAGGAATGCGCCTGCGCGCGAGGACCTTTCTCGACTTCTGCGTCGAGGACCCAGTCCGATACCAGCTGCTCTTCCAGCGGACCATCCCGGGGTTCGAGCCGAGCCCGGAGGCCTACGAACCGGCCCTGCGCCTCCTCGAGGAGTCCCGCGCCGCGCTGCGGGCCTGCGGCATCACCAACGCTCACGCATTCGACGCGTGGACCGCGCTCCCCGCCGGCCTCGCCGCGCAACAGAATTCCAACGAACCTGGCGGCGATCGCTGGGTCCGTCTCGCCGATGAGCTCAGCGACATGTATTTCGAGCACTACCGGCCAGCAACCGCCAGGAGACACAAGTGATCAGCAGCGCCATCGCCGTCGAAACCATCGCGCCACTTGGACACGACGAGGCCATGCTGGTCGCGACCGCGGAGTACGACCGGCTGCTCGCCGTCGTCGACGAGCTTCGTGACGCGGACTGGTCGCGCCCGACCGACTGCGTCGGCTGGGACGTCAAGGCCATGCTCGGCCACATCCTGGGGATGCTCGAGCTGCAGGGCGACCCGGAGGAGCGCAATCGCCAGATCGGCGCCGCCACGGAGGCGGCGGCACAGACCGGTGCGCGCCGTCTCGATGCCATGACCGCACTGCAGGTGAGCGAGCATGCCGGACTCACCACCGATCAACTGCGTGACGCACTGCATGTGGCGGCACCGCGTGGTCTGGCCGCGCGTCGCGCCACCACTGAGGCGATGCGCGCCGCGCCGTACGACCCTCAGCTCCTTGGTGAATCCGGATGGACGGTCGGCTATCTCTTCGACGTCATTCACACCCGCGACCCGTGGATCCACCGCATCGACATTTGCCGGGCGATCAGCCGCGAGCCTGAGCTCACAGCGGACCACGACGGGCGCATCGTCGCCGACGTGGTCGCGGACTGGGCGCGGCGGCACGGTCAGCCGTTCACACTGACGCTTTCTGGCCCCGCCGGGGGCGCATATACTGCCGGCACGGGCGGCGACGACCTCGTCCTTGACAGCGTAGAGTTCTGCCGGATTCTCTCCGGCCGCGAAGGGTCCTCAGGACTGCTCGCCACCCGCATCGTCTTCTGACCCGCAATCACCGCAAGGAGAGCAACCATGCGCACATTCCGTGCCGGCGATGACGTCACCGTGCTCAGCGATGCCCTGGAGGTTCCGGGCATCGGGTTCCTGCCAGTCAACTCATTCGTGCTGCACGCGCGCGAGCCAGTTGTCGTCGACACGGGGGTGGGCCTTCCCGACCGCGACTTTGTGGCCACCGTCAGCTCGGTGATCGACCCCGCCACAGTGCGGTGGATCTGGCTGACCCACCCGGATCGCGACCACACAGGTGGCATCTTCGCGCTGCTCGAGGCCGCCCCGCGGGCACGCTTGGTGACCACCTTCATCGCCGCCGGCATCATGTCGACCGAGAGGCCGCTGCCGATGGACCGGCTGTATCTGCTCAACCCGGGACAGAGTCTCGACGTCGGTGACCGCACGCTGCACGCGTTCCGCCCCGCGCTGTTCGACAACCCCGCCACCGTCGGCTTCTTCGACGACAAGTCCCGGACCTGCTTCAGCTCGGACTGCTTCGGCGCTCCGATGCCGAGCGAGGAGATCGCCAGCGGACCCGACGTTGGCGAGGTGCCAGCCGAGCAGTTGCGCGGTGCGCAGCATGTGTGGGCCACCATCGACAGCCCCTGGGTCCACGGCGTCGACAGAGGCCGCTACATGAACTCGGTCAAGGCGATGCCGATCGACAACGCGGAGGCGATCTTCAGCACGCACCTGCCCCCGGCAATCGGCCTGGGCGCGCAGTTCACCCAGATGCTCGCCGATGCGCCGGACGCCGATCCCTTTGTCGGCCCCGACCAGAAGGCGCTCGAGGCCATGCTGGCCAGCTTCGAACCGGTCACCGCGGCGACCTGACGCCAGCGCGCCAGCACCGCCTATTCCTCAGGCGACAGCCAGACCACTCCGAGCGGGGGCACGGTCATGAGCGCCGACTGCTCGAAGCCGTGCCAGTTCGACGGCTCCGTCTCAACGCGCCCCATGTTGCCCACCCCGCTGCCGCCGTAGTCGGCGGCGTCGGTGTTGATCACCTCACGCCAGGCGCCGGCCTTCGGCAACCCCACGCGGAAGCCCTCGTAGACCACCGGCGAGAAGTTGGCGATGCAGGCGGCGCCGGGATGTCCCGACGCGTCCAGGCGCACGAAGCTGACCACGCTCTGGTCGACGTTGCCGGCGTCGATCCAGCGGAAACCCTCACTGTTGCCGTCCACCTGCCACAGCGCCGGGATCTGCTGGTACACGTGGCAGAGGTCGGCGACGAGTCGCTGCACGCCGGCGTGCTCGTGCTCCTCGACGAGGTGCCAGTCGAGAGAGCGGTCGTGGTTCCACTCCCCCCGCTGCGCGAACTCGCCGCCCATGAAGAGCAGCTTCTTGCCCGGGTGCGCCCACATCCAGCCGAAGAGCGCACGCAGGTTGGCGAACCGTTGCCAGCGGTCGCCGGGCGTCTTGCCGATCAGCGACGCCTTGAGGTGCACCACCTCGTCATGGGAGAGCGGCAGGATGAAGTTCTCCGCCCACGCGTACCAGACGCCGAAGGTCAGTTGCTGCTGGTGGTAGCGGCGGAAGACGGGGTCCTTGCTGATGTAGTCGAGGGTGTCGTGCATCCAGCCCATGTTCCACTTGAAGGTGAAACCGAGCCCCCCGCTCGCCGTCGGGCGTGACACCGCCGGCCACGCCGTCGATTCCTCGGCGATGGTCATCACGCCGGGGTGACGCGCGTGCACCTGCTCGTTGAACTCCTTGATGAAAGTGATCGCCTCGAGGTTCTCGCGGCCGCCGTACTGGTTGGGCACCCAATCGCCGGGCTTGCGCGAGTAGTCGAGATAGAGCATTGACGCCACCGCGTCGACGCGCAGCCCGTCGATGTGGAACTCCTCGATCCAGAACAGCGCGTTGGCCACGAGGAAGTTGCGCACCTCGTTGCGCCCGAAGTTGAACACGAGCGTGCCCCAGTCCGGTTGGGCACCGCGGCGCGGGTCGGCGTGCTCGTACAGCGCGGTGCCGTCGAAGCGCGCCAGCGCCCACTCGTCGCGCGGGAAGTGCGCGGGCACCCAGTCGACGATCACCCCGATGCCGCGCTGATGGAGATGGTCGACAAACCAGCGCAGGTCGTCCGGTGTGCCGTACCGCGAGGTCGGCGCGTAGTAGCTGCTCACCTGGTACCCCCAGGAGCCCCCGAAGGGATGCTCGGCGATGGGCAGCAGTTCCACGTGGGTGAAGCCCATGCGGTCGCAGTGCTCGGCGAGCTGTCCGGCCAGCTCGCGATAGCTCAGCACCGAGCCGTCGGTGCCGCGCCGCCATGACCCCAGATGCACCTCATAGATCGACAGCGGCCGCACCGTCGGGTCGACCACTGCACGACGGGCGACCCATTCGCCGTCGGTCCACGCGTGCGCCGACTCGGTCACCACGCTCGCGGTCGCAGGCGGCGGCTCGGCGGCACGAGCCAGCGGGTCGGCCTTGAGCACGGTGCGCCCATCGGCGCCGAGGACCCGGAACTTGTAGCGCATGCCTGCGCCGACGTTGGGGATGAAGATCTCCCACACCCCGCTGGCGCCGAGCGAGCGCATCGGCAACGTGCGTGAGTCCCACCCGTTGGTGTCGCTGACCAGCGACACGCCGCGCGCCAGCGGCGCCCACACCCCGAAGGCGGTGCCGCGCACGCCCTGGTGGTCCATGACGCGCGCGCCGAGCCGTTCCCAGAGCCGGTAGTGGGTGCCTTCACCGATGAGGTGGAGGTCGATGTCGCCGAGGGTGGGGAGGAAACGGTAGGCGTCGTCGAGCTCCCACTCCGTGTCCGCGGTGCGAAAGCGCAGGCGGTAGCCCGGCAGCTCGGTCACCGCGATCTCCGCTTCGAAGAGCCCGCTGTCGTCGACGCGCTTCATCTGCACCCCACCGTCGGGATGCGCCACCGACACCTCCAGCGCGTCCGGGTGGAACGCCCGCACCACGGTGACCTCGCCGTCGGGGTGAGGCCCGAGCACGCGGTGGGGATCGCGGTGCACGCCGTCGGTGAGCAGCCGGGCCTCCGCAGCGAGATCTACAGGCGTGCCAGCCTCGCGCGTGGTGGTCATGCCGTCGCCTCGAGGAGGAAGCCGAGCGGCACCGACACCCAGTGCGGGCGGTGCGCCAGCTCGTAGCCCACCTCATAGATGGCCTTCTGGATCTCGAACGCGCGTCGCAGCATCAGCGCCGCGCCGGCGTCGGGCAGCAGCCGGCTGCCCGCGGTGCGTTCAACATACGTCGCCCAGAAGGCCTCGCGATTGGCAGTGGCCCAGGTGCGTCCGTGCGCGGAGAGTTGCCCCCAGGCAGGGTCAGCTGGAGTGCTGCGCTCGATGAGCGCAACAGACGACGCGTAGTCGAAGGAGCGCAGCATGCCGGCGACGTCGCGCAGTGGCGAATGGCGGCGGCGGCGGTGTTCGACGGGACGGCGCGGCTCGCCCTCGAAGTCGAGCACAGTCCAGCCCCAGTCGATGCGCAGCACCTGGCCGAGGTGGTAGTCGCCGTGGATGCGGATGGCCAGCCCGGGGTCGTGCAGCGTGCGGATCGCCTTGATGCGCGCCTCGATCGCGGCGCGGTGCTCGGCGATTCCCTGCACCGCCCGGGGGTTGCCGGCGATGAGCGCGTCGAGCTCGCCGAGCATCTCGTCCGCCCACTTCGCCAGCAGCGCAGGCGTGATCGGCTGCGCGGTGAGCGCAGCTCCGCGGGCGTCGGCGAGGGCGAGGTGCATCTGCGCGGTGATGTCACCGAGCCGCGCTGCATCAGGGGTGAAGCTGCCGCCTGCCTCCTCCACCGCCTGGTTGCGCTGGAAGGCGTCGCCCCCGATACGCTCCTCGGCGTCGGCGTAGAGGTCGCGCAGCGACGTCAGCGCCAGCGTCCATCCCTCGGTGCCGTTGTGCAGGTACGGCTGGGCGAGCGCCAGCAGGGCGCCGTGCGGCTGGTCGGCGCGCTCGTAGTGCAGCCACGCCTGCGGTGGCGCGAGGTGGCGGAAGCCGGCCTCCTCCAGCGCACGGGTCATCTCCAGCTCGACCGAGGGCTCGAAGGCCAGCTTGCGCATCACCTTGAGGAGATGCCGGCCACCGACGATGAGCGACGTGTTCGACTGCTCGCGTGCCAGCGGCGCGATGTCGCCGGTCGCCGGATCGAGCCCGCCGTCACCGCCGACCTCGAGCCGTCCGTCGCCCAGCTGCACCGGTTGTCCGCGTGCCAGGATGCGCCACAGCGGCGCGGCGGTGCGCGCGTCAGCGAGGGCGTCGAAGATCAGCGTTCGCTCGTCCTCGTGGATGATTGCAGCCGGGTCACTGGGACGCAGTCCGCCTGGCGAGCCCACCGCTACCGGCACGTTGTACGTGGTGTGCGTGTCGTCATCGTGGACCACACTGGCGACGCACAACGCCACCTCGGGCTCGTCCGCGATCGCGGACAGCTCCTCGCAGTGCACGCCACGGATCGCTCGCCCGCCGCCGTACCAGCGCTGCCGCGGCAGCCATGACTTCAAGCCCTCCTCGAGGACTCCGCGAACGACGTCGACGTCGACCGTGCCGTTCATTCCCGCGGCTCCTCGACGGTGAACCAGTAGAAGCTATGGGGCGCCAGGGTGAGCAGGTAGGGCAGCTCGCCGATGCGCGGGAAGTGCACGTGGCCCAGCATCTCCACCGGGGTGCGCCCCTCGAAGCGGCGCAGGTCGAGCTCGACCGGCTGGGCGAAGCGCGACAGGTTGTTCACGCACAGCACGATGTGGTCGTCGAGCGTGCGCAGGAAGGCGAAGATCGAGGGGTTGGCGGCGTCAAGCGCCTCGAAGGTGCCCTCGCCGAACACCGCGTAGCGTTTGCGCACCGCCACGAAGCGGCGCATCCAGTGCAGCAATGACGACTCGTTGCGCATCTGCGCCTCGACGTTGACCGCGGAGAACCCGTACACCGGGTCCATCAGCGGTGGCAGGTACAGCCGCGCAAAGTCGCTGCGCCCGAAGCCGCCGTTGCGGTCACCATTCCACTGCATGGGGGTGCGCACCCCGTCGCGATCGCCGAGGTAGATGTTGTCGCCCATGCCGATCTCGTCGCCGTAGTAGAGGATGGGTGAGCCCGGCAGGGAGAGGAGCAGCCCGCAGAACAGCTCCATCTGGCGGCGTCCGTTGTTGAGCAGCGGGGCGAGACGGCGGCGGATGCCGAGGTTGAGCTTCATGCGCGGGTCGGACGCGTACTCGCCCCACATGTAGTCGCGCTCGTCGTCAGTGACCATCTCCAGGGTGAGCTCATCGTGGTTGCGCAGGAAGATGCCCCACTGCGCGGTCGAGGGGATGTGCGGAGTGCGCTCGAGGATCTCGGTGATCGGGTAGCGCTGCTCGCGGCGCAGTCCCATGAACATGCGCGGCATCAGCGGGAAGTGGAAGCACATGTGGCACTCGGGACGCTCCTCGGTGCCGAAGTAGTCGATGACGTCCTCGGGCCACTGGTTGGCCTCGGCGAGCAGCACCTTGTCGGCGTACTCACGGTCGACAGCGGCACGAAGGTCGGCCAGGAAGGCGTGCGTCTCGGGCAGGTTCTCGCAGTTGGTGCCCTCGCGCGCGAAGAGGTAGGGCACCGCGTCCAGCCTGAAGCCGTCCATGCCGAGATCGAGCCAGAACCGGACCACGCGGAGGATCTCCTCGCGCACCTGCGGGTTGTCGTAGTTGAGGTCCGGCTGGTGGCTGAAGAAGCGGTGCCAGTAGTACGCACCGGCCTGCTCGTCCCATGTCCAGTTGGACGTCTCGCTGTCCACGAAGATGATCCGCGCATCCCTGAAGCGCTGGTTGCTTTCACTCCACATGTACCAGTCGCGGTACGGGCTGTCCGGTGAGGAGCGCGCCTGCTGGAACCACGGATGCAGGTCGCTGGTGTGGTTGATGACCAGGTCCATGATCACGCGCATGCCACGCTCGTGGGCGCGAGTCACGAACTCGCGCACGTCCTCGACGCTGCCGTAGTCGGGGTGCACGTCGTAGTAATCGCTGATGTCGTAGCCGCCGTCGCGCAGCGGGCTCTGGTTGAAGGGCAGCAGCCAGATGCAGTCGACGCCCATCCATTCCAGGTAGTCGAGGTGGTCGATGAGCCCGCGGAAGTCGCCGACGCCATCGCCATTGCTGTCGGCGAAGGCCCGCACCAGCAGCTCGTAGTAGACGGCCCGCTTGAACCAGAGTGGGTCCGACGCCGGCACCGGGTGCGCGTGCGGCGCCGGCGAGGGGATCGGATCCGGGTCCACCTCGTCGGGCTGGGGTGGCGCCTGGCGGCGCCGTCCGGTGGCGGTCATGACTGCGTGTGCAGGTGGAGCACGTGAGCCGCCTGGTACGCCGGGTCGAGGCGCACGTAGTTGGCCGGGCCCCACCAGCTGTAGGTCGCCCCGCTCAGCTCGTCGTGCGCGGCGAAGGGCGCGTCGGCAGGGATGCCCAGGGCCTCGAGGTCGAGCCACGTGGTGGCCGCGTGGGCGGAGTGCGGGTCGAGGTTGACGATGACCAGGAGCACGTCGCTGCCATCGTCGCTCATCCGCGAGACGCAGAGCATGTGTTCTGAGTCGATGTGGTGCACGCGCAGGGTGCGCAGCAACGCGATCGCCTCACGGTGGCGTCGCCGGATACCGTTGACCTGCTCGATCATCGGCGCCAGCGAGCGCGGGTCGTTCCAGTCGCGGATGCGCACCTGGAACTTCTCCGAGTTGAGGTACTCCTCACTACCCTCGCGCACCGCCAGGTTCTCGTAGAGCTCGTAGCCGCTGTACATCCCCCACGACGGCGCCGTCAGCGCGGCGAGCACCAGGCGCAGGCGGAAAGCGGCCGGTCCACCGTGCTGCAGGAACGCGTGGAGGATGTCGGGGGTGTTGACCCAGAAGTTGGGCCGGTAGTAGTCGACCATCTCCGTCGAGGAGAGCTGGGTGAGGTACTCCTCGAGCTCATGCTTGGTGTTGCGCCAGGTGAAGTACGTGTACGACTGGGTGAAGCCCACCTTGGCGAGCCGCCGCATCATCGCCGGGCGGGTGAACGCCTCGGCGAGGAAGAGGACGTCGGGGTGGTTGGCGTGGACCTCGGCGATCAACCACTCCCAGAAGGCGATCGGCTTGGTGTGCGGGTTGTCGACGCGGAACACGCGCACGCCGTGCGAGATCCAGAACAGCATGACGTCGCGCAGCGCCTCCCAGAGTGCGTCGCGATCCTCGGTGTCGAAGTTGATCGGGAAGATGTCCTGATATCGCTTCGGTGGGTTCTCGGCGTAGCGGATCGAGCCGTCGGGGCGGTGGCGGAACCACTGCGGGTGCTCGGTGACCCAGGGATGGTCCGGGCTGCTCTGCAGCGCGTAGTCGAGCGCCACCTCGATGCCGGCCTTGCGAGCCGCGGCGACGAACGCGTCGAAATCCTTGATGGTGCCGAGGTCGGGATGGATTGCGGTGTGGCCGCCCTCGGCCGAGCCGATCGCCCACGGGCTGCCCGGGTCCTCTGGGCCGGGCGTGAGGCTGTTGTTGGCTCCCTTGCGGTGGGTGACGCCGATGGGATGGATCGGCGGCAGGTAGAGGATGTCGAAGCCCATCTGGGCGACGCCGGGCAGACGTGCTGTGGCGGTCTTCAGCGTGCCGGGGTGGTGCGGCGTGGCTCCCTCGGAGCGCGGGAAGAGCTCGTACCACGCTGAGAAGGCGCCGAGTTCTCGGTCGATCCACAATGGAAATGGACCAGCGAAGGTCGCCGCGCCGCGGTTCACCGTGCGGCGCATCAGCGCTACGGCGGTCTCCGCCTCGGCAGCCGCCACGAGCCGGGCGGGTTCACGCCGTCGCAGCAACGCGTGCGCCAGCGCACTGAGCTCGCGCTTGTCGGTGGCGCTGACGTCAGCGCGGGTAGCGCGGTGCTCGGCCATCAGCGCGCCCTCCTGGAGCTCGACGGCCACGTCCTGGCCGTCGTCGAAGCGCAGGCGCAGGTCGCGCAGCCAGCTGCCGTAGTCGTCAGGCATGGCCGCCACCTCGAAGCTCCAGGGACCCACCTCGGCGGGCACGACGCTGCTGGTGTACAGGTCGTTGTCGGTCGGTTCCATGGGCAGCTCGCTCCAGCCGCTGGGCAGCTTGCCCGACGCCGTCCCGGCCGTCGTGCGCGAGGGACCGTGGCGCACCCAGCCGAGGAGGCGGTCGTGGCCGTCGACGATGAAAACGGCGCTCACTCTGAGGGGGAGACCGACCGCTCCCTTGGCGGGCAGCGCGCCGCCGTCCACGGTCGGGCGGACACCCTCGATCACCACCCGTCCCGCAGCTCGGGGCACGCGCATCCTCCTGTCATGCCTGCACGCTGGGGACCAGCCTAGCGGCCACGCCCGCCCGCACGGCGACGCCAGACGAGCGCGTCAGGCGCGAATCGAGCTCAGGAGCCGGCGGGGAAGACGATGATCGACGCTGGCTTCGGCCCACTCGCCGCGGACTGCTTGGGCGGGGATGAGGACGGACGCGCGTTGCCGGTGCGACGCGTCGCCTCGGACGGCGTGGATCCCGGACGGCCGCCTCGGCTGCGATCTGGCATGAACCCCCGCTCCTGATCTCAGACGCTGACGCGTCCGGCCAAACGTATCACCTGCGTACCGGTTGCGTGTCCACGTCACCGCCGTCGGTGCAGTGAGGTCACGCTCACCACGCCACCCCGCAGGGACGATTCTCTGCGGCGTGGGGCGGCTCGCGGCTCCCGTCCGCGCGTACCCTGAGCCGCATGTCCCGCTACCGCTGGGCGCTCACCGGGCTCGCCGGCCTGGCGGTGTTCGCCGTCATCGTCACGCTCCTGGTGCGGATGGCGCCACCCAGCGCAGCCACGGGGCGGGGCGATGCGGTGCTGATCCCCACCGACCAGCGCATGAACGCGGCTGAGTTCACCGGCCTGGACGGCTGGCTCAACAGCCAGCCCCTCACTATCAACGGTCTGCGCGGCAAGGTGGTGCTCGTCGACTTCTGGACCTTCTCATGTGTCAACTGCGTCCGCACCATCCCCCACCTGCAGCACCTGCAACAGACGTACTCGAACCGGGGCCTGGTCATCGTTGGCGTGCACTCGCCGGAGTTCGACTTCGAGAAGCAGCCTGCCAACGTTGCTGCCGCGGTGCAGCGCTTCGGAGTCACCTGGCCGGTGGCGCTGGACTCCGCGATGGGCACCTGGAACGCATACAGCAACCAGTACTGGCCGGCCGAGTACCTCGTCGACCAGTCCGGCCGGGTTGCCTACATGCACTTCGGCGAGGGTGACTACGACGTCACCGAGTCGGCGGTCGCCACGTTGCTCGGCATCAACAGCTCACCAACAGCGGTGGCGGCGACCCCTGACATCAGCGCGCAGACACCTGAGCTGTACGCGGGCAGCACGCGCGGCCAGCTCGCCGACGGCGAGAGCTACGGCGCCACCGGACAGCCGACGCAGTACCCCGACCCGGGGGCGCCGCGCGACAGTGACAAGATCCTCGTCACCGGCACCTGGGCCGACCAGGGCGAGTATCTGGTGTCGACCGCGCCGGGTCACGTCCGGCTCAGCTTCTCAGCGCGTGACGTGTACCTGGTGGCCGGCCAGGACGGGCAGTCCGCGCACGTGACGATCGCCGTCGACGGCGCCTCGGTGCCCGCGTCCCAGCGCGGCCCCGACCTCACCGGGGCCGGCCTCGACCTCACCGGCCAGCAGCTCTACCACGTGCTCACCGGGCAGCGCGGCAGCCGCCACCTGGTCGACCTCACCGTGCCCGCCGGCTTCCGCCTCTACACGTTCACCTTCGGCTGAGCCGCGTGATCAGCATCGCCTCGCTGGTGGCGACGTTCGTCGCCGGGCTCGCTTCGTTCCTGGCACCGTGCTCGGTGCCGCTCCTGCCCGCCTACCTCTCCGCGGTCAGCGGCGCGACCGCCACCGACCTCGCCGACAACCGCCGCCGCCGCGACTTCCGCGGCCGTCTCGTGGCCGGCTCCATCCTCTACGTGGCGGGGTTCACCACCGTCTTCATCCTGCTCGGCATCGGCGCCGCCGGCATCGGCCATTCCATCCGTCAGGTGGAGCGCGGCGTCGAGATCGCCGGCGGCATCCTGCTCGTGTTCTTCGGCCTGGTGGTCGCTGGGGTACTGCGCCTGCCGTTCCTGGAGCGGGTGCGCGGCGTGTCCCTCCCCGAGCGGGTGCGCGGTCGCGGGGTGGGCGCCGCCTATCTCGTCGGTGTCGTGTTCGGGATCGGCTGGACGCCGTGCGTGGGCCCGTACCTGGGCGTCGCGTTCGTGCTGGCAGCGAGCAGCGCCCACGTCCTCTCCGGCGCGGCGCTGCTGCTCGCCTACTCGATCGGGCTCGGTCTTCCGTTCGTGCTCATCGCGCTGCTCTGGGCGTCGCTGCCCGCGCTGCCCCGTCGCGTCGCTCGGCTCGCCGGCCCGATGACCCGGGTCGGCGGCGTACTCACGGTCGCGCTCGGGCTGCTCCTTCTCAGCGGCTGGTACACCCACCTCACCTCGTACCTCGCACAGATCTCGACGCCGAGCTGACCGACGCCCAGGCCCGCGCCGTCGCGGTCACACCGAGTGGGATGATCGAAGCATGAGCAGCGCGGATCGCTATGGTGCGCGGGCCACCCTCGCGGACGGCGTCGAGTATTTCCGGCTCAACCGCCTCGCCGAGAGTGGTGTCGGCGACCCCTCGCGTCTGCCGATGACCGTAAAGATCCTCCTCGAGAACGCGCTCCGCCACGCGGACGCGCCGTTCGCCAACGACGACGACGTCGCCGCGCTCACCGCCTGGGACGGCAAGCACCCCGAGCACGACACGGAGCGCCCGTTCGTCCCCTCGCGCGTCCTTCTCCAGGACTTCACCGGCGTCCCCGCGGTGGTCGACCTCGCCGCCATGCGCGCCGCCATGGAGCGCGCCGGCGGGAAAGCGGGCAAGATCGATCCGCTGGTCCCGGTCGACCTCGTCGTCGACCACTCCGTGCAGGTCGACTCGTTCGGCGACGCGCAGGCGTACGGCCGCAACATCGAGCGCGAGTACGAGCGCAATCGTGAACGCTACATGCTGCTACGTTGGGCACAGCAGGCGTTCAAGGGATTCCGGGTGGTGCCGCCAGGGATGGGCATCGTCCACCAGGTCAACCTCGAGTACCTCGCCCGCGTCGTCCAGGTTCGTGACCAGGATGGCAGGAAGGTGGCCCTGCCCGACACGCTGGTCGGCACGGACTCGCACACCACCATGGTCAACGGCATCGGCGTGCTGGGCTGGGGTGTCGGCGGCATCGAGGCCGAGGCCTGCATGCTCGGCCAGCCGCTCTTCCTCCTCTCTCCGGTGGTGGTCGGGGTGCGTTTCCACAACGCGCTGCCAGTCGGCACCACCGCCACCGACCTCGTGCTGACCCTCACCGAGATGCTCCGCAAGCACGGCGTGGTCAACAAGTTCGTGGAGTTCTGCGGCGCGGGGCTTTCCTCGATGACCGCGGCCGACCGCGCGACGCTTTCCAACATGGCCCCGGAGTACGGCGCCACCGCGTCGTTCTTCCCGGTGGACGCGCGCACGCTCGAGTACCTGCGCCAGACCGGCCGCGAGGAGGACCATGTCGACCTCGTGGAGCGCTACTGCCGCGAGCAGGGCATATTCCGCACCGACGAGTCGGGGACGCCGGTGTTCAGCGAGACGCTCGACCTTGACCTGGCGTCGATCGTGCCCTCGGTGGCAGGGCCGCGACGCCCGCAGGACCGCGTGGCGCTCCCCGGTGTGTGGAACTCCTTCACCGCGGTGTACGGCGGCGGCGGCGACGACCGTCCGCAGCGCAACGGCGACCTCGCGCGCCTCGTCGGGGAGGGAGGCAATCCCGCCGGAGCAACCGGCAATCCTCAACCGCTGCCTGCCGCGGCCGGCAATGGCCACAGTGCCAAGGGACTCGCCGACGGCGCCGTGGTGATCGCCGCGATCACCTCGTGCACCAACACCTCCAACCCATCGGTGATGCTCGCCGCCGGCCTGCTCGCCCAGCACGCGGTCGAGCGCGGTCTGCACGTCCCCGAGCACGTCAAGACGTCGCTGGCTCCCGGCTCGCGCGTGGTCACCGATTACCTGAAGCGCGCCGGCGTCTCGGACGCGCTCGACACGCTGCACTTCAACACCGTCGGTTACGGCTGCACCACCTGCATCGGCAACAGCGGCCCGCTCCCGGAGGAGGTGTCGGCGCGCATCGAGTCCGAGGACCTCGCCGTGGCGGCGGTGTTGAGCGGCAACCGCAACTTCGAGGGCCGCATCCACCCGCAGGTGAAGGCGGCATACCTCGCTTCGCCCCCGCTGGTGGTGGCGTATGCGCTGGCCGGAACGGTCGACATCGACCTCACCACCGAGCCGCTCGGGCGTGGCACGGACGGCGACGTTTTCCTCAGCGACATCTGGCCCAGCGCGGAGGAGATCGCCGACGCCACCAGCCGCGGTCTGCAGCAGTCGATGTTTCACGACGAGTACGCGCGCATCTTCGACGGCGATGAGCACTGGCAGAAGCTGCCGGCTCCGACCGGTGCGATGTTCGAGTGGGAGGACGACTCGACGTACGTGCGCGAACCGCCGTTCTTCGCCCTCGCCGGAGAGCCGCCCAAGCCATCGGAGGCCATCGAAAACGCGCGCGTGCTCGCCCTGCTCGGCGACTCGATCACCACCGACCACATCTCGCCAGCGGGCAGCATCGCGCCGACTTCGCCAGCCGCGCAGTACCTGCGCGAGCACGGCGTCGAACTGCGCGACTTCAACACCTACGGCGCGCGGCGCGGCAACCACGAGGTGATGATGCGCGGCACCTTCGCCAACGTCCGCCTCCGCAACCGCCTCGCCCCCGGCACCGAGGGCGGCGTGACCACCTACCTGCCGACCGGCGAAGTGATGTCGATCTATGACGCCTCGATGCTCTACCAGAAGGACGGCGTGCCCCTGATCTTGCTTGCCGGGCGCGAGTACGGCTCCGGCTCAAGCCGCGACTGGGCGGCGAAAGGCCCCCAGCTCCTCGGCGTCCGCGCCGTCATCGCCCAGAGCTACGAGCGCATCCACCGCTCGAACCTGATCGGCATGGGCGTGCTGCCCCTCCAGTTCAAGTCGGACGAATCCGCTGAGACACACGGCCTCACCGGGCACGAGATCTACGACATCATCGGCCTCAACGAAGCAATCGCAGGCGAGTTCGCCGGCGGAAAGACCATCACGGTGCGAGCCGTCCGTCCCGACGGCGTGGCCTTCGAGTTCTCCGCCACCGTGCGGATCGACACCCCGCAGGAGCTTCTCTACTACCGCCACGGCGGCATCCTCCAATACGTGCTGCGCCAGCTGTTGAGCAGGAGGTAGGGGGCATTACGCAAGATGATCAACCTCCCATAGATGATCAAGGTGATCATCTGGGGCCACATGCCCCAGATGCCCCAGATGCCCCAGATGCCCCAGATGCCCCAG
>JALYZN010000012.1 GCA_030948845.1 Candidatus Dormiibacterota bacterium
GGCTCGATGAGGCTCGAGCCGAGCTGACCGCCCGGGACCTCGAGCGCGATGCACTCGCCTCTGCGGACAGCGCCGCCGCTACTCGGCTGGCCGACGCCGCCACGCGCCTCGACTCGGCGCGCGCAGGCGCGGACGCCGCCCGCCGAGCAGTGGCCACCGCCCGGGCTGGGGGCGCCGATGCCACAGCTGCCCTGCGCGGCGTGGAGATCGAGTCGGACCGTGTCGCCGCCGAGGGTGCCGAGAGGCTTCGCCGCATCGACGCCACACAGGCCGCCTTCGAACTGGCCGGGTCACGCCGCGAGGCGGCTGCGGTGCGCGTCCTCACCGCCGAACTCGACGTCCTTGCCGCGCTGGCCCACGGCCGGGCAGCCGGGGTGGTGGCGGCCAGCAGCGCCGACGCGGTGACGGTCGCGCTGGACGGGCTCTCGTCGACGGCGCCCGACCTCGCCCACAGCGAGCGCGCCGTGGCCGCGCTCGAGGCCGAGAGGAGCGAGGTCGCGGTGGTGCTGGCCCGCGCCGAGGACGAGCGCGCCGCCGCCGACGTCGAGGTCGCCGCCGCAGCCGAGCGCGTCGCCGAGCTCGCCGACGCGGTGCGTGGCGACGAGGAGGACGACGGCCCCGAACCGCAGGCTGGAGACGCCGACAAGGCCGAGCGCGAGATCGTCCGCCTGGAGCGGCGAGTCGCAGCGCTCGGACCGGTCAACGCGCTGGCGCCCGAGCAGCACGAGCGCCTGGCAGAGCGCGTCGCGCTGCTCCGAGCCGGGCGCGACGACCTCAGCAACGCCTGCACCGACATCCGCGTGATGGCCACGCGCCTCACCAACGCCATCGACGTCCGCTTCGAGGCGGTGTTCGGTGCCGTCTCTGTGCACTTCCACGACCTCTTCGCCGAACTCTTCCCCGGCGGCCGAGCCACGCTACGCCGCGAGGAGGCTGGCGCCGTTGTTGCTGACGACACCGGCAGAAACTCGAAGGCTCGTGCCGGCGTGGAGATCCTGGCGCAGCCGCCTGGGAAGAGGCTGCAACCGCTCAGCCTGTTCAGCGGTGGGGAGCGGGCGCTCACCGCGCTGGCCGTCATCCTTGCCCTGCAGCAGGTCAACCCCTCGCCGTTCTACGTCTTCGACGAGGTCGACGCCCCACTCGACGACAGCAACGTGCTGCGCTTCACGCGGCTGTTGAAGCGGCTCGCGGCCATGCAGCAGTTCGTCGTGGTGACCCACAACCACATCACCATGGCCGCCGCGGACGCGCTCCACGGGGTGACCAGCGACGGCGACGGGGTCAGCTCGGTGATCAGCGTGCGCTTCGACGCCGAGTCCGGCGAGACGGTGCCGGAGGGCCACGTGGTGGGGCTGCGCCAGTCGACCATCCGCGCCGCGGTCTGAGCCCCCCGCGATGACCGACGAGGTGGTGTCCCGCGTCCATCGTGAGGCGTGGTGGAAGCGCATGTCGCGGCGCATGGACCGCGCCTCGCTGGCGTTCAGCGAGCAGGTCCGCGACGCGGTCCTGCTGCGCCGCGACCTCGACGACGCCTTCTACGACGACCTCCTCGAGATCCTCATCGGCGCCGACGCCGGCATGGGGGTGGCGGAGCAGCTGGTCACGTCGATGCGCGAGCGCGTACGCGTCGAGCGGATCGGCACCGCCGAGGGCGCGCTCAACTCGCTCAAGGCGGAGATGCTCACTCTGCTCGAGGCGCGTGACCGGCGCCTGAACCTCGACGCCCGGCCGAGCGTGCTGGTGGTCGTGGGCGTCAACGGCAGCGGCAAGACGACCACGCTGGGCAAGCTGGGTCACCGGCTGCGTGCTGAGGGGATGACCGCCCTGGTCGCCGCAGCCGACACGTTCCGGGCGGCGGCCATCGACCAGATGCGCGTGTGGGCCGATCGCAGCGGCACCGACGTGGTGGCACACCAGCCCGGGGCCGACCCCGGCGCGGTGGTCTACGACGCCATCCAGGCGGCGCTGGCCCGGCGCCTCGACGTCGTGCTGGTCGACACCGCGGGTCGCCTCCACACCAAGAGCAACCTGATGGCCGAGCTCGAGAAGGTGCGCCGGGTCATCCAGCGCGCCATCCCCGACGCGCCCCAGGAGACCCTGCTGGTCATCGAGGCGCCCACGGGGATGAACGCCATTGCCCAGGCCCGTGCCTTCCACGAGGCAATGCAGCTCACCGGGATCGTGCTCACCAAGCTCGACGGGACCTCGCGCGGCGGCACCGTCCTGGCCATCGAGGCTGAGCTCGACGTGCCGGTCAAGCTGGTCGGCCTCGGTGAGGGGATCGACGACCTCAACGTCTTCGACCCGGTGGCCTATCTCGATGCCCTGTTCGCCGGCGTGCTCGAGGTGCCGGCGGGGTAGAGCTGAGGTTCTGGTAGCATGTCAAGGCTTTGCCCTTGACACGCTTCCGCACGCCCGCCGCCCCCGCGCCCGACCACGCGGCGCGCCAGCACCTCTTCGACGTCTATGGCGCCGTGCTCACCGACCATCAGCGCGAGGCATGCCGCCTTCACCTCGACGAGGACTGGTCGATCACCGAGCTCGCCGAGCACCTTAGCTGCACGCGCAGCGGCGCCCACGACCTGGTGCGGCGGGCGATCGCGCAGCTCGAGAACCTTGAGGTGCGCCTCGGCCTCGCCGCCGAGCTCGACCGCCGCGACCGCGTCGAGGCCGACCTGCGCGAGCAGGTGCAGGCGCTCGCGGGCAGCGGCGCCTGATGTTCGATTCCCTCTCCGACCGTCTCTCCGACGTCTTCAAGCGCTTCTCCGGCAAGGGCAAGCTCAGCAAGGAGGACGTCGAGGCGGGGCTGCGCGAGGTGCGCCTGGCCCTGCTCGAGGCGGACGTCAACTTCAAGGTGGCGCGGGCCTTCGTCGAGCGCATCCGCGAGCGCGCCGTACAGGCCGAGGTCCTCGAGTCGCTGACGCCAGGGCAGACGATCGTCTCCATCGTCAACGAGGAGCTCACCGCCCTGCTCGGTGGCGAGCAGCGCAAGCTGCGCTACCAGTCGCAGCCGCCGACTGTGGTGATGCTGCTCGGCCTGCAGGGCAGCGGCAAGACCACCACCGCCGCCAAGTTGGCGCTCGCGGTGCGCAAGGAGGGCCACCGCCCGCTCATGGTGGCCGCCGACACCTACCGGCCCGCCGCCGCCCAGCAACTCGAGCGGCTCGGCAAGGACAACCAGGTCCCCGTGGCCATGCCCGACGGCAAGTCCAAGCCGCCCGAGCTGTGCAAGCGCGGCGTCGACGAGGCCAAGCGGCTGAACTGCGACGTGGTCATCCTCGACACGGCGGGTCGGCTGCAGATCGACCAGACGATGCTCGACGAGCTCAAGGAGATCCGCCGCCGGGTGACGGTGCACGACACCGTGCTCGTGGTCGACGCCATGACCGGCCAGGAGGCGGTCAACGTCGCCAAGGCCTTTGAGGAGGCAGTCGGTGTCGACGGCATCATCCTCACCAAGCTCGACGGCGACGCTCGCGGGGGCGCCGCGCTGTCGATGCGCGAGTCGATCGGCAAGCCGATCATGTACAGCGGTATAGGCGAGAAGGTGTCGGAGTTCGAGGCCTTCGCCCCCGACCGCATGGCCTCGCGCATCCTCGGCATGGGCGACATCCTCACCCTCATCGAGCGCGCCCAGGAGCACGTCGATGAGAAGCATGCCGAGGAGATGGTCGAGCGCTCGCTGGCCGGCAAGCTCACCATGGAGGACTGGCTCGCCCAGATGCGCCAGCTGCGCAGCATGGGCCCGCTCGAGGGCGTGCTCGGCATGATCCCCGGGGGCAAGAAGCTGCTCACCCAGGCGCAGCAGCAGGGCGGCGCCATCCCCGGCGAGCAGGACATCAAGCGGATGGAGGCAATCGTCCTCTCCATGACCACCAAGGAGCGACGGCATCCCGAGGTGATCAAGGGTTCGCGACGCAAGCGCATCGCGGCGGGCAGCGGCACCTCCATCGCCGACGTCAACAAGATGCTCAAGGGCTTCGAGCAGATGCAGTCGGTGATGAAGATGCTCGGCGGCGGCAAGGGCACCAAGGGCATGCGCGGCAAGGCGCGCATGCTCAAGCAACTGCGCAACATGGACACCAGTCAGCTTCCGTTGTAGGGACCGGTACGCCGGCCACAGAGAAAGGAGACGTTTTGGTCAAGATTCGCCTGAAGAGGATGGGCGCGAAGAAGCGACCCTTCTACCGGCTGGTGGTCGCCGACTCGCGGAGCCCGCGCGACGGCCGCTTCATCGAGCTGCTCGGCTTCTACGACCCGCTGCCCAACCCGGCCAAGGTGCAGATCGACGCCGACAAGGTGCGCGAATGGATCGGCAAGGGCGCTCGGCCGAGTGACGCCGCCCGCGCGCTGCTGGTCGAGCAGGGAATCCTCGCCAAGATTCCACGGACCTTCAAGCCGGCCCCGCCACCGCCGGCGGCGGCCGCGGCCGCGTCGGAGACACCGGGTGCCCCCGAGGAGGTCGACGCGGTGCCCGCCACGGCGGCAGACCGGCCGCCGACAGCGCCGGCCGAGCCGCCGGAGGAGCCGGACCCCGAACCCACGCCACAGGCAGAGGGCGGCGCCGCGGAGGCGGAGTCGGCGCCGTGAGCGACTACGCGGACCTGACGAGGTTCATCACCGAGCACATCGTCAGCAACAAGGAGGCGATCAACATCCATGCCGTGCCCCGGGGGCGCACCACCATCATCGAGGTGACCGTGGCCGAAGAGGACATGGGCAAGGTCATCGGTAAGGGCGGCCGCAACATCGAGGCGATCCGCGCGGTGGTGAGGGCGGCGGGGCTGCGCAAGCACGAGCGCGTCCAGGTCGAGCTCGCCGACGCAGGGCGGCATGCCTAAGGTCGGCTCGCCCGCATCCACGGTGGCAGCCACACCGCTGCTACGTGTCGCTCATGTGCGCCGTGTCCACGGCGTGCGCGGTGAGGTGCGGGTGCAGATGCTCGGCGGTGACCTGAGCCGGTTCACGCCGGGAACCGCGTTGTTGGCAGAGAGGGGTGGGCGCCGCCTGATGGTGGCCTCCTCGCGCCCGCTCGACGGCGACGACATCCTGCTCGCCTTCGCAGAGGTTCCCAGCCGCGAGGAGGCGGCCAAGCTGAGCGGCGACTATCTCTGCGTCGACCGCGCCCAGGCTCGTGCGCTCGGTGACCACGAGTGGTTCGTCTGGCAGCTGGTCGGTCTGCGGGCGGTGTCGAACACCGGCGAGGAACTCGGCCTCGTCCGCGACGTCGAGGAACAGCCCGCCAGCGATGTCATCGTGGTCGGCGTCGGGGCAGACGAACGGCAATACCCGCTGGTGCGCGAATGGGTTCAGTCCGTCGACGTCGCCGCCGGCGTGGTGGTGGTCACTCCGTGGCCCGAGGACCGCGACTGATGCGCTTCGACGTGCTCACCATCTTTCCCGCTGTGTTCCCCGGACCGCTCGGCATCGGCGTCGTCGGCCGCGCGCTGGACAGTGGCAGCGTCGAGCTGCACGTGCACGATCTGCGTGCGCACACCATCGACCGGCATCGCCAGGTCGACGACATGCAGTTCGGGGGCGCCGGCGGCATGGTGCTCAAACCCGAACCGATCGTGCGCGCGGTGCGCGCGCTGCGCGACGAGGTCGCCACCCTGCGTACCATCCTGCTCTCCCCGCAGGGTCGCGTCTTCAACCAGGATGTCGCCCACGAGCTGAGCCGTGAGAGGGCTGTGCTGCTCGTGTGCGGTCGCTACCAGGGCGTCGACGAGCGCGCCCGCGAGGAGATCGGCGAGGAGCTGTCGGTCGGCGACTACGTCCTCAGCGGTGGTGAGGTGGGCGCCATGGCGGTCATCGAAGCCACCGCTCGCCTCCTACCCGGCGTGGTGGGCTCACCGGAGTCGTTGGACCAGGAGACCTTCAGCAGCAGCGTCGGCGGCGGCCTGGAGCCACCGCTGTACACGCGTCCTGCGGAGTTCGAGGGCCACGAAGTTCCCGCCGTGCTGCGCAATGGCGATCACGCGGCGATCACCGCATGGCGCCGTCAACAGAGTGAACAGTCAACCCGGCGCCGCCGACCAGATCTGGTACGGTTGCGCGCGGTTCCCGGAGGAAATAAGTGAATGTCATCGACCTGCTCCAACGTGAGCAGGAGAAGCCGGAGGTTCCGGTTCTGCGCTCCGGCGACACGGTGCGCGTGCACGTGAAGGTCGTCGAGGGCACTCGCGAACGCATCCAGGTGTTCGAGGGAGTTGTTATCGCCGTCAACGGCACCACAGGGCTGCACACCAGCTTCACTGTGCGTCGTGTGTCGCATGGCGTCGGTGTGGAGCGCACCTTCCTCGTGCACTCTCCGCGGCTCGACCGCATCGAGGTTCTTCGTCACGGCGACGTGCGCCGAGCCAAGCTGTATTACCTGCGCGAGAAGGTCGGCAAGCGCGCCCGCATCCGCGAGCGACGCGAGCCGATCGGAGGCTCGTCGATGACCAGCCGGCGCGAGGCTGCTGACACGGCCGGGGTGCCCAGCGACGGCGAGCTGGTCGAGGAGCTCATCGACGGAGACCCGGTCACCGAACTGGACGACCCGCCGGAGGATGAGACCGTCGAGCCCGTGGCGGTGGAGGACAAGACGCCAGCCGACACCACGGCCAAGGGCAAGCCGGTCGAGGTCGCCGCCGGGGACGGGGTGAGCGACAACGGCTGACCGGATCCGTCGCGCACCGGAACAGCTGCCCCTGGCTCGCCCGTTGCGCGAGCGGGTCGGCTACGCCGGCGAGAACCTGGCCCTGCACCACCTCAAAGAGCAGGGCTTCCGCATCCTGGCGCGCGACTGGCGCAGCCGGATCGGGCAGATCGACATCGTCGCGGAGGATGGCGAGACCCTCGTCCTGGTCGAGGTCAAAGCCCGTCGCGGTGTCGGCTTCGGTCTGCCCGAAGAGGCCGTCGACGCCCGCAAGCGCCACAAGCTGCGCCTTCTGCTCGAGACCTATCGCTCGGCGACCAAGCGGCGGAAGCAGCCGTGCCGCATCGACGTCCTCGGGCTGATCCTCGACGAGCGCCTCGCGGTGATGCGCTGCGAGCACATCAGGAACGCCGTCCAGGGCGACTGAGGGACGCGCTCACGCGCTGCCTCTTGGGGGTGGCGACGCTGCGGCGGCCACGGAAGGCCAGCGCCCAACCGATCAGCGGAACCTGCAAGGGAAGCCGGAGCCAGGCCACCGCGCCGCTGTTGAATGGGAACCCGGCACCTGGCACGCCTCCGTCGAGCGCCATCTGCACGTTGGCGGGAAAGACCACGACGAAAAGGAGCGCGGTCGCGTAGGCACCGATGCGTCGCGTCCTGGGCGTGACCAGCAGCACCGCGCAGACGATCTCGGCTCCGCCACTGACCGCCACGAGCTGCGAGCGCCACGCAAGCAGCGGCGCCGGGACGATGCGCTCGTAGGGTTGGGGCACGAGGAGGTGGAGGACCCCGGACCCCGCCACCAGGGCCGCGAGGCCAGCCAGAGCGAGACGCCGGCGCGCTGTCACCCCGACACCCTACCGCTGGGCGCGGCAGCGAGGGCCCGCTCCAAGGCATACACGACCTTGAAGTACTACAATGCAGTGTATGCTCGCCCGCGCCACCGCCTGCAGCGTCCACGGGCTCGCCGGCGTCCCGGTGATGGTCGAGGCGGACGTCGCCAACGGCCTGCCCTGCTTCACCATCGTCGGGCTCACCGACCGCGCCATCCAGGAGGCGCGCGAGCGGGTGAAGGCTGCCATCCGCAACTCCGGCTTCGAGTTCCCGCAGCGCCGCCTCACCGTCAACCTGGCGCCGGCCGAGGTCCGCAAAGAGGGCACCTGCTTCGACCTCGCCATCGCCATGGCCATCCTCTGCCTCGGCAACAACGCCTTGCGGCTCGACGGCGTCGCTTTCATCGGGGAGCTGGCTTTGGACGGCTCCGTCCGTCCGGTCACGGGTGTCCTGCCAATGGCGCGCTGCCTTCGCGCCGCGGGGGTGCGCCGCCTCGCCGTCGCCGAGGACAACGCCGCGGAAGCGGCGCTGGTCGAGTCGCTGGAAGTGGTCGGCGTGTCGTCGCTGCCCCGCTGCGTCGCGCACCTCGACGGCAACGCGCCGCTCCCGCTGGCCGCTCCCGGCCAACCGCCCGCCGTGGCCGAGACCACCGACCTGCGCGAGGTGCGCGGTCAGCAGCAGGCGAAACGCGCGCTGGAGATTGCTGCCGCAGGTGGCCACAACGTGCTGATGGTGGGGCCGCCTGGCAGCGGCAAGTCCATGCTGGCCCGGGCATTCTGCTCGCTTCTACCCGACCTCGACGGGGACCAGTCGCTGGAGGTCGCCGCTCTCTATTCGCTGCGCGGGGCACTGCGCGAGCGCCCGCCCACTGCCACGCGGCCACCCTTCCGAGCCCCTCACCACTCGGTGTCACGGGCCGGCCTGATCGGCGGCGGCAGCGGCCTCGCCAGACCTGGAGAGATCAGCCTCGCCCACCACGGCGTGCTCTTTCTCGACGAGGTCTGCGAGTTCTCGCGCAGCCACCTCGAGGCGCTGCGCCAACCGCTCGAGGAGCGCACTGTCAGCGTTGTCCGGGCCCGCGGGGCCGTGCAGTTCCCCGCCGACTTCATGCTCGTCGCCGCCGCCAACCCTTGTCCCTGTGGCCACCTCGGCGACGAGACCGGGTGCAGCTGCACACCGCGTGCGCTCGGCGAGTACTCGAGCCGGTTGAGCGGGCCCATCCGCGACCGCATCGACCTGGTCGTCGACGTTCCCCGACAGCGCTTTGGTGACCTGTTCGCGGGCTGTTCGGGCGAGTCCTCGGCGGTTGTCCGCGAGCGCGTGCGCGGCGCGCAGGCCCGGCAACGGCGGTGCACCCCGGCGCTGACCGGCAGCGTGCGTAACGCCGCCCTGGACGGAGCCGCCCTCCATCACCTGGCGGCGCCGACGGCGGGCGCCACGCGTCTGCTCGCGCTCGCCGGCGAGCGCCTGCAGCTCAGCGCGCGCGGCTTCTTTCGGGTGCTGCGGGTGGCGCGCACCATCGCCGACCTCCGCGGTGCTGCGGAGGTCGGCGAGAGCGACGTCGGCGAGGCGCTGCGGTTTCGCGGCGAGTCGCCGCCGCGATGAGTGGCGCCCTCCCGGTGCGCCGGCTGGGCCGGGGCGAGCCGGGCTGGCCGGAGCGGCTCGAGCACCTCGACTGCCCGCCGCGTGCACTGTTCGTGCGCGGGTCTCTCCCGCCGGGCGATGGGCCCTGCGTCGCGGTGATCGGGTCGCGGCGGCCCACCCCGGGCGGCCTGCTCATCGCCCGCGACATCGCGGCAGACCTCGCCGCCGCCGGGGTGGCCGTAGTCAGCGGCATGGCCCGCGGCATCGACGGCGCCGCCCACCGGGGCGCCCTGCACGGTGGGGGCGGCACCATCGCGGTGCTCGGCTGCGGCATCGACGTGTGTTACCCAACTGAGCACCTCGAACTCCGTGAGCAGATCGCCGCGCACGGCAGCGTGGTCTCCGAGGACGGCGGCAGCGAGCCCCCGATCGGCTGGCGCTTCCCGCAGCGCAACCGCATCATTGCGGCATTGGCCGAGGCTGTCGTGGTGGTCGAGGCCACCGCCCGTAGCGGGGCGCTGAGCACGGCCCGCTGGGCCGCCGACCTCGGTCGTGAGGTGCTGGCTGTGCCGGGCTCGATTCGCAACCCCAGCTCCGCCGGGACAAACTTCCTGATTCGCGACGGCGTCCGCCCCTACCTCGGCATCGCCGACCTCTTCGAGGCGGTGCCGCACCTCCGTCGCGGGCTGGCGGCCTCCTCGGTTCGCCCCGTCGCCGGCGCGGCGGATGCGCACCTGGCCGCGGGCGACGCGCTGCTCGGCCGAATCCTGGACGAGCTCACCACCGACCCCGTCCACCCGGACGACCTGGCCGCGGCGCTCGGGGTCGGTGCGGTCGCGCTGGGGCCCGCCCTGACCACCCTCCAGCTGCGCGGCGCGGTCACGGATGTTTGCGGAGGGCGAGTTGCGCGTACCTTTTAAGAAGCCGAACACCGCTCCCCACCGCGGGGCGGCCGTCAGAAGCGCTGCTATCATCCGGCCGGCCTCGGCCACCCGCCGGCCACTGTGCGCCTCCAGGCGCGACACTCCCCAGGGACAATGCCCAACCGCCTGATCATCGTCGAGTCCCCATCCAAAGCACGCACCCTTGCCAGGTTCCTCGGCGCCGGGTACACGGTGAAGGCCTCCATGGGCCACGTCCGCGATCTCCCCAAATCGAAGATCGGGGTGGATATCGACGCCGGCTTCGTACCCGAGTACCAGGTGATCAAGGGCAAGGAGAAGCAGATCAAGGAGTTGCAGGCCGCCTCGCGGAAGGCGGACAGCACCCTCCTCGCCGCCGACCCCGACCGCGAGGGTGAGGCAATCGCCTGGCACATCGCCCAGGCGCTCAAGCTCGACGACCCCGACCGGGTGGTGTTCCACGAGATCACCAAGGGTGCCGTCGAGGCCGCGCTCGCCGAGCCCCGTAAGATCGACCGCGGCCTGGTGTCCGCCCAGGAGGCGCGCCGCGTTATCGACCGCCTGGTCGGCTACAAGCTCAGCCCGCTGCTGTGGCGCAAGGTCCGCACCGGCCTGTCAGCGGGACGCGTGCAGTCCGTCGCGGTGCGCCTGGTGGTCGACCGGGAGGCCGAGATCGACGCCTTCGTCACGAAGGAATCGTGGACGGTCGACGCCATCCTGCTGAAGGAGAAGGCCACGTTCGCGGCGCGTCTAGTCGGCAAGCGCAGCGACTCGCTGGCGGCCGACGTCGACAAGCTCGAGCTCGGCACCGAGGCGGAGGCCAGGGCGGTCGCCGAGGCGCTGGGCATCGACGCCGACGGCCACCCGACCGCGGCGACGCCGAAGTTCTTAGTCGAAGGCATCGAGGCCCGCGAGACCTCGCGCCAGGCGCCGATCCCCTACACGACGAGCACGCTGCAACAGGACGCCAGCACGCGTCTGCGCCTCTCCCCGCGGCGCACCATGAGCATCGCCCAGCAGCTCTACGAAGGCGTCGAGCTGGGCAGCTCCGGCCCGGTGGGCCTGATCACCTACATGCGCACCGATTCGACCCGGATCAGCGACGTCGCCAAGGGACAGGCTACCGACCACATCGTCAGCCAGTTCGGCAAGGAGTACATGCGGGGGACGCCCCCCAGGCAGCGCGCCGCGGCCAGCAACATCCAGGACGCCCACGAGGCGGTGCGACCGACCGACGTGGCCAGGACCCCCGAGTCGCTGCGCGATCAGCTCGACCCCGCCCAGTACCGCCTCTACGACCTCATCTGGCGCCGCTTCGTGGCCAGCCAGATGGCGGCGGCGCGATTCCTCAACACCCGCGCCTCGCTCGCCGCCGGCGAGTACCTGTTTCGGGCCAGCGGCTCGGTGCTCCAGTTCGACGGCTTCCAGAAGGTATGGAAGCGCGACGAGGAGAAGGACAAGGATCGCGACGAGCACGTGCTGCCCGCGCTGCAGAGCGGTGAGGGGCTGCCCTGCGTCGACTTCCTCCGCGAGCAGCACTTCACGCAGCCGCCGCCCCGCTACACCGAGGCATCCCTCATCAAGGAGCTCGAGGAGCGCGGCATCGGCCGACCGTCGACGTACGCGCCCACCATCGAGGTGATCCAGGAGCGCAACTACGTGCGCCAGGAGGAGCGCCGCCTGCACCCGACCGAGCTGGGCAAGACCGTCGATGGGGTGCTCCGTGAGCACTTCGCGGCGATCGTCGACGTCGACTTCACCGCCGAGATGGAGAAGCGGCTGGACGGCATCGAGGAGGGGACGCGTCAGTACGAGCCCACCATCCGCGAGTGGTACGACCCGTTCGCCGTGACGCTGAGCAAGGCCGAGGCCAACATGGAGCGGGTCAAGGTGCCCGCCCGCGACACCGGCGAGCTCTGCCCGCAGTGCGGGGAGGGATCGCTGGTTATCCGTGAGGGGAAATTCGGCGAGTTCACCGGGTGCTCGCGCTACCCAGAGTGCGACTACATCAAGGACCGCAAGGCCGCCGCAGAGCCCACCGGGGAGATGTGTCCGGAGTGCGGCAAGCCGCTGGTGCTGCGCCAGGGCCGCCGGGGGCCTTTCGTCGGCTGCTCCGGGTACCCAGGTTGCCGTCACATCAAGGGCGACGCGCCAGCGGTAGCCGCCGACGGCACCGCTGCAGCGGCCGCACCCGCCGAGCAGCTCGGACCCTGTCCGGACTGTGGCAAGCCGCTGGCCCGGCGCAGCGGTCGCCGCGGCAGCTTCGTCGGCTGCACTGGGTACCCGTCCTGCAAGTACATCCAGGCCGGCTCGAACCAGGCCGGCCCGAGTGCCGGCGCCTCGGCAGAGCCCACCGGCGAGATGTGCCCGGAGTGCGGCAAGCCGCTGGTCAAGCGCCAGGGACGGTACGGCCCGTTCGTGAGCTGCTCTGGCTACCCGAGCTGCAAGTACCGTCCGCCGAAGGGTGCCGCAGCGGAGAAGGTGGGCGCGACGTGAGCGCGCTCCACGCCACCACGATCGTGGCGGTGAAGCGGGACGGTCAGGTGGCGATCGCCGGCGACGGACAGGTGACCGTCGGGGACGTGGTCATGAAGCATCGCGCCGTCAAGGTGCGCCGGTTGTTCAACGACCGCGTCGTGGTCGGCTTCGCCGGCACGGTAGCCGACGCCTTCACGCTCTTCGACAAGTTCGAGCTGCATTTGGAGAAGCACCAGGGCAACCTGCTGCGCGCCGCTGTCGGCCTAAGCAAGGAGTGGCGCACTGACAAGTACCTGCGCCACCTCGAGGCGATGCTGATCGCCGCCGACGAGGAGCATCTCCTTCTGCTCAGCGGTGACGGCGAGATCATCGAGCCCGACGAGAACATAACTGCCATCGGTAGCGGCGGTCCGTTCGCGCACGCCGCCGCGCGCGCGCTCATGGAGAACACCGAATTGGGCGCGACCGCGGTCGCCCGCAAGGCGCTCGAGATCGCTGCCCAACTCTGCATCTACACCAACGACAACATCTCGGTGGAGACGCTGTCCACCACCGACGCGCAGCCGGCGTGACCGACCAGCTCACCACCGTCGTCGAGCTCCAGTCGGGTGGAGTCCATGGCGGTGGCGACCCGGAAGGGCCGCCGTCTGAGCTGCAGGACCCGCCTGTTGGCCCTGCCGAATCGCCCGAGGAGCTGCGGCCCGTCGACATCGTGCGTCGACTCGATGAGTACATCATCGGCCAGCAGGCGGCCAAGCGATCGGTGGCCATCGCGCTGCGCAACCGCATCCGCCGCCAGCGGCTCACCGACGAGATGCGCGAGGAAGTCCTGCCCAAGAACATCCTCATGATTGGGCCCACGGGCGTCGGCAAGACGGAAATCGCTCGGCGATTGGCGCGCCTCACCAACTCGCCCTTCCTCAAGGTGGAGGCTACCAAGTTCACGGAGGTCGGCTACGTCGGACGCGACGTCGAGTCGATCATCCGCGACCTTCTCGAGCAGACCATCACCGAGGCGCACAACGGTCGCATCGCCGATGTCGAGGAGCGTGCCCGCGCCGCTGCCACAGCGCGCATCGTCGACACGCTGGTCGATGCGGAGGAGCACGCGCACGGGCCAAAGGTGACCGCGGCCACCGAGGCCGGCACCGCCGCGGCGGTCGACGATGACGTCGCCGGTCAGCGCCGCCTCCGCCTGGTCCGCCGCCGCATCGAACGCCGCCTGGCGGCCAACAAGCTCGAGGATAAGCTCATCGACATCGAGGTGGAGGAGCCGTTCCAGCCCGCGCTCGAAGGCTTTGCGGGCACCGGCCTCGAGGAGGTGGGCACATCGCTGTCGGACTTCTTCTCGCAGATGGCTCCGCCGCGCAAGCGCAGCAAGCGCATGACCGTTGCCGACGCGCGCACCACGCTCATCGAGGAGGAGACCGACCGGCTCGTCGACATGGACCGCGTCTACGACGACGCCATCCGCGCCGTCGAGGACGACGGCATCGTGTTTGTCGACGAGGTTGACAAGATCTGCGGACAGCGCAGCGAGCACGGTCCCGACGTCAGCGGCGAGGGTGTGCAGCGCGACCTGCTGCCGCTGCTCGAGGGTTCCACCGTCAACACGCGCTACGGGCCGGTGCATACCGACCACATCCTCTTCATCGCCGCCGGGGCGTTCACGATGTCGCGACCCAGCGACCTGATCCCCGAGATGCAGGGACGATTCCCCATCCGCGTCGAGCTGAGCAGCCTCTCCCAGGCCGATTTGGAACGCATCCTTGTGGAACCGTCCAACGCGCTGACCAAGCAGTACACCGCGCTGCTCAGCACCGAGGGCGTCGACCTGCGCTTCAACCCCGCTGGCATCGCCGAGATCGCCCGCCAGGCGCACGCCGTCAACGAGCAGGACGAGAACATCGGCGCACGCCGCCTCTTCACCATCCTCGAGAAGGTGCTGGAGGAGATCTCCTTCCGAGCAGAGGACTTCACCTCCATGCCCGTGGAGGTCACCGCCGACTACGTCAGCTCACGCCTCACGGACCTGGTGCGGAACGACGACGTGCGCAAGTACGTGCTGTGACCTTCGGAGGCAACGCGGTCGGAAACCGAACCACGAGGTCCGGGCGGCGTTTCATCGGTGCCGGCCACGATTCGCCCCTCTCAGCGACAAGCCGACGGAGGTGCGAGCTGTGAAGCGGATCATCGGTTCGCTGGCTGGTCTTGCGTTGTTCCTTGGCGCGTTGGCGGCGGCGGCGCCGATCATGGCGGAGGCACAGGGCTCTGCTGATGCCACGGCCGCTCGGCCGGTGCTCTCCTGACATGGCTTGGGGCGCATCGTGGCTCGAGGCCACGTAGGTGATCCGCGGCGTCCTCAAATAGCGGGGGGCCGCCGCTGACATAGGCGGGTGGTCATGCTCGAGGACGACGGCGTCGATGTCGCAGCGCCCCGGTATCGAGGCCGCTAACCACGCCTGCTAAACTGAACTGCATCACACACGTCCCGGCCACGTCCTCACGGGTGCTCCTCACGGAGTCGTGAGCGGCGGTTGACCCGGGGCGGAGGAACACACCAACCCCAGGAGGCTCGCCATGCCGGCGGTAACCCTCCGCCAGCTGCTCGAGGCCGGAGTTCACTTCGGCCACCAGACCAGCCGGTGGAATCCGCAGATGCGCCCGTACATCTTCACCGCGCGCAACGGCATCCACATCGTCGACCTGAAGCAGACGCAGGAACAGTTGGACGAGGCCTGCGGCTTTCTGCGCCAGCTCGTTGCGGGCGGCGAGAAGGTGCTCTTCGTGGGCACCAAGAAGCAGGCCCAGGATGCCATCGAAGAGGCCTGCGCGCGCAGCGCCCAGTACTACGTCACGCATCGCTGGATGGGCGGCATGCTCACCAACTTCCCGGTCATCCAGCGCCGGCTCCGGCGCCTGCTCGACCTCCGCGCCATGCAGGAGAAGGGCGACTTCGAGCGCATGGGCACCAAGGAGGCCAACGTCCACCGCGACGACCTCGACCGGCTCGAGGCCAACTTCGCCGGCATGGTCAACATGAAGCGCGTCCCCGGCGCGCTCTTTGTGATCGACTGCAAGAAGGAGCGCCTCGCGGTCAGCGAGGCCAACAAGCTGGGCATCCCCATCGTCGCCATCGTCGACACCAACTGCGATCCCAACGAGATCCAGCACGTGATCCCGGGCAACGACGATGCCATCCGCGCCTGCAAGCTGATCGTCAACACGGTGACCGAGGCGATCGTCGAGGGTCAGCAGCTGCTCGGTGAGCGCGAGCTGCGCGAACAGGAGGAGCTGGCCGCCCGCGAGCGCCAGGAGCGGGAGGCTGCTGAGCGCGCCGCCGCCGCGGTCGCGGCTGGCGCCGAAGACGAGGGCACGGCTGAGGTTGCGCTCGAAGAGTTCGCCGGAGCCAGCGCCGCCGCAGCAGCGGAGTCCTCCTGATGGCCGAGGTCACCGCGGCCCAGGTCAAGGCGCTGCGCGAGCTGACCGGGGCCGGGATGATGGACTGCAAGCGCGCGCTGGTCGAAACCGACGGCGACGTCGAGAACGCCAAGGACTGGCTTCGCGCCAAAGGGATGGCCCGCGCCGCCGATAAGGCGCACCGGGCCACCAGCGAGGGCATCGTCGAGTCGTACGTGCACGGCGGCGGGGTCTCCGGCCAGAAGCTTGGCGTGCTCATCGAGGTCAACTGCGAGTCAGACTTCGTGGCCAAGACCGACGACTTCCACCAGCTCGCCAAGGAGCTCGCCCTCCAGGTCGCCGGTCGCTCGCCGCTATTCGTCCGTCGCGAGGACGTGCCCCCGGCGATCGTGGAGCGTGAGCGCGCCGTGTTCCTCGCCCAGGTCGTTGACAAGCCGTCCAACATCCAGGAAAAGATCGTCGAGGGCAAGCTCGACGCGTACTTCGCCGAGGTCTGCCTCCTCGAGCAGCCGTACGTTCGCGATGAGAAGGGCAAGAAGAAGGTGAGTGAACTGATCAGCGAAGCCGTCGCCAAGCTCAAGGAGAACATCACCGTCTCCCGTTTCGCGCGCTTCCAGGTGGGCGAGAGCGCCACCGTCACCGGCGATCGCTCTGTGGCGCAGGAGGACGGCGCCGCCGCGCCGGCGGCGAGCTGAGCGGCCCGGTCGAGATCGCCGGGGTGATTGCCACCGGCCAGGGCACGGCCAATGAATCCGCGCCCGTGTACTCGCGCGTCGTCCTCAAGCTCAGTGGCGAGGCGCTGCTCGGCAACCAGTCCACCTACGGGATCCACCACGGGACGGTGCGCCGCATCGCCGAGGAGATCGGCATGGTGCACGCGCGTGGCGTCGAGATCGCCGTGGTCATCGGTGGCGGCAACATCGTGCGCGGCATGGAGGCGAGCGCCCATGGGATGGACCGTGTCGCCGGTGACTACATGGGCATGCTCGCCACCGTGATCAACGCGCTGGCGCTGCGCGACGCGCTGGAGAGGCTCGACATCCAGACGCGCGTGCAGTCCGCGATCGCCATGCAGCAGGTCGCCGAGCCGTTCATCCCGCGCCGAGCCATCCGTCACCTCGAGAAGGGGCGCGTTGTGATCCTGGCCGCCGGCACGGGAAACCCGTTCTTCACCACCGACACCACCGCGGCGCTGCGGGCGGCTGAGATCGGCGCCGATGTGCTGCTCAAGGCAACCAAGGTCGACGGCATCTACACGGCCGACCCCCTCAAGGATCCGAACGCAACCCGTCTCCACCACCTCTCCTACATGGAGGTGCTCAACCGCGGCTTAGAGGTGATGGACAACACCGCGCTGACGCTCTGCATGGACAACGCCACGCCGATCGTCGTGTTCGACCTGCTCGCCGAAGGCAGCATCGAGCGCGTGGTGCTCGGCGAGGACATCGGCACGCGCGTCGACGCGGACGGCGGCCGCGGATGAGCGACCGAACCCGCTCCGAGGATTCGCAGGCGCAGATCCAGGAGCGTCTCGACGACGCGTCGGCGCGCATGGAGAAGAGCATCGAGGCCCTCCACAAGGAGCTCGGCGGTATCCGCACCGGTCGCGCCACTCCAGCGCTGGTGGATCGTGTGCAGGTCGACTACTACGGCACCGCCACACCCCTACAGGCCATCGCCGGGATCACCGCTCCCGAGGCACGGCTGCTGCTCATCCAACCGTATGACCGCAACTCCATCGCCGCCATCGAGAAGGCGCTCCAGAAGAGCGAGCTCGGGCTCAACCCGAGCAACGACGGCCAGGTCATCCGCATCGCCATCCCGCAGCTCACCGAGGACCGTCGCCGCGAGTTCGCCAAGCTCGTCAAGCAGCGGGCCGAGGAGGCCCGCATCGCGGTCCGCAACATCCGACGCGACGAGGTGGACCACCTGCGCAAGCTGGAGAAGGAGGGCCACGTGTCCAAGGACGAGATCGAGCGCAACATCGCCACCGTCCAGCACATCACAGACGGTTTCACCGGTCGAGTTGACGATCTCGCCCAGAAGAAGGAGGCTGAGATCCTCGAGGTCTGACCTCGAGCACTGTCTCTCCCCGAAACCGCGTCCTGGAGCGAGGCGTTCAGTTCACAGACATGCAGCGACCGCCAGCGCCAGCCGCCATCCCCGAGCCGTCCAGCCCGGAGCTGCCCCGCCACATCGGGATCATCATGGACGGCAACGGTCGCTGGGCGCGGCGGCGTCACCTTCCGCGCGCCGCCGGCCATCGCGCCGGCGTGGCGACCATCCGGCCGGTCATGGAAGCCTGCCATGCGGCCGGTGTGCACATCCTCACCCTCTACGCGTTCAGCACCGAGAACTGGTCACGGCCACGCCACGAGGTGGCGGCCCTGATGCAGCTGTTCGGGGACACGATCGATTCCGAGGTCGGCGAGATGCACGCCGAGGGCATCCAGATCCGCGCCATCGGTGACCGCGGCAAGCTGAGCCCGCGCCTGCAGCAGAAGGTGAGGGCCGCCGAGGAGCTGACCAGCCACAACACCCGCGCGGTGCTCAACGTGGCCATCAACTACGGGGGCCGGCACGAGATCGTCGCGGCGGTGCGCGACCTCGCGGCGCGCGGGGTGGACCTCACCGCCCTGGACACGGAGACGCTGGCCGGCGCCCTGTACACCGCCGGGTTGCCCGATCCCGACCTGATCGTCCGCACCGCCGGTGAGATGCGCATCAGCAACTTCATGCTGTGGCAGGCGGCCTACGCCGAGATCTACGTCACCGAGACGCTCTGGCCGGATTTCAACGCCGCCGCCATCGAGCACGCCCTCGCCGCATATGCCGGGAGGGACCGTCGCTTCGGTGCCGTGCCCGAGGCGCCCGGGCGCGTGGAGGAGGCGATCGTGGCGCCGGCGTCGCTCTGAGCGACTCCTCTTTCGCCCGGAAGACCCCAACGGGCGGTGTCCCGGGGGCCCCAGCCGTTTCCGCCCCCACGAGCGTGGCGGTGCGCTGGATCTCCGGGGTCCTCCTCCTGGTGCTGGTCGCCGGCGCGGTGGCCGCAGGTGGATCGCTGTTCGTCGCCGTCGTCGCCGCGGCGGCCGCCGTCGGTGCCTGGGAGTTCGCTGGCCTGGCCGGCCGGCTCGACGCGCGGCCGCCGCTGTGGCTGCTGCTGCCGCTGACTGTGTGGCTGGCCATCCGCTACGCGGTGCCGGGAGCCCCGCCGGCGCTCGACATCGCGCTGGGCGCTGGCCTGGTCGCGGGGCTCGTCGGCCTGGTGGTCAGCGACTCCAGTTGGCGAGGCTGGATGGCTGCCATGGCCGGGGCGGTGTACGTGGGTTTCTCCCTCGGCTATTACGTCGCCCTGCTGACCTGGCGTCCCTCCGACCACCGGTTCGGCATCGCGGCACTGGCGGTTCCGGTTGCCGCGGTGATCGTGTGCGACACGGCCGCCTACCTTGTCGGCAGCGCGTTCGGCCGCCACCGCTTCTTCCCCCAGCTCTCCCCGCGGAAGTCTCTGGAGGGCGCCGTCGCCGGCCTGGTGGGTGCAGTGATCGTCGCGGCAATCCTGGGCGCGGCCTACCTGGGGATCAGCCCCTGGCTGGGCGCCGCCGAGGGCCTGCTCGTCGCCGTCGTGGCCCAGGCGGGTGACCTCGCCGAGTCGGCGCTGAAGCGCCAGGGTGGCGCCAAGGACTCGAGCAATCTCGTGCCTGGCCATGGCGGCCTGCTCGACCGCCTCGACAGCATCGTGCTCGTGGCCCCCGCCGTGTATTGCTTCTACCGGCTCATCTCGCTCGGGTGAGGGCGGCGCCGCGGAATGTTCGCGGAGAATGAGGCCGTGACCACCACCCCGCCGGTTGCGGAGGTTCGGCGACGCCGGGTCGTCCTCCTCGGTGCCACCGGCTCCATCGGGCGCCAGTGCTGCGACGTCATCGCGCGCTTCCCCGAGCGCTTCAAGCTGGTCGGCGCAGTCGCGGGGAGCGACGTCGACGGCCTCACCGCCGTGGTCGAGCGGTTCGGGGTGCCCCGCTCCGCCGTCCTGGAGCCGGCAGGCGCCGTCAGCCGTCCGGAGACGATGGGGGCGGGCCTGGCCGCCGTGTGCGGGGTGGCCGCGATGGAGTGCGACGTGGTCTGCGTCGCCATCCCCGGCGCCGCCGCCCTGGCGCCCACCCTGGCCGCTCTCGACGCCGGCCACACCATCGCCACCGCCACCAAGGAGGTCCTGGTAATGGCCGGCGAGCTGGTGAAGGCGCGGGCCGCGGCGACCGGGGCACGCATCCTCCCCGTCGACAGCGAGCACAGCGCGCTCTGGCAGTGCCTCCGCGGTGAGGCCGGCGGCAGCGTGCGACGGCTCGTCCTGACCGCCAGTGGAGGGCCGTTCCGCGCGCGCGACCCGGCCACGTTCGCGCGCATCACGGTGGAGGAGGCGCTGCGCCATCCCACCTGGACCATGGGTCCCAAGGTCACCATCGACTCGGCGACGATGATGAACAAGGGCCTGGAGATCATCGAGGCCCACTTCCTCTTTGACATGCCGTACCCGCGCATCGGGGTGGTCATTCACCCGCGCAGCATCGTGCACTCGTTCGTCGAGTTCATCGACGGTGCGGTGGTCGCCCAGCTCGGCGTGCCCGACATGCGCGTCCCCATCGCCCTGGCGATCGCCGACGGGGAGCGACTGCCGGGCATCGCTCCGCACGTTCAGCTCACCGACGGCCGCCCGCTCGAGTTCTTCGCGGTCGACGGCGATCGGTTCCCAGCCGTCGACCTGGCCCGGACAGCGGGGGAGAGGGGCGGGATCGCGCCGGCGGCCCTCAACGCCGCCAACGAGGTCGCGGTCGCCGCCTTCCTCGAGCGCCGGATCGGCTACAACGCGATCGTGCCGCTCGTGGCCGAAACCGTCTGCTCCGCACCGGATGTGGCCACGCCGTCGCTCGAGGACATCCTCGAGGCCGACTCGTGGGCACGGAATTTTGCAGCGGCGCGGCTCATCGGCATGGTCAGCTCAGCGTGATCCTGGACGTGCTCGCCGTGGTCGGCGCGATCATCCTGGTGCTGCTCGCGGTGGTGCTGGTCCACGAGGGAGGCCATTTCCTGGTCGCCAAGCTGAGCGGCGTTCGCGTCGACGAGTTCTCGGTGGGCTTCGGCCCCCGCATCGCCGCCAAGACGCTCGGGGAGACGACGTACTCGCTGCGGATCATCCCTGCCGGCGGATATGTGCGCATGGCTGGCATGCTCGGCCTCGAGGGCGAGGCGGACGCCGGCGAGCGCAACTTCTACCGGGCGACCATCCCCAAGCGGCTGGCCACGATCATGGCCGGCGTCGCCGCCAACATGATCTTCGCAGGCCTGCTGTTCACGGTCATCTTCGCCTGGCCCAACGCCTCGCACATCCAGCCGGGAGCAGCCGCGCAGCTCGCCGGGCTGCACGACGGTGACGTCATCGTCAGTGTCGACGGCCAACCGATCCGGCACGACACCGCCGCGCACGTCTCCAACGACCTGCACGCCGCCAGTGCGAAAGCGCAGGGGCAACCGATGACGGTGGCGTATTCGAGCGGGGGGATCGTGCACACCGTGCGGATCGCCCCGTCGCTGATCATCGTCAACGGCATCCAGGCGCCGGCCACAGCGTCGCCCAGTCCCGGGGCCACGCCGGCACCGACCCCCCGTGCCGGCGCGGTGCGCACCATCGCCACCGTCCCGGTCGGCGTGGAGTTCGTTGTCACCGCAGTCAACGGCCAGCCCGTCTCGGCGGGCGACCCGGCCCGGCTTTTCGCCGGAGGCGCGCCTGCGCTGGTCTCCGGGTTCGTCATCAACGACGACGGCACGCGCGGGGCCAGCTACACCAACCTCAGCGCCTCGGGGGTGAGCGACGGCAGCGGCGCCGACGGCGCCATCCAGGCAGCCTGGCGCCTGGGCGTCTCGCCAAACTTCGACGGCGAGCCACTCGCCCAGGCGCTGGGCGACGGCTTCGGCCAGATCCCCACGTTCGTCACCACCACGGTGAAGGACCTCGCCAACCTGGTGAGCAACCCCAAGAGCGGAGGCATCACTGGCCCGCAGGGGCTGTCCGGGCCGGTTGGCATCGTTCGCCAGACGGTTACGGCGACACACCAGGGGGGGCGCTCGCTGGCGTACTGGATCGCCTTCATCAGCATGAACCTCGGCCTCGTCAACATCCTGCCGATCCCGTTCCTGGACGGCGGCAAGGCGGTGCTCATCCTCATCGAGGCGATCCGCCGCCGCCGCCTCGATCCGCGTCGCGAGGCGATGATCTACGCCGTGGGCCTTGCGCTCGTGGTCGTCTTCGTCATCTATGTCACCATCGGAGACGTGAGCAGGCCCGGATGAGCAGCGTGATCAACCGGCGACCCACAGTTCCTGTCAACGTCGGCGGCGTTGTCGTCGGCGGTGCTGCACCGATCCCGGTGCAGACCATGACCAAGACGCAGACCGAGGACGTCGCGGCTACGCTTGCGCAGATCGAGCGTGCCGCCAAGGCGGGCGCCGACATCATCCGCGTCACGTGCGACACCCCCGAGGCGGGGGTGGCCATGCGCGACATCGTCAAGGGCTCGCCGATCCCGGTGATCGCCGATGTCCACTACGACGCGCCTCTGGCGTTGCGCGCGCTGGAGGCGGGCATCGCCTGCCTGCGCCTCAACCCCGGCAACATCACCGACCCAACCAAGGTTCGCGACATCGCCAGGGAGGCCGCGGAACGCGATGTGCCCATCCGGATCGGGGTCAACAGCGGCAGCATCCCGCAGCGCAAGGACCTCGCCCGCGGCCGCGGCCTCACCATAGACGAGACGGCCGAGCACATGGTCGAGGCGGCCCTCGGCCACATCCGCATCCTCGAGGAGCTGGACTTCCGCAACATCAAGGTGTCGCTCAAGGCGAGTGACGTGCTCACCAACATAGCCGTGAACAGGAAGTTCGCCGCGCTCGGCAACCGCTACCCGCTGCACCTCGGCCTCACCGAGGCCGGCCCCGTCGAGTCGGGCAGCGTCAAGAGTGCCATGGGCATCGGCATCCTTCTCGCCGAGGGCATCGGCGACACCATCCGCGTGTCGCTGGTCGGCGAGCCCGAGGAGGAGGTGCGCGTCGGCCGCCAGATCCTCCAAAACCTCAGCGAGAAGGGCAGCGGTCCCAACCTCATCGCCTGCCCCACCTGCGGGCGGCTGGAGATCGACATGTTCCCGATGGTAGCGCGCGTCGAGGAGGCGCTTAGCGAGGTGCGCCGCACGATCAACGTGTCGGTGATGGGATGCGTCGTCAACGGACCCGGCGAGGGGATGCACGCCGACATCGGCATCGCCGGCGGTCGCCAGAAGGGCATCCTCTATCGCGGCGGCAAGGTCATTGCCTCGCTCCCCCAGGAGCAACTGATCGAGGCGCTGATCGTCGAGCTGAAGGCGATCGCTGCCGAGGACGCGCGCCTCACCGCTGCGGGCGAGCCACTGCCCACCGGCCTGGGCGACGCGGACGCCACCATGCAGCCGCTGCCGATGGCGGCCGGCTAGGACCACGACCACCCCGTCGGGGGATAGGCAACCGCGGTGGCCATGGTCTATAAGATGTGACTTCGCGGGCGCAGGCGGGTTCCCGCGGGTCTCAGGACTTAACCGCCACAGCGAGGGCGACTCTCAATGAGCACCCTTCGCTACATATCCGACAATTGGGACACGCTCGGGCCTCAGGTCGCCACCCACCTGCGCATCGTGGCCATCTGCGTGGCGGTGGCCGCGATTCTCGGGCTCCTGCTCGGCATCGCCTCAGCACGCTCGCCTCGGGTCGCGGTGCTCACGCTGGCTGTCACCGGCACCATCCTGACCATCCCCAGCTTCGCGCTTTTCGGACTGCTGTCCATCTGGCTTGGACTGGGCAACTCGCCGGTGATCGTGGGGCTGATCCTCTATGCGCTCCTGCCCATCGTGCGAAACACCCGGGTCGGCATCCTCGCCGTCGCCCCGGCCGTGACCGAGGCGGCGCGGGGCATGGGCATGAACCGCGTGCAGGTCCTGACCCGGGTCGAGCTACCACTGGCCGTGCCGGTGATCCTCGGCGGCCTGCGCCAGAGCACGGTGATGATCGTTGCCATCGCCACGGTCGGCGCCGCGGTGGGCGCCAACGATCTCGGCCAGCCGATCTTTGCCGCCGTCTCGCGCGACACGGGAACCCTCGAGCAGGTGCTCGCCGGCGTGATCCCCGTCGCGCTGATCGGCATCCTCGCCGACACCGTGCTCGCCGCGGTGCAGCGCGGCCTGTCCCGCGGTCGCGTGACGGTGGCGGCGACGTGATCACCTTCGACCGCGTCACCAAGCGCTACGGCGACGCCGATGCCGTGCAGGAGCTCTCGCTGGAGGTCCCCTCTGGCGAGATCGTCATCTTCGTCGGCCCGTCGGGATGCGGCAAGACAACGTCGCTGAAGATGATCAACCGGCTCATCGAGCCGTCGTCGGGCTCCATCAGCATCGACGGCACCGACACAGCCACCGTCGACGTCAACGAGCTGCGCCGCTCGATCGGGTACGTCATCCAACAGATCGGCCTCTTCCCGCACTACACAGTCGCCGAGAACGTGGCCACGGTTCCCCGTCTCGCTGGGTGGGACAAGCCGAAAATCGCCGCGCGCGTCACTGAGCTGCTCGACCTCGTCGACCTGCCCTCGGCCCAGTATGCCGAGCGGATGCCGGCCGAGCTTAGTGGTGGCGAGCGTCAACGTGTTGGTGTGGCCCGCGCGCTGGCCATCGACCCGAACATCCTGCTGATGGACGAGCCCTTCGGCGCCATCGACCCGATCGCGCGCGAGCGGTTGCAGAACGAGCTGCTCCGGCTGCAGCAGGTGGTGCGCAAGACCATCGTCTTCGTCACCCACGACATCGACGAAGCCATCCGGCTCGGGGATCGCGTCGCGCTGTTCTCGCAGGGTGGGCACCTGCAGCAGTACGCGACACCGGCTGAGATTCTGGCCCACCCGGCGAACGACTTCGTGCTGGACTTCCTGGGCGACGGCCGCATGGTGCGCCGCCTCTCACTGATCAGCGTCCGTGACGTGCCGCTGGCGCGACTCAACGGAAGCCCCGCGCCTGTCGAGACAGTGGAGGCTGGGGTCACTTTGCGGGATGCGCTCGACGCTGTGCTGAGGGCGCGCGACGGCCGCGTCCAGGTAGTGGACGACGGCACAGTCCTCGGCATCGTCGACGCCGACGTGATCCGGCGGGCATCGCAGTGAGCACGGTCGTGGCCACGCCTGCGCAGCACCGGCTGAACCTCGCGCGAGTGCGCATTTTCACGATTCCCATCGCGGTCGGGGTCGGGCTGGCCATCTCGTTTGCCGTGTACCACACAATCAGCGGCTACCGCTACGACGACCAGGTGCTCAACCAGGATTTCCTGACCACACGGCTCCTCGAGCACGTGTACCTGTCGGGAATCTCGTTCGGGATCGTGGCGGCCGTCGTCGTGCCGGTCGGCATTCTCATCGCAACCGCGGGACGCGCCGTGCGCGTACCGGTGTTCCTGCTCGCCAACCTGGGGCAGGCCGTGCCCGGCATCGGCATCCTGGTGTTGCTCTATGCCCTTCTCGGACTCGGGACCGAGCCGACAATCATCGCGCTGGTCGCGTACGGTGCTCTGCCAGTCTTGCGCAACACGGTTGCCGGCATCCAGGGTGTCGACCCAGCAGCAGTGGAAGCGGCGCGAGGCATGGGCATGACCCGCTGGCAGGCGATGTACCGCGTCCAGCTGCCGCTCGCCTCGCCGCTCATCTTCGCCGGACTGCGCACGTCTCTCGTGCTGATCATCGGTACCGCTACACTCGGCAACTTCATCGGAGGAGGGGGACTCGGAGACGTGATCGCGTCCGGCATCAACATCTCCAACCGCATCATCTTCGTGGGGGCGGTCATGGTGGCGACCCTCGCGCTACTCGCCGATTGGGCGCTTTCATTGGTTGAGCGCATTGCTGTTCCGCGACACGTCACAGAGTAAGGAGGACTGACCGCTATGAAGCGAAACGCCATCGCCGCGCTGCTCGTCGTCGTGCCCGGGGCACTGGTGTCGTGTGGTAGCAGCAACAACAGCACGACCACAGGTGGGGGAGGGAGCGGTCCGAGCGCGTCCTCCATCAAGGTCTGCATCCTCTCCGAGTTCCGTACCCGCCCTGACGGCCTTCCGGGTCTCAAGGCCACCTACAGCTCGGCGTACGGCAAGTCGACGTACGCGGACGTCGGCAGCACCGCCGAGAAGAGCATCGCCAATGGGCAGTGCAACGTCGGTGAGGTGTTCACCACCGACTCGGCGATCCAGGCCAACAACCTCTACGTCCTCAAGGACGACAAGAACCTCTTCCCGCCCGACAACGCCGGCTTGGTGGTGCGCGCCAGTGTGCTACAGGCGCACCCGGCCATCGCCAACCTGATGGCGCCGGTGGCGGCCAAGCTGGACATCGCGACGATGGTCTCGCTCAACAGCATGGTCGAGGTGCAGACCCAGAAGGTCGCCGACGTGGCCAAGGCCTGGTTGACCGCGAACGGATTCCTGGCCTCCAGCTACAGCGGCGGCGGCGGCACCAACGGCAGTGGCAGCGGTTGCGCAACGGCGTCTGGCGCCGACGGTGGTGGCGCCCACGTCACCGTCGGAGTCAAGGGTTTCGCCGAGGAGGAGCTCCTCGGTGCCATGACCAAGCTGGTGCTCGAAGCGCACAACTTCACCGTGGATGACACCTTCCAAGCCAAGGACAAGGCGCTCGGCCAGGCGCTCAGCGCCGGCACGGTCGACATGATCTGGCAGTACACCGGCACTGAGCTCACCGACTACCTCAGCCTGACCACCGGAGCGTTCCCGACCGCGCTCGACGCGGCCTTCAACTTCGTCGCCCAGAAGGACGCGGCCAACGGACTGTGCTGGACGTCGGAGACCAAGTTCACCGACACCAACGGTCTCGCCATCAAGGCCTCTGACCGCGCCACCTACGGCGATACCCTGACGGCGTTCGGTGCCTACCTGGGGTCGCACTAGGCCCGACGGTCAGCAGCCGGCTCCTCCGCGCAGACCGGTGGGGGAGCCGGTTGCGAAGCCGACCCTATACTCGGCCGCCATGGCCAGAGAGCACAGCCCCAAGCAGATCGCGTCCAAGAGCGAGGACTTCGACCGCTGGTACGTCGACGTCGTGCGGCGTGCCGAGCTGGCCGACTACACGCCGGTGCGCGGCTGCATGGTGATCCGCCCGTACGGCTTCGCGCTCTGGGAGCGGACCCGTGACGCGCTTGACGGCATGATCAAGCGGACCGGCCACGAGAACATGTACTTCCCGCTCTTCATCCCGGAGAGCTACCTCGCCAAGGAGGCGGAGCACGTCGAAGGCTTCGCGCCCGAGGTTGCCTGGGTCACCCACGGCGGCGACAAGGAGCTCGAGGAGCGCCTGGCGATCCGTCCCACCAGCGAGACGATCATCTGCTCGATGTATGCGGATTGGATCCACTCGTGGCGCGACCTGCCGGTGCTGATCAACCAGTGGGTGAACGTCTGCCGCTGGGAGAAGCGGACGCGCCTGTTCCTGCGCACCACGGAGTTCCTCTGGCAGGAGGGCCATACCTTCCACGCCACCGACGAGGAGGCTGCGGCCGAGGTGGACACCATGCTGGAGTGCTATCGGGAACTCGCCGAGGACTGGCTGGCCATCCCGGTCATCAAGGGGCGCAAGACGGAGTCCGAGAAGTTCGCCGGGGCGCGCTACACACTGAGCATCGAAGCGATGATGTCCGACGGCTGGGCGCTGCAGGCCGGGACCTCCCATCACCTCGCGCAGAACTTCACCACCGCGTACGGGATCAGCTACAGCGACCGGGACAACACCCTGCAGCATCCCTTTCAGACGTCGTGGGGTTTGTCGACAAGGATCATCGGTGGCCTGATCATGGCCCACGGCGACGAGGCAGGGCTGATCGTGCCGCCCCGGGTGGCGCCCACCCAGGTGGTGGTGGTGCCGATCGCGCGCAGCAATGACGACGAGGCGACGCGACTCGTCGAGGAGGCGTGCACCCGGCTCGAGCGCGAGGCGGGCGCGGACGTGCGCCTGCGCGTCGACCGGCGCGAGGGCATGCGCCCCGGAGAGAAGTTCGCCCACTGGGAGCTGCGCGGGATTCCCGTGCGCATCACGGTCGGCGCCAAGGACCTCGCCGACGGCAACGTCACCGTGGTTCGCCGCGTCGACGGCGAGCAGAACCAGGTTCCCCTTCAGGGACTCGGCGCCCGGCTGCAGGGAGTGCTCGACGAGGCTCAGCTGGCCACCCGCGCCCGCGCCCAGCGACTCCTCGACGAACGCAGCGTCGACGTCGCATCGATGGACCAGCTTGTCGCCGCATTCACCGAACAGCCGATGTTCGCCAGCGGGCCCTTCTGCAACCGCGGCGAGTGCGAGGCGGCCGTCAAGGGCGCGGTGCACGCGCTCACCGTCCGCATCCTGCGCGCCGACCGCAGCGCCGACCGGGCGCCATGCCTGGTGTGCGGCCAGGCAGCCGACGATGTAGCGGTAATGGCGCGCGCCTACTGATCCCGGGGGCCGGTCAGCGCGCTGCGGAGTTCGAATTCGCCTGATCGGGGGTAGCATGGTCAGGGAGATGGCAATCGACGAACTCCTTTCCAAGGCCTCGTATCTCCGTGAGGAGGAGCGAGAGGTGCTGCGCCGCGCCTACACCCTGGCCGAGAACGCCCACCAGGGGCAGTCGCGCCTGAGCGGTGAGCCGTACGTCACCCACCCGGTCGCCGTCGCCGGCATCCTCGCCGACCTCGGCCTCGACAGCGACACATTGGTGGCGGCGCTGCTCCACGACACCGTCGAGGACACCGAGGTGACCCGCGAGCAGCTCAGCGACCAGTTCGGCAGCCACGTGGCCAAGCTGGTCGACGGGGTCACCAAGCTCGGCAAGATCCACGTCCACACCCGTGAGCAGGCGCAGGCCGAGAACATCCGCAAGATGCTCGTGGCCATGGCCGAGGACATCCGAGTGGTGCTGATCAAGCTCGGTGATCGCCTCCACAACATGCGCACCGTTGGCGCGCACAACGAGGAGCGCCGCCTACGCATCTCCCGAGAGACGCTCGACATCTACGCGCCCCTGGCGCATCGGCTCGGCATCTGGCAGATCAAGGGCGAGCTCGAGGACCTCGCGTTTGCGCAGCTCGACCCCGACAACTACCACGCCGTGGCCGCCAAGGTGAGCAAGGCAGCCGAGGAGAGGGCCAGCTTCATCAAGGACGTCACCGAGATCCTGCAGAGAGAGTTCGAACGCCTCGGTATCGCCGCCGAGATCTCGGGGCGCCCTAAGCACATCTTCAGCATCCACGACAAGATGGAGCGCAGCCACAAGGAGTTCGACGAGATCTACGACCTGATCGCGCTGCGCATCATGGTCGACAGCATCAAGGACTGCTACGGGGCGCTCGGCACAGTGCACTCGCTCTGGAAGCCGATCCCGGGGCGGTTCAAGGACTACATCGCCATGCCCAAGGGCAACGGCTACCAGTCGCTGCACACCACCGTGGTGTCCCATACCGGCGAACCCATGGAGGTGCAGATCCGCACCCAGGAGATGCACAGCACCGCGGAGTACGGCATCGCGTCGCACTGGCACTACAAGGAGGGAGCGCAGCAGACCCGCTTCGACGAGCGCTATGGCTGGCTGCGCCTGCTCATGGACTGGCAGAAGGAGGTGCTCGACGCCGAGGCCTTCGTCGACAGCGTCAAAGTCGACATCTTCCAGGACGAAGTCTTTGTCTTCACCCCCAAGGGCGACGTGCGCTCGCTGCCGATGGGGAGCACGCCGGTCGACTTCGCGTACCGCGTCCACACCGCCGTCGGCCACCACTGCATCGGCGCCAAGGTTAACAGTCGGATGGTGCCGCTCGACTACAAGCTCGAGAACGGCGACATCGTCGAGATTCTCACCACCAAGGGTGCGCACGCGCCCAGCCGCGACTGGCTCAACTTTGTCAAGACCAGCAGCGCCCGCGAGAAGATCCGCAGCTGGTTCAAGAAGGAGCGCCGCGAGGAGAACGTTCAGAAGGGCCGCGAGCAGCTCGACAAGGAGTTCCGCCGGCTGCGCCAGCAGTCGCTGACATCGCTCAAGGAGGATCGGCTCCTCGAGCTCGCCGAGGACTTCAAGTTCACCACCATCGAAGACTTCCTGGCGGCGGTCGGCTACGGCGACGTCAGCGCGCGTGGGGTGGTGCTGCGCTACAGCGACCGCGAGTCCCCCGACCAGGCCAGCGAGACCACCGTCCTGGGTATCCCCCTGACCAGCACGGGCCCGAGCACCAACGGGCACGTGCGCGTCCACGGAATGGGCGACATGCTCACGACCCTGGCGCAGTGCTGCAAGCCTCTGGCCGGCGACACCGTCCGTGGCTACATCACGCGCGGCAAGGGCGTGACTGTGCACCGCTTCGACTGCGTCAACGTCCGCAACGCCGCCGATCCCGACCGCATCGTGGAGGTGGAGTGGGAGCGCGGCAACAACCAGGTGTACCCGGTGAACATCAAGATAGAGGCCTGGGACCGGACGGGCCTGCTGCGCGACGTCGCCGCGGTCATCGCCGAGTCGAAGGTCAACCTCTCCGGCGCCGACGTGCAGGTCTACGACGACCGCACCGCGGTGATCTCGACGATCGTGGAGATCGCCAATCTCACCCAGCTCAGCCGCCTGCTCGAGCGTCTCGAGGGGGTGCGCGACGTTCACACGGTGGCGCGCGAATCGGTCTGAGTCGGGAGCGGGGTCGCAGGCGTGGGTCCGCCGGTACACTCGGGCGGCCATGAGCCCGATTGCGCCGCCCCGTGGAACCCGGGACCTGTTGCCTGACGAGGCGCCTGCCTGGCGGTGGTTCCTCGAGACGCACGCCGCGGTGGCGGGGCGCCATGGGTACCAGCTGATCGACACTCCGGTGTTCGAGGCCACCGAGCTGTTCGCCCGCGGTGTGGGCTCCGGCACCGACATCGTGGACAAAGAGATGTACACGTTCGTCGACCGCGGCGGCCGGTCGATGACGCTGCGACCCGAGGGAACGGCACCGGTTTTGCGTGCCGTGGTCGGAGCACACCTCCAACAGCAGCGCCGCCCCGTGCGCGTGCACTACGCCATGGCGATGTTCCGCTACGACCGTCCCCAGGCGGGCCGCCAGCGCGAGTTTCACCAAGTCGGTGTCGAGGTCATCGGCGAGCGCGATCCCTGCTACGACGCCGAGGTGATCGAGGTGGCATGGCGCTTCATCGCCGAGCTCCGCATCGAGGGCGTCGAGCTGCAGCTGAACACGCTCGGGGACACTGACGACCGGCTCCGGTACCGCGCGGCGCTGGTGGCGTACTACACACCGCTGCGTGAGTCGCTCTGCGAGGACTGCCAACGCCGTCTCGACGTCAACCCACTGCGCCTGCTCGATTGCAAGAAGGACGCCAGATTCGTGGAGAGCGCGCCGCTTCTCGGCGACCATCTCGACGAGGCAAGTCGCGAGTACTTCGACTCGGTCACACGCCATCTTGACGATGCCGGCATCCTCTACACGCGCAATCAGCGGCTGGTGCGTGGCCTCGACTACTACGCACATACAGCCTTCGAGTTCTGGCACCGCTCGCTGCAGGGCGCGCAGAACGCCCTGGGCGGAGGCGGCCGCTACGACGGGCTCGCCGAGGAGCTCGGATTCGCGGCGACGCCCGGTGTCGGCTACGCGCTGGGCATCGAGCGCCTGCTCAACATCGCTGCCGACCAGGGTGTCGCCCCCGCGGTGCAGCCGCCCGCGCAGCTGGTGATCTGCACCACGGCAGGTGCCTCGGCCACGGACGGACGCCGCCTGGCGCGGGACCTGCGCAACCGGACCTCCGTCGTCACGGACCTCACCGACCGCCGCCTCGAGAAGAAGCTGCGCGATGCGGACCGCCTGGGCGCGCTGCTGGCGCTGCTTGTGGGTCTCGATGAGGGGCTGGTGCTGCGCAATCTGCGCACCCGTGCGCAGCAGGTGGTCAGCGCCGACACCGTGCTCGACGCGGTGTCGGCGGAGCTCCTCCAGGCCGCCCAGGAACCGACCGCATGAGCATCGAACGCACCGGCTGCGGCATCCCTCGCGCCGGCGACGCCGGCACAGACATGACGGTGTACGGCTGGGTCGACCGGCGCCGGGACCACGGTGGGCTGATCTTCCTCGACCTCCGCGACCACAGCGGCATCCTTCAGGTGGTCATCAACCCTGAGACCGCGCCGGACGCACATCGCAGCGCACACGGCGTCCGCCTCGAGTACGTGATGCGCGTGCACGGAGTGCTGCGGGCACGCGAGCAGCAGAACGTCAACCCGCGTCGCGACACGGGCGAGGTGGAGCTGTACGCCGACGACTGCGAGGTGCTGTCGGTGGCCAGCACGCCGCCGTTCCCGGTCAACGAGGAGACCGAGGTCGAGGAGTCACTGCGCCTTCGTCACCGCTACCTCGACCTGCGCCGTTCGCGCCTGCAGCGCAACCTGCGCAGCCGGGCCCGCTTCATCGCGGCGCTGCGCGCGGTGATGGGCGACATGGGGTTCACCGAGATCGAGACGCCGATGATGATTCGGGCCACCCCCGAGGGTGCGCGTGACTACCTGGTGCCGAGCCGCCTCCAGCACGGCAGCTTCTACGCGCTGCCGCAGTCGCCGCAGCTGTACAAGCAGCTCTGCATGGTGGCCGGGCTCGACCGCTACTTCCAGATCGCCCGCTGCATGCGCGATGAGGACCTCCGTGCCGACCGCCAGCCGGAGTTCACCCAGCTGGACGTGGAGATGTCCTTCATCGACGAGGAGGACGTGTTCACCGTGCTGGAGCGGGCGATCTCCACGGCATGGGCGTCGGCTGGCTTCCGGGGGAGCATCGCCACGCCGTTCCCACGCATCACCTGGCACGACGCGATGGAGCGCTTCGGCGTCGACAAGCCGGACATGCGTTTCGGCATGGAGCTGCACGACCTCTCCGAGGCGCTGCGCGGCACCGGCTTCCGCGTGTTCGCCGATGCCCTGGCTGGGGGCGGCGTCGTCAAGGGCATCGCCGTGCCGCGCGGAGGCGACCTCACCCGGGGCGACATCGAAGGTCGCCTCCTCGACGTCGCCAAGACCTTCAAGGCGCGCGGGCTCGCCTACCTGTGGCGTCGCGACGATGGCTGGCAGGGTGGCATCGTCAAGTTCTTCAGCTCCGAGGAGCTGGAGGCCATCGGCGCGGCGACAGGAGCCGAGATCGATGACGCGGTGCTGATGGTCGCCGACCAGCCCGCCGTGGTGGCCGCGGCGCTGGGCGCGCTGCGCAACCACCTCGCGCGCGAGCGCTCGCTGGCCGACCCCGACGCGCTGGCGATGATCTGGGTCACCGAGTTCCCGATGTTCGAGCGCGACCAGGACACGGGCCAGGTCACCCCGCTGCACCACCCATTCACAATGCTGCACCGCGAGGACCTTGGCCTGCTCGAGAGCGACCCGCTGCGGATCCGCTCGCGCGCCTACGACATCGTGCTCAACGGCCGGGAGATCGGCAGCGGGAGCATCCGCATCACCGACCCCGCCATCCAGGAGCACGTCTTCGCCGCGATGGGGATCGACGCGGAGGAGGCGGAGCGCAAGTTCGGGTTCCTCCTCGAGGCGTTCCGGTACGGGGTCCCGCCGCACGGGGGCTTCGCCGCCGGGATCGAGCGGCTGCTCATGGAAGGGCTGGGCGAGGAGAACATCCGCGACGTGGTCGCCTTCCCCAAGAACCAGCAGGCGCAGGAGCCGATGACCCGGGCGCCGTCCCCGGTCGAGGAGGCGCAGCTCAGCGAGCTCGGGCTACAGCTGCGCCCCGCGGCTCCCACGCTGCGAATCGAACCGTCGCATGGTGGTGAGGGTTGAGCTGCGGGACCCTGCGGTAGGATCGTCCACGGCACCCGGCTGGTCGCAGCCATCCACATGCGGCTGGACCAACATCAAACGCATCGGGAACCTCATATCGCTCGCCGGACCCCGGGCCTCCGCATCGCGCGAGGGGAGGGGGGAAGGCGACGTGCGGGATCCCACCTGGTTACTCGGGCTCAGTCCCGGGAGGGCGCGGCCGGCGGGTGCTGATCTTTAGTCTGCTGCCCCGTGAGCCCGGGCATCGTCCTCGCCGTGCTGATCGCCGCCATCGGAGCTCAGCTGACCAGGCTGGTCTTCCCCGGTCGCGGCAATTACGTGGTCGCCCTGGTCTGCGCCGGGGTGGGCCTTCTCGGCGCCGAGCTGGTCGCCCTGGGCGGTCACGGGGGCCCTTCGCTGGGAAGCGTTCACCCGGTCGCGGACGTGGTCGGCATCGCCATCGCCGAGGCGGGCGGCCTCGTGCTCGCCGCCCCCCGTCTGGGTCGCCGATAATCCCGCCAGAACCACCACATGGAGCGCCGTCCTGCGCCTGCCCCTTCGCGCTTCCTCGCTGCTCGCCGCCGCCGCCCTGGCCGGTGCGATCGTCTACTGGCGTGCCAATGATCGGCAGCGCTCGCGCAAGCTGGCCGACGACATCGACGCGGGCATCGCCGAGGGAAGCCAGGCAGCGGGGGAGCTGCTGCATGAATCTGCCGACGACAGCCGAACCGTTTGACCAATGCTGACAAGGGGTATTTCACAAGCAGGATGACACGGACCACGTCTGAGCTTCGTCTCCCCGCCGATCCCGCGTACATCGTCGTCGCCAAGCGCGCTGCCTCGGCCTTCGCCGCGGTGGCGGGGTTCGACGTCGAGGCAGTGCACGACCTAACAATCGCCGTCGCCCAGGCCTGCGAGAACGCCATCTCCTGCGCCGAACGCGCCGCTGGGCTGGGGGTGGGCCAGATCCGCCTCACCTTTGCCGTCGAGGGCGCGCGCCTCGAGGTCCAGGTGCAGAGCAGCTGCACTCGCCAGGCGCTCGCCGATGCGGCGGCCGCGCAGCAGCAGCGGGTTGCCCAGGCGGTCGAGCGGGAGCAGCAGGAGGTGGCCGCAGCCACCGACCTGGCGCTGAGGCTCATGGGGCTGTTCGTCGATGACCACAGCTATCGGGTCGACGAGCGCACCGGTGGTCTACGGGTCCGGCTGACGAAATACAAAGCTTCGTGAGCTCGGTGCCCCGCGATGACGGGGCGACGGGCGCACAGCCGGCCCGCACGATTCCCAAGCCCGCGCCGAGCGAGCGCCGCGACCTGGTCCGCCGGCTGCTCCAGGAGTACCGCGACACCCGCGGGGTGGCCATCCGCGACCAGCTGGTCGAACTGAACTCGGACCTCGTCCACTTCATCGCGCGCCGCTTCGCCAACCGCGGCGAGCCACTCGAGGACATCGAGCAGGTCGGCTTCCTTGGCCTCATCCACGCCATCGAGCGCTTCGACCCTTCGCTCGGCAACGAGTTCAGCACGTTCGCGACCCCGACAATCATGGGCGAGATCCGCCGCTACTTCCGGGATCGCTCCTGGGCGGTGCGCGTGCCCCGCCGCCTCCAGGAAAACCTGCTGCGCGTCAACGCCACCGCCCAGCAACTCACCGGCGAGCTGGGACGGTCTCCGAGCATCAACGAGATCGGCGAGCGCATCGGCCTCGAACCGGAGGACGTGCTGGCCGCGCTCGAGGTCTCGCCGGCGCAGCACACCGTCTCGTTGGAGGCTGCCCCGGCCGGACGCACCGACGAGGCCGTCACGCTGGGGGATCGCCTGGGCCTAGAGGACAGCAACCTCGACCGGGTGGAGATGCGCTCCCTGCTCGAGCAGGCGATGGCCCACCTCAACCCGCGCGAGCGCGAGATCATGGCGCTGCGTTTCGTGGAGGAGTTGCCCCAGACCGAGGTCGCCAAGCGCCTCGGCATCTCGCAGATGCACGTGTCGAGGCTGCAGCGCGCGGCTGTCGAGCACCTCCGTCGCGAGATGGGCGACGTGGCTCTGGTCTGATCGCCTGAACGGGCGCTGCCGCGGTGAGCGGCTACAATTGCGGCGATTCAGCGCAGTCATCGGCTCGCGCCCGCGGGCCCCACATTGGACGGGCGTTTGCGCACCAACGAGATCCGAGAACGCTTTCTCAGCTACTTCGAACACCACGGACACCATCGTCTGGCGAGCGCCTCGCTGATCACCCACGACGATCCGTCCCTGCTGTTCACCGTGGCCGGGATGGTGCCGCTCAAGCCGTACATCACGGGTGAGGTGACCCCGCCAAACCCGCTCCTGGTGTCGTGCCAGAAGTGTTTTCGCGGCCAGGGCCTGAGCACCGACGACATCGCCGCGGTCGGCGATTCGAGCCACCACACCTTCTTCGAGATGCTCGGCAACTGGTCCATCGGGGGGTACTTCAAGGAGGGGGCGATCAGCCTCGCCTGGGAGCTGCTCACCGTCGACTTCGCGCTCGACGGCGATCGGCTGTGGCCGAGCATCTACCCGGAGGACGCCGAGTCCGAACGGCTCTGGCACCAGGTCGGCGTGCCTGCGGACCGGATCGCGCGCTTCACCGACAACTGGTGGCAGGCCGGTCCCACCGGACCGTGCGGGTACGACAGCGAGATCTACTGGGACTGGGGCGCCCCCTGTTCGTGCGGGCGTGCCGACTGCCGTCCCGACGATGAGTGCGGCGGTGACCGCTGGGTGGAGATCTGGAACCTGGTGCTCATGGAGTTCAACCAGGACAAGACCGGCCGGCGGACCCCGCTGCCCAAGAAGACGGTCGACACGGGCATGGGCCTGGAACGGATGGCGACCGTGCTGCAAGATGTCCGGAGCGACTACGAGATCGACATCTTCACGGGCATCGTGGCCTCATTCGCCGAGCGGGCCGCCGACGGGGCGCCTCCAGCGGAGCGGACTACCAGCCTTCGCGTGCTCGCCGACCATGTCCGCGCCGCCACCTTCCTGATTGCCGACGGCGTCCTTCCCGCCACCGAGGCCCGCGGTTACGTCCTGCGCAGGGTCATCCGGCGCGCGGCGGTCCACGCGCGGCGCGTGGGATTGCGCGGAGGTCTGGCCCCGAGCGTCGCGGCCGTCGTCGAGGCCATGGGGGACGCCTATCCGGAGATCGTGGCGAACCGCGCCCTGGTGGAGAACACTCTGCGCAGTGAGGAGGAGGCATTCGCTCGCACCCTCGATGCCGGTGCCGACCGGCTCGCCGGGCTGCTCGACTCCGGTTCCGGAACCATCCCCGGCGAGGAGGCGTTCCGGCTCCATGACACCTTCGGGTTTCCCATCGAGCTGACCGTGGAGATGGCCGCTGAGCGTGGGGTCGACGTCGACCGGACCGGGTTCGACGCCGCCATGGCGGAGCAGCGGGCGCGCAGCAAGGCGGCGCGGGTTCATGTCGGCTTCGCGGGTGGCCCGCAGCTGCCCGACACCGTGTTCGTCGGCTACGACGTCCTCGAGACACCCGCCGCGGTGCTTCGCATCGGCGGCGAGGACGCGCACGAGCTGCTGCCCGCGGGAGCCGAGGACGGGGTCATCCTCGACCGCAGCCCGTTCTACGCGGAGGCCGGCGGCCAGGTTGGCGACACCGGGGAGCTGCTCTTCGACGGCGGCCGCGCCCGCGTTCTCGACACGACGTACGCCGGCACGGCCCGCGTCCACACCGTCCGGGTGGAGGAGGGGACGCTAGCCACCGGCGTCGCGGTCCGCGCCGTCGTCGACGCCGAGCGCCGCGCCCAGGTCGCCCGCCACCACAGCGCGACGCACTTCCTCAACCAGGCTCTGCGCGAGGTGCTCGGCAGCGGCGCGGTGCAGCGCGGTTCCTTCGTCGGTCCTGACCACACCACTTTCGATTTCTCCTTCAGCCGCGCCCTCACCCGCGACGAGCTGCACGACATCGAGGCGCGACTCAACCACCACATCCGCGCCGACCTGCAGCGCAGGGTGGACGTGATGTCTCTGCCCGAGGCACGGGCCAGCGGGGCGATCGCGCTCCTCGACGAGAAGTACACCGAGAAGGTGCGCGTCGTCGACTTCGGGGGCTGGTCGCGCGAGCTCTGCGGCGGCACCCACGTGAATCACACCGGCGAGGTCGGCGCGGCCATCCTCGTCGCGGAGAGCAGCATCGGCCAGGGGGTGCGCCGCATCGAGATGGTCGTCGGCGAGGCTGCCGAACGCCACTGGCGTGAAACCTCGGACTCCCTGCTGGCGACGGCGCGCGAGCTACGCGCGCGCCCCAGCGAGGTGCCCCGGCGAGTCGCGAACCTGCAGGAACAGCTCAAGACCACGCGCAAGGAGCTCGAGCAGGCCAAGCGCCAAACGGTGTCGTTCTTCGGGCACCGCGGCGACGGCGCGTCGACAAAACCCACCCTCCACACGTTCGGTGACCTGCGCTACGCGGACTGGCTCGTCGACACTGACGCGGACGCGACCACCATCGTCGACGTCACCGACAGGCTCTTCGCCGAGCAGCTCGACGCCGACGGCGTAGCCGCCGTCCTCGGCCTCACGATGTTCGCAGTGAAGGTCGGGCGGACAGCGCAGCAAGCCGGCGTGAAGGCAGGTGACCTGGTGCGCAGCGCTGCCGAGGTGATGGGCGGCCGCGGGGGTGGTCGACCCGACTTTGCGCAGGGCGCAGTCAAGGACGCGGCCAAGCGCGACGAGGCGCTCACCCTGATCAGGAACACGGTTCGCGAAGCAGGCGGCATGAGCTGATGAGCAAGCGCAAGTTCTCGCTGCTGCGCCGCCGCGCCGAGTTCAACACGCACTACACCGTGCTCGACATCGGCACCGAGTTCGTCAAGGCGCTGGTGATCAAGCGCGAGGATGACAAAGGGATCGTCATCGGCGCCTCACGGATCCGCCAGCAGCTCACCGACATGCAGGGCGGCGCGGTGGCCGACATCCAGTCGGTGATTGACAACTGTGACCGCGCCCTCACCGAAGCAGAGGACATGTGCGAGGTGGTGCCCGGGCAATCGGTCATGGGCATCGCCGGCGAACAGGTGCGCGGCTTCAGCACCACCATGACCATGCCACGGCCGCAGCCACAGGCACGGATCACCCAGGCCGACCTCGCCGCAGCCCTGCAGGCGGTCCAGCGGCGCGCGCTGAAGGAGGCGGTGCGGCAGATGTCGCACGAGCTCGGGGTGGCGGAGGTCAACGTCAAGCTGGTGCACAGCACCATCACGTCGGTGCGCATCGACGGCTACGCGGTGAACAACCCCGTCGACTTCCAGGGCAACGTCGTCGACATCACCGTCTTCAACACCTTCGCGCCACTGCACCACATTGGCGCGCTGCAGACCATCGCCCAGGAGCTCGACCTCGAGGTGGTGGCCACGGTCGCCGAGCCGTACGCGCTGGCGCGCGGCTGCAACACAGAGGACATCGAGGCGCGCGGCGCGATCTTCATCGACGTCGGCGGTGGCACCACCGACGTGGCGCTGGTGCGCAACGGCGGCATCGAGGCAACGCGCATGTTCGCGCTCGGCGGTCGCTCGTTCACCAAGAGGCTGGCCGGCGAGCTGCAGATCTCCATGGGCGAGGCCGAGCGTTACAAGCTCTCGCACGGTGAGGGCCGGCTCGCCCCCGAGCAGCGCGCTCTGGCACGCCAGGCGCTCACTCCGACCGCTGAGGTGCTCGCCCAGGGTGTGGCGCTGACGCTCGAGGAGCTCGCCGGCGGTGAATCGCTGCCGACGACGATCTGCCTGGCAGGCGGCGGTGCAACGCTGCCCGAGGTGGCCGAGCAGCTCAGCCAGATGGACTGGGCGGAAAGCCTGCCGATGGCGCACGCGCCGTCCGTCCGGGTGCTCGGCCCTGAGGACGTCCTGCGCGTGTTCGACAGCACGGGTCTGCTGGTGGGAAGTCAGGACGTCACTCCCATGGGGCTCGCGCACCACGCCATCTCCATGGAGGATGAGGCTGACCAGCCGCTCGGCGGCTTGATGCGACGCGTCCTCAAGACCATGAAGGTGTAGCGGTGCCCCAGGTCATCTACACCGAGGCGAGCGACGAGATCGTCGACCTCGTCGACCGCGTGCGCACCGCACCGGACGCCGACGTCGCCCTGGTGCTCAACCCGGGGACCACCGGCCTTCAGACACCGCTCAACGTGCGCCTGCTCCGTCAGCTGGGAACCCGCGCCGGCAAGAACGTGTCGGTGATCAGCGGCGATCCGTACATCCAGGAGCTGTCCCGGGTCGGCGGCCTGCCGACGTACGCGTCCGTCCCCGCCTTCGAGCGCGGCATCCAGACCATCCGCCCGCATAGGGCCGACGGTCCCACCGACGCCGCCGCGACGGGCGCCGGAGCCGGCCTGCTGTTCCCGCCGGCGGCGCCGCCCGAACCGCCACCACCACAGACGCGGACCGCAGCGGGGATGGGAGCCGCGGCGGCGGCCGCACGAGGTCGCCTGGCGGGGCGGCGCCGGCCGGTGTACTTCGTGGCGGCCGGCCTGGTGATCCTCGGCCTCATCCTGCTCCTCGTCGTGGCCCCCACCGCGAAGATCACTATCACGCTGACCGGAACGCCGTTGACCGCGAACCCCACCATCCAGGGCAGCCCCGACCCCACCAACGGCAGCCAGCCCGACCACATCGTCACCACAGTGGTGACCAGCGACCAATCGTCGCAGTTCGCCGCCACGCCCAGCGGCAAGCAGCAGGTGCCGGCGGCCGCGGCCAACGCCGTCCTCGTGTTCTCCACCACCCTGCCCCAGGGGGCCCAGTTCGACGTGCCCAAGGGCACTGAGTTCGACACCCAGGACACTTCGCCGATCCGCTTCTACGCCACCCAGGACACGCAGGTGTGCATCGGCCCGAAGGGCACGACCCCGGCGAACTGCCCATCGGGGGTGACCCCGAACAACTCCGTGCCCGTCCAGGACGGCACCCCGGAAGCCAAGGGCAACGTTGGGGCCAACACCATCACCAAGTGGCCACAGAACCCGTGCCCTGCCGCGCCGCGGCCGCCGTTCTTCCCGGGCTGCACGGCCGCCGACCTCAGCGAGACCAATCCCAACGCCGCCACCGGAGGCGCCGACGCCAAGACCAACACGGTGGCCAGCCAGAGTGACGTGAGCGGCTGGACGCAGCAGTCGGCGGCGGCGCAACAGACCCTGACCGGCCAGGTCAACCAGGACATGCAGAACAAGGCCGGTGGCAAGTCGCTCGCCAAGGACCCGGGCGGCAATGGGGTGACTGTGACCTGCGCGGCGACGCCGCCGCTGCCCGCTGTCAACGCCGTGTTCGCCACCGCGCAGATCACCGTTGCGTGCCACGGCAAGGCCGCCGCCTACAACCCCGGAGACGTCACCGCTGACGTCAAGGCAGACCTGCAACAGCAGGTGGCCCAGGGTGACACGCTCGCCACCGATGCGATCAACTGCACCAAGCCCGCGATCACCCAGGCCGCCGACGATGGGACCGTGGTTCTCAGCCTGCAGTGCACCAGCTTCTCGCGGCCGGCGATCGACGTTGCCGCGCTCAAGGGCCAGCTCACTGGGCACAGCCCGGGTGACGCACGCAGCATCATCGAGCACCGTCTCAACCACGTGAACAACGTCACCGTGTCCCAGTCACCGATCCCCTTCTTCTGGCTGCCGTTCTTCGCGAGCCGGATCGAGATCGACGAGTCCACCAGTCCGTGACCACGCCTGCGCTGGGGGTCGACGTCGGTACGGTGCGTGTCGGCCTGGCCGGCAGCGATGAGACTGGTGTCATCGCCACCCCGCTGCGCACCGTGCCGCGCCAACCCGCCGCCCGGTTATGGCGCGAGGTGAGAGAGGTGGTCGAGGAGAGGCTGCCGGCGCGCATCGTGGTCGGTCTGCCCCGCCGGCTCGACGGCAGCGAGGGCGAGTCGGCTGCCGACGCTCGTACGGTGGCCGACCAGCTGCACAAGCGAACCGGGCTGCCGGTGGAGATGTGGGACGAGCGCTTTACCACCGCGGCCGCCGAGCGCAGCCTCATCGCCGCGGGGCAGCGTCGCGCCCAGCGGCGCCGCGCGATCGACGCGGTGGCCGCGACGCTGCTGCTGCAGAGCTGGCTGGACTCTCGCGCCAACGCACTCCTGCGGCGGTGAGACGCGACCAGCACGGGCGCAGCGGCCGCATCTTCGCGATCGTCGCCGTCCTCATCCTCCTCGTGGTCATCGTGGGCGGCACGCTCCTGTACGGACGCAGCCAGCTCGACCCGCCCGCGGCGACGGCCGGTGCCCCGGTGACCATCACCGTGCACAGTGGCGAGAAGCTCGATCCGCTGGTCGCCGACCTCGCGGCCCACGGCCTGATCCGCAGCACCTTCTGGTTCGGATGGTTCGCGCGCCTGCAGGGACTGGAGCCGCGCCTGGTGGCGGGCGACTTCGTCCTCGACGCCGCCATGAGCGCCAGCTACATCGTGCAGCGTCTCGAGGGTGCGCCCCAGGGCGGCACGCACCATCTGCTGCTCACCGAGGGGTTGACCGCGGGACAGATGGCCAATCGAGTCGGAGCTGCCGGCATCGGTATCAGCGCCGACCAGTACCTCGCCGAGGTGCGCACAGGGACGTTCAGCGAGCCGTTCCTCGCCGGGCGCCCGGCCGGAGCCTCGCTCGAGGGGTTCCTGTTTCCCGACACGTATGCGATCCCCGACAACGCCACCGCCCACGACATCGTGCAGATGCAGCTCGCCGACTTCGCCAACAAGGCGATGCCTCTGCTGCAAGGGCTCTCGCCGCAGCTGCTCTACTCGACCCTGACGGTGGGATCGATCGCTGAGCGCGAGGCCAAGTTCGACGCCGACCGACCCCTCGTCGCGGGGGTGGTCGACAACCGCCTCGCCAACGGCCAGCTTCTCCAGGTGGATTCCACTGTGATGTACGGGCTCGGGCTGAGCGGTGGCGCGCTCACGGCCCAGCAGCTGGCCACGGACACGCCGTACAACACGTATATCCACGCCGGGCTGCCGCCGACGCCGATCAGCAATCCGGGAGTGAGCAGCATCACCGCCGCCGCCCACCCTGCGACCACGCCGTATCTCTTCTTCATCTCCGACTGCAGCGGTCACAACCACTACAGCGTCACCGAACTGCAGCACGAGCAGCAGATCCAGCAGTACCTCAGCAAGCCGTGCTGAGCGAAGCCGACTTTCCCCTCTGCCTCATCGGCGAGAGCATCGCCTCATCGCCGAGCCGCGCCATGCAGGAGGCCGCGCTGCGCGCCAGCGGCCGCACCGGCACGTACGAGCTTGTCAGCGTCGCCCCGCCGCAGCTTCCCGGCGTCTTGCACGACCTGCGCTCCGGACGGTGGCGCGGAGCCAACGTCACCGCTCCGTACAAGCTGGCGCTGGCGGCGGCCTGCGACGACCTAGAGGGTGACGCCCAGCTCACCGGCGCCGTCAACACACTGACGGTGACGTCCGACGGCCGCCTGCTCGGCGTCAACACGGACGCCGCCGGGTTCGAGCTGGCGTTGAGCGCGCGCGGGTTGTGGCCGGTGGCCGGCAGCCGGGCCTTGGTCGTCGGCGCCGGCGGCGCAGCCGCTGCGATCGTGCTGGCGCTGACCCGCGTGCCCGTGGAGCGCACCACCGTGGTGGCCCGGCGCATCAACGCGGCACGCACGCTCATCGACACGCTTACAGGCGGGGGCGTCAGCGGTGACATCGCTGTCGGGCTGTGGGATGAGGACTACCTCGAGCGCCTGATCACAACGGCCGACATCGTCGTCAACGCCACCTCAGCGGGCCTGTCCGACATGCCGTTCACTCCCGCGCGCCTGCAAGCGTCGTGTACGGTCGCCGACGTGCGCTATCGCCCGCGTCCCGTCGACGTCGTGGCGGCGGCCGCGGAGGTGGGGCTGCGCAGTTGCGACGGCGTCGACATGCTGTTCCACCAGGGCATGTTGAGCTTCCGGCGCTGGACCGGTGACGAAGACGTCCCATACGACGCCGCGCGGCGCGCGCTCGACGAGGAGTTGGGCCCGTGAGTGCCACCGCGGCAGCGGTCGCCGCTCCCGTGGGTGCGGTGGTGGGGCTTGGCGCCGGTTGGCTTTCGGTGACCCTCGAGAAGGTCGAGCGGCTCCAGGCCGAGGATCGGGAGGACCGGGACGCCTACGAGCGTGACGTGGCCGCCGCGACACTCGCCGCCGCGCAGGCAGGGGAGGCGCCGCCGCGCGCCGAGCCGTGGCCCGAGGAGCGCTACGGCTGGACGTGGCTGGAGCGGGTCCTCTGTCCCATCGCCGGCGCTGTCGGGTTCGCCGCCTTCGCCGCCCATGAGCCCGCCGGCAAGGACCTGGTCATCCACCTTCTCTGGGTCGCCGTCTTCGTGCAGATCGTTGGGTTCGACCTCAAGCATCGCCTGATCCTCAACCGGGTCACCTACCCGGCCATCGTGCTTGCGGTCGCCCTGTCACCGATCTCGCCCGGACTCGATCTCTGGCGGTCGCTCGGCGGGGCCGTCGCCATCGGGTTGTTCTTCCTCGTCCAGAACGTGGTGTCGCGCGGCGGCATCGGGCTCGGCGACGCCAAGCTGGGCGCGCTCGTCGGAGCGATCTGCGGCCTCGGTCTCGACCTCCACCACATCGGGGCGGCCTATGCCGTGATCTACGCGATCTTCCTCGGCGGCGCAGTGGCGCTGCTCCTGCTGCTACTGCGCATCCGCAGCCTCAAGGACCCCATCCCGTACGGGCCTTTCCTGTGCATCGGAGGAAGCTTCATCCTCTTCTGGGGACCCTGAGCGCTCTGCCGATGGGCGAACACGTCGCCCGAACCTAGAATCGCCGGATGTTGAGGTTTCTCACCGCCGGCGAGTCGCACGGCCCGCGGCTCACTGTGATCCTCGACGGTGTGCCTGCGGGACTCGAGCTCGACGCCGCCCGTGACCTCGAACCTGACCTGCGCCGCCGGCAGGGTGGCCACGGCCGCGGCAGGCGCCAGCACATCGAGAATGACGTGGCCGAGATCAGCGCCGGGGTGCGCGGCGGGCTGACGCTGGGGTCGCCGATCTCTCTGACCATCCGCAACCGCGACTGGGACAACTGGAGCGGTCCCATGCAGGTGGAGGCCGAGGGATTCACCAAAAAGCCCGTCACACGAGTCCGGCCCGGCCATGCGGATCTCGCCGGCTTGCTCAAGTACGATCTCGAGGACGCGCGCGACGTTCTCGAACGAGCGTCGGCCCGCGAGACCGCGGCCCGCGTCGCCGCGGGCGCGGTGGCCAAGGCGCTGCTGCGCGTCGCCGGCACGACGGTCAGCTCGCAGGTGGTGCGCATCGGCGAGGTGATGGCCGCGGAACATCTCGGTGGCGACGTCGCCGCCGTCGAGTCCTCGCCGGTGCGCTGCGCGGACCCTGGGGCGAGCGCGCGCATGGTCGTGGCCATCGACGCTGCGCGCGCGGCCGGCGACACGCTCGGTGGCACGGCCGTGGTCACAGCTCACCACGTTGTGGCCGGGCTCGGCAGTTACGCGCAGTGGGATCGGCGGCTGGACGGCCGCATCGCCCAGGCCATGTGCAGCATCCCATCGGTCAAGGGTGTCGAGCTCGGTGCTGCGCTGCAGGCGGCCTCGAGCATGGGATCGGCGGTTCACGACCGGCCGGCGTGGTCGAGCGGGCGCGGCTTTCACCACCTCAGCAACCGCCAGGGCGGCCTCGCCGGCGGCATCAGCAATGGTGAGGACGTGTGGGCACGCGTGCACTTCAAGCCGATCTCGACGCTTCTGACACCGCTGCGCAGCGTCGACGTGCGCACCGGCGAGGAGGTGAACGCCCACTACGAACGCAGTGACATCTGCGTGGTGCCGGCGGGCGCTGTCGTCGCCGAGGCGATGCTCGCGCTGGTCCTGGCTGAGGCGATGCTCGAGAAGTTCGGCGGCGACTCCGTGGATGAGCTTCTGCGCAACCTCGACGGCTATCGCGCCACCCTGGGACGGCTGCGATGAGCGGCCTCGGCCACGTCGTGCTGGTCGGCCTCCCGGGGTGCGGCAAGAGCACGGTCGCTCCCCTGCTGGCACAGCGCCTGGACCGCCCCGTCTTCGACACCGACGCCGACGTCGAGGCGCGCCTCGGGATGAGCTGCGCGCGCGTATTCGCCGACCTCGGCGAGTCACGCTTCCGCGCGGAGGAACGCAGGTCGGCAGATGGGGCGCTGGGGCGGGCGGAGCCGCTGGTGATCGCCGCCGGTGGCGGCCTGATCGCGCAGCACGGAGCCATCGACGTGCTGGCCCGCCGCGCCACCGTGGTCTGCCTCGACGCCGCCGATGCCGAGCTGGCCGCACGGGTCGGTTCCCAGGGTGGCGGACGTCCGCTCCTCGGCGCCGCCCCGGGCACCGCGCTGCGCCATCTCCGCAGCGTGCGCACCGCCGCCCACGCCCATGCGCAGTTCCACGTCCCCACCGACGGCCGCACTCCCGACCAGGTCGCCGACGCGATCGCGGTCGCGCTCGCCGGTGCGGTGCGCGTGGGCACCGCCGACCCCTACCTGGTGCGCGTCGGCGCCGGCATCCTCGACGGCGTCGCCGCTCATGTTCCTCTGGGGACGCGCCGGGTGGCTCTGATTGCTGATGAAGCAGTCGCAGCCGTGGCCGAGACGATGGCGGTGCAGCTGCGTCACCGGGCGTTGTCGGCCACCGTCTTGGCGGTGCGGGGCGGCGAGCACGCCAAACAGTGGAGCACGGCGGGCGGTCTGCTCGAGCAGTGCAGCGACGCCGCGCTGGACCGCGAAGACTGCATCATCGCAGTGGGTGGCGGCAGCGTCGGCGACGTCGCCGGCCTGGTCGCCGGCACCTACCTGCGTGGCATCGCCTGGGTGGTGGTGCCGACCACGCTGCTGGCCATGGTCGACAGCGCCGTGGGCGGGAAGACCGCGGTGAACCTGCGTCGCGGCAAGAACCTCGCCGGCGTGTTCTGGCAGCCACGCGCCGTGCTGTGCGACCCCGACGTGCTCGCCGGCCTCAGCGATCGCAGCTTCCGTTCAGCATTCGCCGAGATCGTGAAATCCTCTATGGTCGGCGGCGGTCACCTCGCCGAGGTCGTCGATCAGCGGCTCCCCGCCGCACTGGGGCGTGACCGCGACGCGCTGACCGAGTTGATCCACGCCTGCTGCGCTCTCAAGGCCGACGTCGTGGCCGGTGATGAGCGCGAGTCGGGCAGGCGTGCGATCCTCAACTACGGACACACGGTGGGACATGCGGTGGAGGCTATGACGGGACTCGGCACCGGCCTCGACCACGGCGAGGCGGTGGCCTTCGGCATGCGTGTCGCCGGGGCGCTCAGCGTGGTCGAGGCGGCGTGTCCCGCCGCCGACGTTCGTCACCAGGATGAGCTCCTCGACGCCTGCGGGCTGTCCCGGCGACCCCGGCTCGCGGCCGCCGACATCGCCGACCAGCTCGGTGTCGACAAGAAGGCGCGCGGCGGGGTGGCACGCTGGGTGCTCTTGCGCGGCCGTGGCGAGCCGGTGACCGGCATCGTGGTCGAGCCGGACGCCGTGCGCGCCGCCCTCACCGAGGCGCTGACGGCATGAGGATCCTGGTGCTCAACGGACCGAATCTCGGCACCATCGGCCGTCGTCAGCCCGAGATCTACGGACACGTCACCCTTGCCGAGATCCACGACCGCCTGCGCCGCGAAGCCGAGGCGCTCGGCGTGGAGATGCGTTGGGAGCTGAGCAACCACGAGGGGGCGCTCATCGACCTGATCGAGGAGGAGGACGGGCGGGCCGACGCCATCGTCATCAACCCCGGCGGGCTGGCGCACACGAGCGTGGTCCTCGCCGACGGCCTGCGCGGATTCGACGGACCGGTGGTGGAGGTGCATCTCAGCAACATCCTGAGTCGCGAGGAGTACCGTCGTACCTCACACGTCGCCGCCGCTGCGACCGCGGTCATCACCGGCGCGGGCGCCGACGGCTACGTGATGGCGTTGCAGGCGGCTGTGCGCCTCGCCGCAGAGACGACCACGGAGAGAGGACGATGATCAGCGCCGGGGAGCTGCGACCGGGGAACACGGTGGAGCGCCAGGGTGAGCTCCTCCAGGTTCTCGAGTTCGCCCACAACAAACAGGGGCGTGGCACCGCGATCGTGCGCGCCAAGTTCAAGAACCTCCAGACCGGCGCGGTCACCGAGGAGACGTTCCGGCCTGAGGAGAAGTTCGGTCGCGCGCGCATCGAGCGCAGCGAGGCGCAGTACCTCTACCAGGACGGCGACGACTACGTGGTGATGGACACCACCACCTACGACCAGTTCCCGCTCACGCCCGCCCAGCTCGGCGACGCGCGCCGCTTCCTCAAGGAGAACGACAACCTCTTCCTGCTCACCTACGACGGAGCGGTTCTCGGCATCGACCTTCCCACGTCCGTCGAGTTGGAAGTTACTCAGACAGATCCCGGCTTTAAGGGCGACACCGCCAACGCGGCCTTCAAGCCGGCGACGGTGGAGACCGGCCTGGCAGTGGACGTGCCCCTGTTCGTCAACGAGGGCGACCGCATCCGCGTCGATACGCGCACCGGCAAGTACGTGGAGAGGGTGTGATGAGCGAGATGGCCCAGGCCATGGAGATCGGCGACGGTGGCCGCGAGTCGCTCGGCGTCACCAGGGTCGCCAACGACGTGGTGGCGTGGATCGGCGCGCTCACCGCGCTACAGGTCGACGGCGTCCACGCCATGTACCGTCCCGGCGGCCAATCGATCGATCGCATCCTGCGCCGCCGCGTCGCCCATCGCGGGGCGCGCGTCGAGCTGCGTGGCGACGGCCTGCGCATCGATCTCTGGATCGTGATGGAGGCGGGCGCCAACGTGGCCGCGGTCGGAGCCGAGGTGCAAGGGGCCGTGGGCGACGCGATCCGGCGCATGCTCGGGTTGCCGCTCGAGGCGGTCAACGTCTTCGTCAGCGAGGTGGTCTTCACGTGACCACGCCCGCCGGCGGTGGACGCCGCCGGCGTGGGCGCGAACTGGCGCTCCGGGTGTTGTTCGAGCTCGAGGGCACCGACAAGGACGCCGGCGCGGCGCTCGCGTACCAGGCTGAGGAGGTGGGTGCCACCGCCGACGTCCGCGCCTTCGCACAGCGGCTGGTCATGGGCTGCCTGGAGAATCGCGAGCGCATCGACGTGGCGCTCAGCGCGGCCAGCCGGTGGTCGCTGGGTGACGTCGGCAAGGTGGAGAGGGCGGTGCTGCGGCTGGGGACATACGAGCTGCTCGACAGCGACGGTACCCCGGTGGCCGTCGTCGTCGACGAATCCCTGGAGCTGACCCGCGCCTACGCCGGGGACGACGCCGTGCAGTACGTCAATGGCGTGCTCGGACAGATCGCGCGAGAGCGGGTGTGAGCGCCGCCCTCACCGTCACGGAGGTGACCACTCTGGTGGGCAACGCGCTGGCGGCGCGGCCGGAGCTCGAGGACGTGCTCGTCGAGGGCGAGATCAGCAACCTCACGCGGCCGTCGTCGGGGCACATCTACTTGACGCTCAAGGACCGTTCCTCAGCGCTGGGATGCGTGTGTTTCCGGACAAACGCGCTGCGCCTCCCGTTCGCGCCCGAGAACGGCATGACCGTGATGGCGCATGGACAGGTGAGCGTCTACCCGCAACAGGGCAGGTACCAGCTGGTCGTCGATCGCCTCGAGCCGAGCGGGATCGGCGCGCTGGCCCTGGCGGTCGAGCAGCGCAAGCGCGCGCTGGCGGCCGAGGGCCTGTTCGACCAGAGGCTCAAGCGATCACTTCCCCTGCTGCCCGCTCGCGTGGCGGTGGTGACATCGCGAACGGGGGCGGCGCTCCACGACGTGATCACCGTCCTCGGCAGGCGCGCGCCGTGCGTCGACGTGGTGTTCTCGTCCGCAACCGTGCAGGGTGACGGCGCTGCGGAGACGATCGTGTCAGCGCTGCGCCGTGCAGGAAGAGCGCGCGGTGTCGAGGTGGTGCTGCTGGTGCGCGGGGGCGGTTCGCTCGAGGACCTGATGGCCTTCAACGATGAGGCCGTGGCGCGCGCCATCCGTGCTTGTCCGGTGCCGGTCGTCTCCGGCGTGGGCCACGAGACCGACGTGACTATCGCCGACCTCGCCGCCGACCGCAGGGCGGCGACCCCGTCGGCGGCGGCCGAGACCGTGGCCCCGAGCTGTGGCCAGCTTCGCGGAGAACTCGGCGCCCGCGAACACCGCCTGCGCACCGCCCTGCGCCGTGAGGTCACCCACAAACGCGAACGCGCGCAGAGGCGGTTCAGCAGTCTCGATCGGCTCTCGCCGGGAGTCCGGGCGGCCCGAATGCGCCAAGACCTGCGCGCCCGTGACGTCCGCCTTCGCGGTGCGCTGATCGCCGGCGTCAGCAGGCGGCAGCGCGACCTGGAGCGTGCGCGGGGAACCCTCGAGCTGCATTCGCCGCTGCGCGCGCTGCCGATCCACCGCGAACGCTTGGCGGCGCGGACCGTACGGCTGGACGGCGGGATCAGGGCTGCGCTGTGGTCGCGGCGCCGCCGGCTGGAGGGCGCTGATGGCCGGCTCGGGGCGCTTTCGCCGCTGCGGGTGATCGACCGCGGCTACTCGATCACCGTCGACACGGCGACGGGCCGGGTGATCACCACCGCTGCCGCGGTCGCGCCAGGCGCGGTGCTGCGCACCCGGCTCGCCCAGGGAAGCCTGGTAAGCGAGGTGATGCCCGGCGGCGTCGAGGCCGTCGCGGATCGCGAACGAATGTACGATGAGGACGACCATGGCTGACGACCTCTCCGCCCTGACCTACGAAGCCGCGCTCAGCGAGCTCGACGAGATCATCGCCCGCCTCGAGCGCGGCGACGTCGAGCTCGAAGCGGCGATCGCCGCGTATGAGCGGGGCGCCGCGCTGACGCGGCACTGCGCCCAGTTGCTTGACCGCACCGAGCAAACAATCACCCAGCTCGTCGTGGGCTCCGCGGGGGAGGTGGAGCGGCCCTTCCAGCCCCCGGTGGACGGCACCGCGAAACCCGCCGCCACGCAGGAGGCCGCGCCGGTCGAGCAACGCCTCTTCAGCGAACCGGCCCCGGCCGCGGCTCCGCGCGGCGTCCCCATCGACCCGGACGACATCCCTTTTTGACCGCAGATACGCTGCTCTGTGTAGGATGGCCGCCATGACCACGCTGTCGCGACCCCGCCTCGACGACCTCCTCGTCGAGCGCGGCCTTGCCGACACCCGAGCCCGCGCCCAGGCGCTGATCGCCGCCGGGCTGGTCGAGGTGGACGGAGTGCGTGCCGACAGCGCCGCACTGCCCGTGCGGCCGGACGCCGGAGTGCGTCTCACCGGTCGGAGCCATCCGTGGGTGGGACGTGGCGGCCTCAAGCTCGACGCCGCGCTCGAGGCCTTTGGCGTCGAGTGCCGTGACCGTGTGTGCCTCGACGCCGGGGCCAGCACCGGCGGGTTCACGGATGTGCTCCTGCACCGCGGCGCCATCCTCGTGTACGCGGTCGACGTCGGTCACGGCCAGCTCCACCCTCGGCTCAGCGCCGACCCGCGAGTGCACCTCCTCGATCGCACCAATGTCCGCAGCCTGGCCGCTCTCGACGGGCCGGCGCCATCGCTCATCACCCTCGACCTCTCGTTCATCTCGCTGCGCGCCGTGCTCGCCAACCTGGCCCTGCTCGCCCCAGCAGCCGAGGTTGTGGCGCTCTTCAAGCCACAGTTCGAGGTGCCACGTGAGGCGGTGGGGCGCGGCGGGATCGTCCGCGACGAGGCGGCGACCGCAACGGCGCTGAGCGACTTCGCCGCCTGGGCTGCCGGAACCCTGGGAGCGGCGGTCGTGCACGACCCCGTCGAGACCGGGGTACGCGGCGCCAAAGGCAACCAGGAATGGCTGCTCCACCTCCGGCTGCCGGGGACGGCCGCATGAAGGGCGAGATCGGGTTCCTCCTGCACCCCGGGGAGCAGCACGCCGTCCAGGGCGCGGAGGCTCGCGCCCGCGAGCTCGGCTACGACGTGTGGATCGAGGTCAGGGAGCCGGAGGCGACGCTGGCCGAGCACGCCGCCAACACGCGCCTCCTGGTGACCATCGGCGGCGACGGCACCTTCCTGTACGGCGCTCGGCTCGCCGCGCCGCACGGCATCCCGGTCATGGGTGTCAACCGTGGCCGTCTCGGCTTCCTCACCGACGTCGAGGTCGCCGAGCTGCCCAGCGCGCTCGAGGACTTCGCCGCCGGGCACTGCCACACCCAGCGCCGCTCCATGCTCGAGGCGACCGTTCCCGGCGAGGGCGACGCGCCGCCGTGGCAGACGCTCGCCCTCAACGAGGTGGCTGTCAAATCGAGCGGGGTTGCCGTGGCCCGCATCCGGGTGGAGATGGACGGCGAGCTGCTCGGCGACTTCGATGCCGACGGCATGGTGATCGCCACGGCCACCGGGTCGACGGCCTACGCGCTCAGCGCCGGTGGGCCGCCCATCGACCCGCGTGTCCGCGCCATCGTGGTCGTCCCCCTCGCGCCGCACGCGGTCATCTCTCGGGCAATCGTCCTCCCCGAGGTGGTCACGCTGCGTGTCACCGTCGAACGCGGCCGGGTCATCGTGGCCGCCGACGGCATTTCGGAGATCCGCCTTCGCGACGGCGCGGAGATGATCATCCGGCCCGGACCCGAACTCGCTTTCGTGCGCTTCGACCGCTCGCCCTCGTTCCTGCGCCGGCTGCGCGAGAAGGTGCGCTTCGGGTTGCCGCTGAAGGAGCTCGAGCGACCGGCGCTGCTGCGACCGGACGGCACCGAGGAGGGCCCCGCGGCCGCCGAGGCACGGCGGTGAGCCTGGTCGAGGTCCGCATCCACGGCCTCGCTGTCTTCGACGAAGCGCTGGTGCCGGTGGGGCCTGGCTTCACGGCCCTGACCGGCGAGACCGGGTCGGGCAAGTCGGTGTGCATCACCGCGCTGCGCCTGGCACTCGGCGATCGAGTCGACGGCGACTCCATCCGTCTCGACCGCGACACCGCTCGGGTGAGCGTTGTCTTCGACGACATCCCGGCCGCGCTCCGCCACCGTCTCGGCGAGCTCGGGATCAGCGCCGACGAGCTGACCACGCTGTCCCGCGAGGTCAGCCGCGCCGGGCGCGGCTCGTGTCGCGTCAACGGCGCGCTCGTCTCCCAGGCGGTCCTGCGCGAGCTCGGTGAGATGCTCGCCGAGGTCACACTTCAGGGCGCCAGCCATCGCCTCCTCCAGCGCAGCCGGCAGCGCGACCTTCTCGACCTGGCCGCCGGCGCGGGCGCTCTCCGCGACGAGCTCCGCCACGCGGTGGGGGAGTGGCGAGCCGCGGAGGCCACCCTGGCAGAAGTCCGCCGCCGCCAGGCCTCCGGCGCGGCCGAGGTGGACACGGCACGCCACCTGGTGGAGGAGCTGGGCTCCCTGGAAATGATCCCTGGCGAGGACGAACACCTCGCTGCGGAACGGCTGCGCCTGCGCAACGCCTCCGCCCTGACCGCCGCCGCGACCGCCCTGCGCCGCGGCGCTTCCGGAGATGACGAAGCCCCCGGCGCGGCGGATCTCCTCGCCGCTGCGGTCGACGAGGCGACGGCGCTGAGCGGCGTCGACCCCGCGCTCGACGGCCTCGCCGGCGACGCCATCGAGCTGCTCGACGGGCTCCGCGAGCTCGGCTCGGCGGCCCGCGCCCACGCCGACGCGATCGGTCTCGATGAGGGACGCCTGCTCGAGGTGGAGGAGCGGCTGGACGTCCTGGCCAGGGTGCGTCGCAGGCACGGCACCGTCGAGGCTGCTCTCGAGGCCATCGCGGCGGCCCGCGAGCTCCTCGCCGGCGGCGTGGACAGCGGTTCGCGCCTGGCCGCCGCGGAGTCCCTGGTGAGCACCACCCGCGCGCGCGCCGGCGAGATGGCGGTTCGGCTGTCGGAACGGCGGCGCCAGGCAGCCCGCCGCCTCGAGCGCGAGGTTGACGCTGCCCTGCACCTCCTCGAGCTGCCCCACGCCCGCCTGTGGGTGGTGCTGGAGCAGCGCGCCGACCCCAACGGAGTCGAGGTCGGCGGGGCGTTCGTACATTGCGGGCCCGCGGGAATCGACGAGGTCGAGCTGCGCCTCGCCACCAACCGCGGCGCCACGCCGGCGCCACTCGACCAGGGACCGTCCGGCGGCGAGCTCTCGAGGCTGGTGCTGGCGCTGTCGGCCTGCGTCACCGAGACCGGTTCGCCTCTGCTCGTCCTCGACGAGGTCGACACAGGGATCGGCGGCGAGACCGCCGCCCGCGTCGGTGACCTGCTCGCGGCCACCGGCGCGCACCGCCAGGTGATCGCCGTCACTCATCGCGCCGAGATCGCCTCACGAGCGTCCTGGCACTTGGTGGTGCGCAAGCGCGACGGCGACACCGGGGTGGTGGCGACCGTGGCGCCGACCGACAGCGAGGACCGAGTCGCCGAGATCGCCCGGCTGATGTCGGGGCGGGTCACCGACGCCGCCCTCGCCCGCGCTGTCGAGCTGCGCGGCGAGGCTGTGGAGACGATCGCCTCCAGGCGGGGCTCGCGGTTGGGACGGGCGCGCACGGCCCGCCGCTGATGGATCGACACGGCGCCGATCCGTACCATGGGGAGGACATGGTTGAGAATCGCGCCACGAGTTCGAGTGCGCGCGCCGAGCCGGCCGCGACCGACACCGAGCAGCGCTTCCCCGTTGAGGTTGCGGGCTTCAGCGGCACGCTCGAGCAGCTCGTGGTTCGCGCCCAGCGCGGCGAGGTGGACCTTGACGGAATCGCCGTCGCGGAGATCACCGCGAGCTTCCGAGCCCGCATGGACGCTGCCGGTGACCAGGTCGACCTCCGCGAGATGGCGGACTTCCTCTCCCTGGCGGCGCGGCTCGTCGCTCTGAAGGCCGCCCGGCTCAACCCGGCGGAGAGCGCCGCTGTCGAGGACGAGGAGGAGGACCCGGGCGGCGACGCCGGCAGGCGGCTGAGCGAGTACCGGCTCTTCAAGGCCGCGGCCGAGGCGCTGCTCGCCGAGGCGGCCGAGGAGGGCGCGCGCAGCTTCCTCGGCCTGGTCGCGCCTGACGTGATCCCGCTGGAACGGCTGCGCATCCCGCCCGAGCGGCTGGCCGCCGCCTTCCGCGACGTGCTCGTCAGGCTCAGCGAGGCGGAGCCGCTGCCGATCGGGGCGATGACCTTTTCCGTCGAGGACAAGATGGACGAGCTGCGCGCCCGCCTGCGCGGCGGGGAGCTGGCCTTCGAGGAACTGTTCGCCACGGTCACCACCAGGCTCGAGGCGGTTGCCTGCTTCCTGGCCCTTCTCGAGTTGCTCCGCCTCGGCGAGGCCGTCGTCGAGCAGGAGGAGCCGTTCGGCCCAATCGCGGTGCGCGCCGGTGGATGAGATCGAGACAGAGGTGCAGGTCGAGGACGAGGAGACCTTCGAGCTCGCACTGGACATGTTCGGTCGCGCCATCGTCCCCGAGGGGGTGGCCGGAGCCGAGCCCGAGGACCTAGCCGTGGCCCTGGAGGCGGTCTGCTTCTCGCTGAACCGGCCGGTGACGCTCGCCGAGGCAGCCGGGATCCTGGGGCGGACCCCGGCGGCGGTCAGCGCCGCCGCGGAATCGCTGGCCGGACAGCTGCGTGGTCGCGGCCTGATGGTCCAGCGTCACGGCGACCATCTTCAGCTGGTCACCAGGCCGGAGACGGCCTGGGCAGTGCAGCGCGCGCTCCAGCCGGAGCGGCCCACCCGTCTGAGCCGGCCGGCGCTGGAGACCCTGGCCATCGTCGCGTACCGCCAGCCGCTGACCCGAGCGGGCATCGAGGCGATCCGCGGGGTCAACTGCGAGGCGGTCCTGGAGAACCTCGAGCGCCGCGGGTTGATCACCGAGGTGGACCGCCAGGACACCCCGGGCCGGCCCCGGCTCTTCGGCACCACGCTGCGGTTCCTGCAGATCGTCGGGCTCGAGCGCATCGACGACCTGCCTCCCCTGGGCGGCGATGAGCTACTTGCACCGCTGGCCACCGCACACGACGGTGGCGCGGCGCCGTGACCGCGGTGGCGGCCGGCTCCGGAGAGCGGCTCAACCGATTCCTGGCGCGTCGCGGCGTCGCCTCGCGCCGCGCCGCCGACCAGCTCATCGCCGCCGGCCGGGTGCGCGTCAACGGGGAGGTCGCACCAGTTGGAGCCAGGGTTGACATCAACACGGACACCGTGGTGGTCGACGGCGCGCCTGTGGCCGCCCACCCCGTCACGGCCGTGACTTTGGCGCTCAACAAGCCCCCCGGGGTGCTCACCACCATGAGCGATCCGCAGCGCCGCCGCACCGTGCGCGACCTGGTCGCGGACATCCCCGGCCTGGTCCCGATCGGCCGCCTCGACTCCGACAGCCGCGGACTGCTCCTGCTCACCAGCGATGGAGAGCTCGCCCATCGGGTCGCCCATCCGCGCCACGGCGTGCACAAGACGTACCGGGTCACAACGGAGTCGCCACTCAGCGAGGCGCAGCTCGCTCGGCTCCTCGACGGGGTGCGGCTCGACGACGGCCCGGCGCGCGCGCTGGAGGCGCATCGCGTCGGCGACGCGGTTGTCGACGTCGTCATGGGGGAAGGGCGCAAGCGCCTGGTGCGCCGGCTCCTCGCCGCCGTCGGCAACGGGGTTGCCGATCTCTGCCGCACCCGCGTCGGTCCCATCGAGCTCGGCGAGCTCCGCGAGGGCGCGACGCGCATGCTCGACGACGGTGAGGTGGCGGCTCTTCGCGGCGCCAGACCCGCGCAGCGGACGTGAGCCGGCAACGCATCGTCACCGTCGACGGCCCGGCAGGAAGTGGCAAGTCCACGCTTGGTCGCGCGCTTGCCATCGAGCTGGGTCTGCCGCTCATCGACACCGGGCTGTTCTACAGGGGCATCATGGTGGCCGCCGTGCGCGCGCGGGTGGATGTCGGTGATCCCTCTGCGCTCGCCGACCTTGCGCGGCAGACGACCGTCGCGCTCGACACCGACCCCCGCTCCGGCGGCGACCACGTTGTGGTGGATGGGATCGTCGACGAGGTGCTGCTGCGCGACCCAAGCTACGCGGCCCTGCTGGCGGCGATCTCGAGCACGCCAGCGGTGCGCGCTGCAGTTCTCGAGCCGCAACGCGCGCTCGCTGCCGGCGGTGCGGTCGCGGTCGGACGTGACTGCGGGACCGTGGTCTTCCCGGACGCCGCGGTGAAGTTCTACCTGGCGGCGCCGCAGTCGGTCCGTGAGGAGCGCCGCCTCGCCCAGCTTCGCGCCCGCGGCGCGGACGCCGACGACACCGCGCTGCGTGCCGAGGTCGCCGATCGCGACCGGGCCGACACCGACCGCGCCGCCTCGCCATTGACGCCGGCTCTCGACGCGCTCGTCGTCGACACCGCGGCGATGGATGTGCCGACCATGATCGCGTACGCGCTGCAGCTCTGCCACGAGGCCGGCCTCGACCCGGTGCCGACACGCTGATGTACTGGTTCCTGCGTGGGGTGATGCGCGTCCTTGTTGCCGTGGTGCTGCCACGACGAGTCCACGTCGAGGGTCTCGAGAACGTCCCACGCCAGGGCGGTGCGCTGCTCGTCGGCAACCATGTCGGCACCATCGATCCGCCGCTGACGGGCGCGCTGATTCCGCGCCTTGACGTCCACTACATGGCCAAGAGCGAGGCGTTCGAGAAGGCGCGCGTGCGCTGGATCTTTCGCGGCTTCAACGCCTTCCCGGTGGTGCGCAGCAGCGCCGACCGCACTGCGCTGCGTCACACGCTCGACCTGCTCCGCGACGGCCACATCGTGCTCGTCTACCCGGAGGGCTCGCGCTCGCCCGACGCGCGCTTGCGCGAACCGCAGGCCGGCGTCGGCTTCCTCGCCCGCCATGGCGGGGTGCCAGTGATCCCGGTGGCCGTCTGGGGGACCGAGCAGGTCATCGCCCCGGGCACGACGAGGATCCACCGCGCCCACGTGCACGTGCGCTACGGCGGGCCCGTCGCGCTCTCCACCGACGAGGGCAGCGCCCGGCACGACAACCGGGCCATCGCCAAAGCGATCATGGACGCCATCGCGGCCATGCTCCCGGCGCGGTATCGGCCGGCTGAGCAGGAGGCGCCGGCGTCGACGCCAGCAGCCTGACGTCCGGGGTGGCCGTCACGGGCGACTTCGTCGCCTTCGACCTCGAGACCACCGGCCTGTCGCCAAAAAGCGATCGCGTGCTGGAGATCGGTGCGGTGCGCTTCGACGCGACCATGCGGCGCATCGGCGAGCTCGAGGTGATCGTCGACCCGGGGGTTCCCATCCCGCTGGCCGTGCAGCGGCTCTGTGGGATCACCGAGGCCGACGTCGCCGGGGCGCCGGTCCCAGTCGAGGGCGTCGCCCAGCTGGCCGATTTCTGTGCCGACGCCGAGCTGGTCGCCCACGGCGCCGGCTTCGACGTCACATTCTGCGCCGGCCTGGTCCCCGGCGCGTTCAGCGGGCGGCGCGTTCTCGACACGCTCGAGCTCGCCCGCATTCTTCTGCCCACGGCGGCCTCCCACAGCCTTCCGTTGCTCAGCGCCGCCATCGGCATCGAGCACCTGCGCCCGCACCGCGCCCTGAGCGACGCGTCGGCGACGCAGCTGCTGTTCGCGCACCTCCGGGCGGCCGCGCAGGCCCTGCCCGTCGGCGTGCTCGCGCAGATGCGTGGCGTCGCCGCGCAGGCGGGCGGCGAGCTCGGCTTGTTCTTCACCGCGGTGGTCGACGGCGTCGGTGATCCGCACCGGCGAACGTGGGCGGGCGCAGCACGCGCTGCGCCACCGCCGCCCCCTCCCACCGGCCCTCCGCCGGCGGACCTCGTCGCCACCGCGACCGCTCTCCTCGGCGCGGGCGGCCCGCTCAGCGCGGCCGGCGAGGGCTTCGAGCTCCGCGAGGCTCAGTTGCAGATGACCCGGGCAGTCGCCCAGACCCTGCAACGAAGGCGCCGGCTCATCGTCGAGGCGGGGACCGGTGTGGGCAAGTCGCTGGCCTACCTGCTCCCGTTGGCGCTGCAGAGCCGCAATGGCCGCCGGGCGGTGGTGGCCACGCGCACCATCACCCTCCAGGAACAGCTGATGGAACGCGACCTACCCCTGGTGGCGGCCCTGGTTGGCGCGCCCGTCCCGGCGGCGTTGCTCAAGGGACGCAACCACCAGCTCAGCCTGCGCCGCTGGCAGCGGTTCCTCGGCACGGCGGACACGGGATCGCACGGTCCCGACCTCGACCGCGTCCGCTTCAAGCTCAAGCTGCTCGCCTGGCTGGCCGAGACAGAACAGGGCGACCGCAGCGAGCTCCACCTCAACGGCTCCGAGGAGACGTTGTGGCGGCACGTCGAGTCCGATGGCGGCGACTGCCTCGGCGCCGCCTGCGCCAACTGGCAGAGCAATCGCTGCTTCATGGTGGCGGCGCGCCGCACCGCGGAGGTTGCGTCGATCGTGATCACCAATCACGCCCTGCTCCTGGCCGACGCCGCCGCCGGCGGCCAGACCCTCGGCGAGCACGAAGCGCTGGTCATCGACGAAGCCCATCACCTCGAAGCGGCCGCCACCGAACAGCTCGGCATCAACCTGCGCGCCTTCGATGTGCTCGTGGTCCTCGATCGGCTCGGGCCCACCCACGGTGAGTTGGCCGCCGCGCTCAGCTCAGCGCGTGAGGCGACCGTCCGCCTCTTCGGAGAGGTCAAAGGGCGCATCGGCGAGGTGCTCGGCGCCGACCACACCGGCAATGCCACCGTCGGCCTCTCCGAGGAGGTGTGCGACGCCCACGGCCATGCCATCCTGCTTCGCTCTGCCGAGCACGCCATCGCCCGCTGGCGAGGCGCGGCCGTGCAGCTGCGCGACCCGGAGGTGGGCGGCGCGATGCAGATCGACCTGCTGCCCCAGCCGGACCGGGCCGACCAGGAGCGCTTCCTGGCGGCCACCGCTCTCGATGAGCTCTCTGCTGCTGTGGAGCGCGTGCTGCTCCGTCCGCGCCCTGGTCACGTGGCCTGGCTGGCCTTGCGCGCCGAGCAGGGTGAGCTCCACGAGGCCCCGGTGACCGTGGCGGACGCGCTGCGCGAGTCGGTCTTCACCCGCGCGGACACCGTGATCGCCACCTCGGCAACGCTGGCGGTTGGCGGTGACTTCGGTTTCACCACGGAACGGCTCGGCCTCGACGGCGCTGACGAGCTCCTGCTCAGCTCGCCATACGACTACCTCGCCCAGGCGCTCTGCATCCTTCCGTCCGACGTTCCCCCGTACGACGAACCCGGTCACGATCGCGCTGTGGCGAGCCTGGTCGGGGACACCGCCGAGCGGCTCGGCGGCAGCACGCTGGCCCTGTTCACCGGCTACAACCCGCTCCGCCGCGTCCACGCCCTGCTCGCGCAGCGGATGGAGGCGAGTGGCATCGCCCTGCTGGGTCAAGGCCTCGACGGTACCCGCCGGCAGATCCTGGCCAGCTTCCTCGCCAACCGGCGCACCGTCCTGCTCGGCACCAGCAGCTTCTGGGAGGGAATCGATGTGCCCGGGGACGCTCTCCGCTGTGTGGTGATCGCGAAGTTGCCGTTCGCTGTGCCCACCGACCCACTGGTGAGGGCGCGCACCGAATCGCTGAGCGATCCCTTCGGTCAGTACGTGCTCCCCCAGGCGGTGCTGCGCCTGCGCCAGGGGTTTGGACGGCTGATCCGGCATGGCACCGACCGGGGCGTGGTGGTGCTCTGCGACGAGCGCCTGCGCAGCCGCGACTACGGGGAGCGCTTCCTCGCCGCCCTGCCCCCGGCGGCGGTGGCGGCCATGCCGGTGGCGGACGTCGGCGAGGCCGTGGCCGCCTTCGTCCTCCAGCACCGTGTTCCGATCGCGACACGGATGAGCGCCTCGGGCCGAGAATCAGAGCAGGATCACCCCATGCACGAGGACCCGGCATGACCGCGACCGAGGCGCCGCCAGCTGCGGACCCGGTGGCTGTGCCCAGGACGGAGCCCGCGGCCACGACCGTGAGGACACAGGGCGACCGCACCGACGTGGTGGTGGCGCTCGCCCAGATCGCTCCGCGCCTCGGCGACGTCGCCGCCAACCTCGAGCGTCATCTCGAGCTGATCGACGAGGCGGCCGCTGGGGGCGCGGCGCTCATCGTCTTCCCCGAGCTGTCGTTGACCGGCTACTTCCTCAAGGACCTCGTCCCCGAGGTGGCGCTGCGCGCGCAGTCCGAGCAGCTCCAACGGCTGGCGGCGGCGTCGCGCGGCGTCGACGTCGTGGCTGGCTGCGTGCTGGAGAGCGACGACGCCCGCTTCTACAACGCCTCGCTGTATCTGTCGGGGGGACGTGTCCATCACGTCCATCGCAAGGTCTACCTGCCCACCTATGGACTGTTCGACGAGGCCCGGTACCTTGCCCAGGGAGATCGCTTCCGCACCTTCACGGCACCGCTGGCCGCCGCCGCGCCGCCGCGTGCGTGGCAGGCGGGCATGCTCATCTGCGAGGACATGTGGCATACGACCTCCGCAGGGTTGCTGGCTCGCGAGGGCGTGGAGCTCTTCATCTGCCCATCCGCCTCGCCGGGACGCGGCGTGGTGAACGGCCACGCGTTGGGCACGGCACGCAGCTACGACGCCATGACGCGCACCTACGCGCAGCTGTTCACCGCCTACCTGCTGTACTGCAACCGTGTCGGCTTCGAGGACGGGGTCGGGTTCTGGGGCGGCTCGCGCGCCGTCGGGCCTGACGGCCGCCTTCTCGAGGACGCCGCCGGCGACGACCAGTGCCTCGTGTTCCATCGCATCGACCTGGCGGCGGTGCGACGCGCGCGCATCGCCTACCCGCTGCTTCGAGATGAGCGACATGACATCAACGACGCCGAGACGGACCGTCTCCGACAGCGACGCGCTCGCGATTGACCGCGACGTCGTCCGCGACATCCTCGTCGGCTTCATCCGCAACGAGGTGCGCAAGGTCGGCTTCGAACGCGTCGTCTTGGGCCTGTCCGGGGGCGTCGACTCGGCGCTGAGCGCGGCCCTCGCGTGCGCCGCCCTGGGAGCCGAGAACGTGCTCCCCATCGTGATGCCGTACCGCACCTCATCGGCGGCATCCGAGGCCGACGCGCGCCTGGTCTGCGAGCGAATCGGGATGACTCCAACCGTGCTCGACATCTCCCCGCAGGTGGACGCGTACTTCGAGCGCTTTCCCGACGCCGACCGCGGCCGGCGCGGCAACAAGATGGCGCGCGAGCGCATGACCGTCCTCTACGACATGTCGTGGGCGCACCGCGCATTGGTCATCGGCACCAGCAACAAGACCGAGCTGCTGCTCGGCTACGGCACGCTGTTCGGCGACATGGCCAGCGCGCTCAACCCGCTCGGCGACCTCTACAAGACGCAGGTGTTCGCCCTGGCGCGGAGCGTCGACCTCCCCGAGCAGGTGATCAGCAAGGCGCCGAGCGCCGATCTGTGGGAAGGCCAGTCGGACGAGGAGGAGCTGGGCTTCGCCTACGACCTCGTTGATTCGTTGCTGTACCACATGGTCGACGAGCGCCGCACGCCGGCCGAGCTTCGCGCGCTCGGCTTCGACGGCGGTTTCGTGGAGCTGGTGGCTCAGCGGGTCAGGGGCAGCCAGTACAAGCGCCGCCCGCCGATCATCGCCAAGCTGTCGGCGCGTACCATCGATCGCGACTTCCGCTATCCCAGGGACTGGGGTACTTGAGCGGCACCAGCGCCGGCCTCCTGCACGTCGTCGCCACCCCCATCGGCAACCTCGAGGACATCACCCTGCGCGCGCTACGTGTGCTCCGCGAGTGCGACGCCGTTGTCGCCGAGGACACCAGGCGTACCCGCCAGCTGCTCACCGCACACGGCATCGCGCGTCCGCTTCTCTCCCTGCCGACGCACGACGAGGCGCGCAGGGTCCCGACGCTTGTCGCTCGGCTGGTCGGGGGCGCCACCCTGGCGCTGTGCACCGACGCGGGCACGCCGGTGGTGAGCGACCCCGGAGCCCTCCTCGTGCGGGCGGCGCGCCAAGCGGGGGTGACGGTGGTCACGGTGCCGGGCCCATCGGCACTGACCGCGGCGCTGGCGGGAAGCGGTCTGCGCGGCGACCGCGTCTGCTTCCTTGGCTTTCTGCCGCGCAGCCCGGGGAAGCTGCGCCGCAGCGTGGAGGGCGGCCTGCTCTCCGACTCGACCGTGGCGTTCTACGAGTCGCCGCTGCGCCTGGCGCGGACGCTGGCGCTGATCGCTCCGAGCTGCGGCGAGCGCCCGGTGGTAGTGGCGCGCGAATTGACTAAAGTCCACGAAACTTTCCACACCGGCACCGCGGCAGCGCTGGCCGAGGCGTTCGCCGCCAAGCCGCCGCGGGGCGAGTGCACCGTCCTCATCGGAGCCAGCTGACGTGACCCGGCCTGAGCCCTCCTTCTACGTCACCGCGGCGATCGACTACGTCAACGGCGATCCCCACCTCGGGCACGCGTACGAGAAGATCGGCTGCGACGTGCTGGCGCGCCACCGCCGGCTGCGCGGTGACGACGTGCGCTTCACGGTGGGAAGCGACGAGCACAGCCAGTCGGTGGAGCGCGCCGCGCGCGCCGCGGGCATGGAACCGGCTGACTACTGCACCAGGCAGGTCGACGCTTTCAAGACGATGATGCGCGCCTTCGACGTCCAGCCGACGAGCTTCGTGCGCACCAGCAGTGACGCCAACCGGCGCACCTCGGAAACGCTGTGGCGCGCTCTCGCCGATGCGGGCCACATCTACAAGGACTGGTACCGCGCCTGGTTCTGCCCGTTCTGCGAGCAGTTCTACACAGAGAAGGAGATCGTCGCCGGCATGTGCCCGATCCACCAGACCCCGGTGGAGTGGGTCGAGGAGCAGAACTGGTTTTTCCGTCTCAGCGAGTTCGCGCAGCCGCTGCTCGACCTTTACGAGCGCGAGCCGGACTTCCTGGTGCCAGCGCCGCGACGCAACGAGATGCTCAGCGTCATCAGGGGAGGCCTGACCGACATCAGCATCTCGCGCGGTTTCTCCACCTGGGGAATCCCGGTGCCCGGGGACGAGTCGCAGGTGATCTGGGTGTGGCTGGACGCGCTGCCCGCCTACCTGACCGGGGTCGGCTATCCCCACGGTGACGAGTTCTCGCGATTCTGGCCGGCGGACGTGCACGTCGTCGGCAAGGACATCACCCGGTTTCACTCGGTCATCTGGCCGGCCATCCTCATGGCCGCCGGCGTGCCGCTGCCGCGCAAGGTGCACGCCCACGGTTTCATCACGCTGGCCGGCGAGAAGATGAGCAAGAGCCGGGGCATCTTCATCGAGCCGATGCAGCTGGTGGACCAGTTCGGCAGCGACTCGGTGCGCTGGGTGCTGCTCAGCGAGGTGCCCTTCGACCGCGACGGCGACTTCTCCATCGCCAAGTTCATCGACCGCTACAACGCCGACCTGGCCAACGACTACGGCAACCTGGTCTCGCGGACCACCAAGATGGTGCAGCGCTACTTCGGTGGCCGTGTGCCGGCCCTGACCGAGCGCGCCGCCATCGACGACGAGCTGCGCACCACCGCGGCCCGGGTCGTGCCGGTGTACGACGCGGCGATGGATGATCTGCAGTTCAGCGAGGCGATGGCCGCAGCGCGCCAGCTCGTCGGCCGGGCCAACAAGTACATCGAGCAGACAGCTCCCTGGACGCTGCAGCGCGACGGCGACGCTCGGCTCGGCACCGTGTGCGCCGAGCTGCTCGAGGCGGTGCGCGTCTCGACGATGCTGCTCCATCCGGTCATCCCGCGGGCGACCGCGCGCGTCGCCGCCGAGATGGGCCTCGACCTGGGTGGCGACCTGACCGAGGAGGTGCGCAGCTGGCCGCGGCTCTCTGAGGGCGCCCCGGTCGCCGTCGGCGAGATCCTCTTCCCGCGACTCGACCGCGAGGCCGTTCTCGCCGCCGAATGAGCGACGTGGCACCGCCCGGGCCGCTGGTCGACACCCACTGCCACCTCGTCCTGCTGCAGGAACGTGGCCTGCTCGACGACGCCTTGGCAAGTGCCTCGGCGGACGGCGTCGCAGAGATCGTCAGCGTCGGGCTCGACGTCGACGACTCCGATCGCAACCGGGTCATCGCCGAAGCGCACGACGAGGTCTGGTTCACCGTCGGCTGGCACCCTCATCAGAAGCAGGCGCCCGACCCACGCCAGGTCGAGGCGCTCAGCGAGCTTCTCGGCCACCCCCGCGCGGTCGCGGTGGGGGAGATCGGCATCGACCTGTACTTCCGGTCTGGCTATCACGACACCCCGCTCGAGGAGCAGCGCCGCGCGATGCACCTCATGCTCGAGCTGGCCGAGGCGCACGGCAAGCCCGTGGTGGTTCATGACCGCGACGCCCACGCCGAGGTGCTCTCCTTGATCCGCGAGCATTCAGCGGTGCGCGGCGTGATGCACTGCTTCAGCGGCGATGCCGAGTTCGCGGCGGCTTGCGTGAACGCCGGCTACGCAATCTCCTTCTCAGGGATCGTCACGTTTCCGCGCAGCGAGCCGCAGCAGGCCGCCGCCGCGGCGGTCGGGGATCGCGACTACGTGCTCGAGACCGACTCGCCGTTTCTTGCACCCGTGCCCCACCGCGGCCGGCCCAACCTCCCCGGCTACGTGGCGGCGACGGCGGCCGCCGTGGCAACGCTGCGGAATGTCGATCTCGGCGTGGTGCGCAAGCAGAGCACCGCGAACGCGCGCCGCCTGTTCGGGCTCCCCGGTGCAGACGCGTGAGTGGCTCGCACGGTGGCGCCGGCTCTGCCGATCTCACCGATCCGGCCACGTTGCGGGCGGTCGCCCGACGGGTGGGCCTGGTGGCCCGACACAGGCTGGGACAGAACTTCCTCATCGATAGACACGTCCTCGACGACATCGCCGCCGCCCTGGCGATCGAATCGACCGACAACGTCTTGGAGATCGGTCCAGGGATCGGCACACTCACCGGCGAGCTGGCGCACCGCGCTCGCCGTGTGGTGGCTGTCGACCTCGACGAACGCTGCGTGGCCGCCACCCGCATCACCCAACGCGATCGACCGAACGTGGAGGTGGTGCAGGGCGACGCCCTGCGTGTCGACATCGCCGGTTTCGGCCTGGGCGAGGGATGGCTTGCCGCCGGCAACGTCCCCTACAGCATCACCACACCCCTGCTGACCCGGCTCTTCGAGTTGGTGGAGGCGCCCCGCCGTGGAGTGTTCCTCGTCCAGCGTGAGGTGGCCGCGCGCCTCGCGGCGGGTCCTGGCGCGTGGAGCCTGGCCACGGTCGCCATCCGCAGCGTGGCCACAGTGGAGCGCCTGCGCGACGTCGCCCCGGCCAGCTTCGAGCCCGCTCCGGCGGTGCACTCGAGCGTGATCCGTCTCACCCCGGCAGCGGGGCTCAAGGCCGCCGCGCGCCAGAGTGTGCTCGACCTTGCCCGGGCGGCGTTCCAGATGCGCCGCAAGACCCTGCGCCACGGCATCACCCATGCAGCGGGCGGTGACGAGGCGCTGGCCATGGCGTGGCTGCGTGAGGCCGCCATCGATCCGGGGCGGCGCCCGGGCACGCTCGATCTCCACGAATGGCACCGGATCGCGGTCGCCGCCCGTACGCTTCCCGGACACCCGTGAACGAACCGCACATCGCGATCCCGCCCGCCGATGAGATCGCGCCACCGGCTTCCCGGCGCCACCTCCATGCGGCGCGTCCCGCGGTCCCGCCGCTGCCCGAGGACCGCCAGGGCTTCCGGGCGGTTCTGCGCCGGGCCGACTTCCGGCTCCTCTGGCTGGCCCAGGCAGCCAGCCAGCTGGCCGACAAGTTCCTCATGTTCACCCTGCTCATCGTGGTCTACGACGTCAGCCGCAAGGCCTCGATCCAGTCGGTGCTGATGATCGCGTACACGCTTCCGTCGGTCTTCCTCAGCGCTCCCGCCGGCGTGTACGCCGACAGGCATGACAAGCGCACCCTGATGATCGCCACCAACGCAATCCGCGGCGCCCTGATCCTGCTCATCCCGATCATCCAGGTACTCCCGGTGGTGGGCAACCAGGCGTGGCCGCTGATCGTGATCACCTTCCTGTTCAGCTCGGTTGGTCAGCTGTTCGCGCCGGCGGAGGCCGCCAGCATTCCCTCTCTGGTGCGGCGCGACCAGATCATGGGGGCGACCTCGCTCTTCATGACCACGGTGATCCTGACCCTGGTACTGGGAGTGCCGGCGGCGACACTGGCGATCCGCCTGGTTGGTGAACGTGCCCCCTTCTTCATCGCCGCAGCGTTGTTCGCGCTGGCTGCGATCTCGATCTGGCGGATCGGCACACCGCTGCGCGCCGCCCGCACGGTTCCCGGGCGCACCGCCAGCCTGCGCCGCGAGCTCCGCGAAGGCATCAGCCTCATCGCCGGCAACCCGGCCATCCGCCTGGGCCTGTACCAGCTCGCTGTGGCTCTGATCGTGGTCTTCACTGTGTTTGCGCTGGGACCGGTGTTCATGGTGAAAGAGCTGCACCGCTCCGACCAGGACACCTACCTTGTACTGATCCCGGCGACGCTCGGGCTGGTGACCATGGCCGCGGTCCTCGCCCAGCGCGCCGGCAACGGGTTCTCCAAGGCGGTCACGCTGGTCATCGCCCTGGCTGTCGCAGGCGCCTCGCTGGCCGCGGTCGGGATAACCCCGCCGTTGCTGCGCAGCCTCGGTGCGGGGGGGGCGATCGTACCGCTGGTGCTGGTGCTCAGCGCGGTGTTCGGCTGCGCGCTCGGCGCCCTGTTGATCCCCGCCTTCACCATCCTTCAGGAACGCACCAACGAGGAGACGCGGGGCCGCATCTTCGGCGGGATCTTCGCGGTGATCAATGCGGCCGTTGCCATTCCCCTGCTGGTCGCGGGGATCATCGCCGACGCAGTGGGCGTGGCCAGCGTTGTGGCCGGACTTGGCGTGATCATCCTGGCTGGCGCGTTCGTCGTGAGGCTGGCATTCTGGGGCCGGCTCGCCATTCTCGACACCGAGCTCAGCACAGCCGACTGATCCGCGTCGCGGCTGTGCAACGGCGCCGTCGCGAAACCATCATCTTCCTCTGCACCCACAGCGGCGGTGAAATGCTCGCCGGCACCCCAAGCGGGGCTGACGTCGAATGTGGGAGACGAGATGCGGGCCATAGTCACCTGTGAGTGCTGCGGTCATCGCCAGGCCGTGGCCAGGCCGATCGGCCGGCCCGAGGCTTTCCACGTCGTCTGCCACGAGTGTGAGGGCATCCTCCGTGTCGAGGTGACCGCCGACGACCTGAGCATTGCCCAGAAGAGCGTCGGTCGCTCGCGCAAGACCCGCGTTTAGGGCGAAGGGGGAACTGACGGCGAAGGGGGAACCTCGTTCCTCCCTCGGCCACCCCCCATCGTGCAGTGTCACCTCCAGCGAAAATGAATTCACCTGCGGTGACGGTTCTCTTTGTGCAGCCGTCGCGGCTGGTATCATCGGCGGTCCGGAATCCGCCTCCGGCGCGTGCGGGCGCATAGCTCAGTTGGTACGAGCGCTGCGTTGACATCGCAGAGGTCATAGGTTCGAACCCTATTGCGCCCACCACGCGCGCCGAGCCGTGACGCGGCGGTTCGTCTGCGATTCCTTAAGAAGTTAAATGTGGGATGTCTGCGCACATGTTGCGCACAGACGCTGCGCAGATGTCCACAGCGCGGTGATGCAGTTGTCCACACTTTGCACAGGCCAGGATCGCCGCTGCGCCCGCATTGTGCACCGCGATGCGACGCAAATGCACCGTATGTGCGCGTTGACATCGCCAGAGTCGACAGCCGACACTCTGCGCGTGGCAGCGGATTCCGGGCAGAACGGCTCCGACGCAACGACAACGACGCGGCGGATTTGCGCCCGGCGCGGTTGTGCGGCACCGGTCAAGAAGCGGACGGCGAAGTACTGCAGCGTGCGCTGCTGCTCGATTGATCCGGAGCGACACGCGCGCCTGCGGCTGTCGGCGCAGCGCTCCAGCCGGCGTGTGCTGCCTCTGACCCGGCAACTCAGCCTCGGGCTCGGCGCAACCAACAATCCCGAAGCCGCGATCTCGCGCATCTCCGAGGCTCGCGAGGACGTGCCCAGAGGAATGTCCAGGCTCTGCAGCTGACCCGTTGCCGGGCCAGGCGCGGGGACGTTCGGCGCCGCATCTACAATTCGCGGCCATGCCTGACGAGATCGTGGACGACGCCGCCGAGGCCGGCCCGCCCATCGACGCGCCCGCGGAGCTCACCCTCGACATCCTCCGCCACAGCGCCGCGCACCTCATGGCCGCGGCGGTGGTGGAGCTCTTCCCCGGCGCGCAATACGACGTGGGACCAGCCACCGACGAGGGTTTCTTTTACAACTTCCGCCTTCCGGGAAGCGCGCATTTCAATGAAGCGGACCTTGCCGGCATCGAGACGAGGATGAGGGAGCTGGCCAAGCGCCGCATCCCATTCGAGCGCGAGGTCATGGCCCGAGGGGCGGCGCGTCAGCTGTTCACTGACCTGGGCCAGGACTTCAAGGTCAGGATCATCGATGGCATGGCAGGCGACGTCGACAGCGTCGGCGTCTATCGTACCGGTGACTTCGTCGATCTCTGTCGCGGCCCGCACGTGCCCCATACCGGCCACCTGCGCGCCCTGCGCCTGCTGCGAGTTGCCGGTGTGTATTGGCGCGGCGACGAGCGGAACGAGCAGCTGCAGCGCGTGTACGGCACCGCCTTCTTCGAGCGCGAGCAGCTCGATGCCTTCATCGCCCAGCGCGAGGAGGCGCGCCGCCGCGACCACCGCCGCCTCGGGGCCGAGCTCGACCTCTTCTCCTTCCCTGAGGAGATCGGGTCCGGGCTGCCCGTCTTTCATCCCAAGGGCGGCCTGGTGCGCAAGCTCATGGAGGACTACTCGCGCCGGCGCCACGAGGAAGCCGGCTACGAATTCGTCAACACCCCGCACATCACCAAGGAGGACCTTTTTCAGACGTCCGGTCACCTGCAGTGGTTCGCGGACGGGATGTTCCCGCCGATGGAGCTTGACGACGGCGTCAAGTACTACCTCAAGCCGATGAACTGCCCGTTCCACATACTCATCTACCGCAGCCGGCCGCGCAGCTATCGCGAGCTGCCCCTGCGTCTGTTCGAGTTCGGCACGGTGTACCGATACGAGAAGTCCGGCGTGGTGCACGGCCTCACCCGCGTGCGCGGCCTGACCATGGACGACTCGCACATCTTCTGCACCAAGGCGCAGATGGGCGAGGAGATCCGCACGCTGCTGACCTTCGTCCTCGACCTCCTGCGCGAGTTCGGACTCAGCGAGTTCTTCCTCGAGCTCCAGACCAGGCCGGAGGGCAAGGCGGTCGGCACCGACGAGGAGTGGGAGGAGGCGACCAGCGCGTTGCGGTCGGCAGCGTCGAACCTGGGCCTCGAGCTCGCACTCGACGAGGGCGGCGGGACGTTCTACGGGCCTAAGATCTCCGTCCAGGTCAAGGACGCGATCGGTCGCTACTGGCAGATGTCCACGATCCAGGTCGACCTGCAATTCCCGCAGCGCTTCGGCCTCAGCTATATCGAGGCAGACGGCGCCGAGGCGCGCCCGGTCATGATCCACCGCGCCCTCTTCGGCTCCATCGAGCGATTCTTCGGGATCCTTCTCGAGCACTACGCGGGCCACTTCCCAGTCTGGCTGGCGCCGGTGCAGTGCGAGATCGTTCCCGTGCAGGACGATGCCCCGGAGGTGATCGAGCACGTCACCGCCCTTCGCGAAACAATGCGAGCCGCCGGCCTGCGTGCCGAGGTGAACGACAAGCCGGGCGAGCGGATGCAGGCCCGGATCCGCGACGCCGAGCTGCGCAAGGTGCCGTACATCGTCGTGGTCGGGCGCCGCGACGTCGAGCGCGGGGACGGTGTCGTGAATGTCCGCTCGACTCGCGCGGGCACCCAGGAGAACCTGTCCGCGAGCGACCTGGTGACGCGGCTGGTCACCGAGGCGGCGTCGCGCGCGCAGGGCTGAGATGCAGGTGAAGCGCGAGGGTCGCTCGCTCGCACAGGCCGTGGGCCGGCTGTTCCCCGAGCTCGACGCCGCCCAGCTGATCGCCGCCGGGGAGGTGCTAGTCGACGGCCTTCCTGTGACCAACCCTCGCCGCCGGCTGCGGGCGCGCGCGCGGGTCACGATGCGACCCGCCACCACTCTCCGTGGCTCGATCAAGCTGCGTGCCGCGCTCGATGCCTTCGTCCTCGATGTGGCCGGCCGTGTCGCGCTCGACGTCGGCGCAGCCGCTGGTGGTTTCACCACCGTCCTCCTCGCGGCCGGCGCCCGCCTCGTATACGCGGTCGACGCCGGCCATGGGCAGCTTCTCGGCTCACTGCGGCAGGACCCTCGGGTGATCAACATGGAGTCCGTCAACGTCGCCGACCTCGACAACGCGTGCGTGCCGGCCACGGTGGAGATGGTCACCATCGACGTGTCCTACCTGAGCGTCGCGGCGGCGGTAGCGCAGCTCGACCGCGTCACGCTGGCGTCAGATGCGACGCTGGTGGCGCTGGTCAAGCCGATGTTCGAGCTGCGCGCAGCGACGGCGCCATCGGATCGCTACAGCCTCGACGCAGCGCTCGCCGCGGCAAGCGCCGGGGTGACCGCTGCCGGGTGGGAGGTGCGCGGTGCCATCGATTCGCCGGTCACCGGCAGCCGCGGCGCAAAGGAGATGCTGCTGCACGCACAGCGGCGCTGACGCTTTGGCCACGCCGCGAGCGTGATATGCTCACCCATCGGACGCCGCTGTGGCGCCGCCAAGAGGGCCCGTGCGCTGCGGACCCCACCTTCCGGGTGCGCCTTGGAGGTCCAGAACAGACCCAGGCCTGGATAGCGGATCGCTGTCCAGGTTTTTTGTTTGGAGGTTTCCACCCATCGCCTTTCGAGAGTTGAGGATCAACGAGCAGATCCGCATTCCGCAGGTGCGTCTCTTCGACGACACCAC
>JALYZN010000035.1 GCA_030948845.1 Candidatus Dormiibacterota bacterium
ACGAGGTGTTGCTGAGCGCCGTCGTGGAGGTTGCGTTCAAGGCGACGACGCTCCTCGTCCTGGGCCGACACGAGACGCTGCCGCGACGCGCGCAGGTCGACGAGCCGTGCCTGGAGATCGCTGCTCAGGCCGACGTTCTTCAGCACCAGGCCGGCCTGTCCGGCGAGGTGGGTGAGCAGGTTCTCCTCCACCGGAGTTAGCGATTCACCGACGCGCTTGGTGACGCTGAGAGCGCCGAGAAGGTCGCCCTGATGACGGACCTCGACGAGCCGATTGACGCCGTCGACCACCGGCAACGTGCCGTTCTTCGCAATGACGGGCTCATGGGCGCGCGCATCCAAAGGCCAGACCGCTTCGTCTCGCCAGGCACCTGCGCTGCGCAACCACACGTCAGCGCGCTGCGCGCCCGTCCCCTCCGCGAGCACACGGGCCATGCGTGGCATGACGTCGTCGGCTGCGTACGACCCCGCGACGCGCTCGGAGAACTGCGACAGCACTTCGTAGGGCGTGGCTCGCCTCCCGTACACCAGCCGGTTGGCGACCCGCTGCACGCGCTCACGCACCGGCTGGAAACCGACCGCGACAATCGCCGTGGCGAGAATCGACAGCCCCAGGTTGGGTTTGCCTCCGCTGCCCACCAGCGTCCCGATGCCCACGGCGATCCCGACGTACACCGCGGTGATGAAGACCGCCAGCGAGCCGTAGACGATGGTGCGGCTGATGACGATGTCGATGTCGTACAGACGGTACTTGAAGATCGCAATTGCGACGGTCAGGGGTACGGCCACGCCGAAGCCGACAACGACCGGCACGTCGTACACCCACGAGGGCAAGTGATTGAAGAAGACCGCCAGCGTCAAGTTGATCACGGCAGTGGTGATCACCGCGTACGCGATCCACTTCAGCTGCTGACGCACCTCGCCATGCGACCTCCGCGTGCGCACAAGGGGTGCCGCCGCGGCACACAGGAGGATGAGCAGCCCAGCGATGTAGAGCGCGTTGTTGACGACCCCAAAGCCTGCAAAGCCAAATGCCTTGACCCCGACAGGGTTGACGGGGGCTTGGTAGTTCAGGCCGTTGGTGCTGGGCACGAGCGGACCGGGTGCAAGCGCGCTGATCACAACCGCCACCACCGACACTGTCAGCGCGCCCACGACAAGCGGGCGCCAGCGTGGCGATGGAAGGCGTCCGTCAGGCAGCAGCAGGAAGAACAACGCGACGGCTCCGCAGGGGTATATCAGAGGCAGCGACCAGCTGTTCAGCCACAACGACCACGCGCCGCCGGGCAGGCCGCCACCGTGCGTCACCAGGGCGAAGCGTGCGTACTGGTCCTCGACCCCCTGGAGGCCGCCAACGACACCCGCGAAGAGAAAGAGCCAGCCGGTGGGGTTGCGCGGATGCCGTGACGCCACCAGCGCGCCGACACCGCAGATGCCGAGAGGGACGACGATGGATATCGGGTCGGCTGCATCGAGGTCGGGGAGCGACTGCCGATTGAGGTACGCGAGCACCGCGGTGCCGAGCGCGGTCCCCACCCCGAGGAGGCCGCTGGCAATCGCCAGCGCAGTGGTCCGACTAGTGCGTCCGGACTGGTCTGTCATGCCGGCACCGCTCCGCGGATGGTCAGCCGAGCGCGCAGCGTGGTGCCCTTGCCCACGGCGGACGTCACCTCGATGTCGCCGCCGAGCGCGTCGAGCCGGTCGGCCATGTTGGTGAGGCCCGATCCCCAGGCGGTGGTGGCGACGTCGAAGCCGCGGCCGTCGTCGGCGACCTCGAACCGCAGCGTGCCGTCCTCCCCGCGCAGGCGCACGGTTGCCTGCGAGGCCTGCGCGTACTTCTGCACGTTCTGCAGCGCCTCGAGCACCGAGAAGTACACGGCCGCCTCAACGTCCTGCGGGTAGCGGCCGATCCCATCGGCATCGACGTTGACCGGGACCGCGGCCTTGCGCGCCTGTGACTGCAACGCATCTCCGAGGCCCTTCTCGGCGAGCAGCGGCGGGTAGATCCCCCGGGCCAGGTCGCGCAGCGTCTCGAGGGCCTCATCGGCATCACCCTTGAGCTGAGCGATGGTCGCCTTGGCCTTCTCGGGGTCTCGGCTCGCGAGCATCTCGGCGAGGCCCAGCTTCACCTTGAGCGCCACCAGGTGCTGCTGGGCGCCGTCGTGGAGGTTGCGCTCCAGCTTGCGGCGCTCCTCGTCCTGCGCGGTGACCAGCCGCTGCCGCGATGCACGCAACTCGACGAGCCGCGCCTGGAGGTCGCTGGTGAGGCCGACATTCTTCAACACCAGCCCGGCCTGTCCGGCAAGGTCGGTGAGCAGGTTCTCCTCCACGGGCGTCAGTGACTCACCGGCACGCTTGGTGACACTCAGCGCACCCAGCAGGTCGCCCTGGTGGCGCACTTCGACGAGCCGGCTGGCGATGTCGACTGGCGGCAGCGTCCCGTTGACGGCAACGATCGGCTCGGCGACTGCGGCGTTCGCGGGCCAGACCGCAGCCTGGTGCCAGGTTCCCGCGCTGCGAAGCCACACATCGGCGCGCTGCGCACCCGTTCCCTCCGCAAGAACGCGTGCCATCCGAGGCATGACCTCGTCGGCGGCGTACGACTCCGCGACGCGCTCGGAGAACTGCGACAGCACTTCGTAGGGCGTGGCTCGCCTTCCGTACACCAGGCGGTTGGCGACACGCTGCACGCGCTCGCGCACCGGCTGGAAACCGACTGCGACGATCGCAGTGGCGAGGATCGACAGACCGAGGTTCGGCTTGCCCCCGCCGCCGATGAGCGCCCCGATGCCGACAGCGATGCCGACATACACAGCGGTGATGAACAGGGCGAGCGCAGCGTAGACCAGCGTGCGATTGATGACGATGTCGATGTCGTACAGCCGGTACTTGAAGATCGCCACGGCAGCGGCGATCGGCACGGCAACACCGAAACCGAAGGCAAGGGCCATGGCGGCAGGCCAGGAGGGAAGGGACGTGTCGATGAGTTGCGCCACGCTGAGAACGGCGATCAGCAAGGCGCTGGTGACAATTGCATAGGCGATCCACTTCAGCTGCTGCCGCTCGTCAGCCTGCGACCTGCGCATGCGCAGCAGCGGTGCGGAGGCGGCGACCAGGAAGGTGAGCAGCGCCACCGGCCAGAGCAGTCCGAGCGCGCCGACGACGGCCCCGATGGGGCCGTTCGCGGGAAGACCGACAGGGTTAACAAACGATGAGTTGGCAATCGTCGTCTGGAGCGGCCCCGGAAGGAATGCACCCTCAGGCAAGGCAAGCACCACCGTGAGGACGACCGCCGCGGCTGCGACCGGCCGCCATCGTCGCGAGGCCAGGTGTCCATCGGGAAACATCAGCACCAACAGCGTGATCGCGCCGGGGAAGATGAGCACCTGCAACCAGCTGTTCAGCCACAGCGCCCATACAGCACCGGGCAGCGATCCGGGATGGGTGACCAGGGCAAACTGGGCGTACTGATCTGCGAGGCCTGCCAGCGCCACCACGACAGCCGCAAACAGGAAGACCCAGCCCGTCAGGTTGCCGGGTCGCCGGGAAGCCACCAGCCCGCCGACGAGCCCGCAGCTGACGGCGACGATGCTGCCCGGAAGCGCGGCCGCGGCGAAGCCCAGGGACGGGCTCGTGACCACGAGTGCGACGATGGCGGCCGCCTCCGCGAGCGCGACGGTCGCCAGGGCGAAGGCCAGGATCGAGCTGCCGCGCGGCCGCGTGCCGGCCATCAGGCGGGAACGCTCGAGACCGGGACACCGAAGCGGTAGGCGCCGACGGGCGTGTGGCGTCCCTTGACGAGCGCGGGCTCGAGGCGTTCGGCGTCCGGCGGTGGCGACAAGGCCGCAAACGTCGGCTCGCTCAACACTGTCTGGCCGCCCTCGGCCCACTGCTGCAACCGCTGCGCGAGGTTCACCGCGTCGCCGACCACCGAGTACTCGAGACGCTCGTCCGAGCCGAGCAGTGCTGCGGCGACATCGCCGGTGGAGACGCCGATCCCGAGGTGGAACGGCGGCAGGCCGGCCGCCTCCCAGCGAGCGTTGAGGTCCGCCTGACGCACGTGCATCGCCCGGGCCGCGGCGACGGCGCGCTCGCACTGGTCGGGCTGCGGGAAGGGCGCGCCGAACACGGCCATCACCGCGTCGCCGACGAACTGCATCACGGTGCCGTTCTCACCGAGCAGCGCATGGTTCATCTCGGCGCGGTGCTCGTGCAGCTGGCCGGCAAGGATGCTGGGGTCGGCCATCTCCGCGATGGTCGAGTACGCGCGGATGTCCGACATCAGTACCGTCACTGTGAGCCGCTCCGTCTCGCCGGGGCGGACGCCCTGCTCGCGCATCTTCTGCGCCAGCCCACCGGGCAGCATGCGGCTGAGGCTCTCACCTTGCTCTTCGCGGTCGACGATCGCCCGGTGCAGCAGTCGCAGGCGTTGCAGGGCGCTCTGCGTCCCCGTGCTGGCCTGCTGCGCCAGTGTCAGGAAGAGCTGTTCGATGGCGTCCGAGATGGCCTCGGGAGTGGAGTGCGTGGCCACCGCGATAGCCTTCATCGGGCGTCCCTCAGCAACCATCTGCAGCAGCCGCTCGTCACTGTCGCTGAGGCTGCCGCTGTCTGTCACCGGCTTGGTGAGCGCGTTGACGATGCGCGGATCCAGCACAGAACCGCCGGCACTCACCTCGCGCACCGCGCGGGCGAGCTGGTCGCCCTCCGCGACGCGGTCCTTGAGCAGGTACGCGTAGCCGGCCGCGCCCTCGCTCAGCAGCGCAATGGCGTACTCCGGCTCGTCGTATTGGGATAGGATCACCACCCCGGTGCCGGGAAACTGCTTGCGGATCAGCCGCGCCGCCCTGATGCCCTCGTCGGTGAAGTTCGGCGGCATGCGGATGTCGGTGACCACGACCTGCGGCGTCAGCGCGTCCGCGCTCGCGACCAGCTCGTCGTAGTCACCGGCGACGCCGACGACGTCGATGTCGTCGGAGGTTAGGAGCAGGGCGCGCACCCCCTCGCGAACGATGAGGTTGTCGTCGGCGAGCACCACCCGGATGGAGACATCAGGTGCCATGACGCGACTGTATGCACCCGCCAGGATTCGGCAATGGGGCGGGCACCACGGTCGCCGGCGGTGGGCACCCCCGCACAGTCTCGCGGCGGCACCCTCGACGGGCCGCAAAGCGAGCGGGATGATCGCGGCGGAGGTACCCGAAATGCGTATCCAATCAACCGTCACCTCGATCTCGTGGATCCCTTCCGAGGCGGTGCAGGGCATGAGCCGCCTGCCCTTCGACATGGGCGTGGCCCACTACGACGAGCCGCCGCCGGACCACGTCGAGGACCTCGAGGCCCTACGCGAGGCCGATCGCTTCCGTTTCGCCAACCGGCTGAGCGCGTGGATCGACGTCGACGGCGGCCGGATCCTCGCCCACGGCTACAGCGGCGGTGGCCAGATCGGGTCGACGACGATGCGGCTGGCCGGCAGGACGGCGACATTCGCGGCCGTCGCGCTGCCCGACCGCCAGCAGCCGCCGGTGGTTTCGGATGAATGGGTGCGCTTCGTGCAGACCAGCGGCGGACGCACCGGCGTGCCCATGCCGCGGCGAGTCAAGTACCCACCGTTCGTCCAGGTCGCAGCACCCCTGGCCTGGACGACCCTGTCGCTGACCCTGTATGCCGACGGCAGCTCGGCGCACAAGGTGGTGGGCGCGAGCCCGTTCCCGCGCCACTGGATCTACGACCAGGAGGGCAGGCTGGTGCTCAAGACAGGCGTTGTCGACTTCAAGGACTGGTATGTCAAAGCGTTCGGCTCGCACACGCCATGGGGCGACGAGGACTCGCCTGCGCTGGTCACCGAGGTGGAGTCTGCGCTCGAGCGTGAGCTGTCGGAGCACATCATGCGCGGGGGCACCAAGCCACGAATCGGCAAGGTCCCGCAGGGGGGAACGCTCGTCAACGAGGGCGACGAGGGCACGGACGTCTTCCTGGTGCTCGACGGCATCGTGGCCGTGGAGGTCAAGGGGTCGCCCATAGGCCAGCTCGGCCCCGGAGCCGTGCTCGGTGAGCGCGCCCTGCTCGAGAGCGGTCGCCGCACCGCAACGCTGCGCGCCGTGACCCAATGCCGGGTGGCGACCATCAGGGGCACCGATCTCGATCCCGAGCTGCTCACGGAGCTGGCCACCGCGCACCGTCGGGAGGAGTCCGCCGGCTGAGCAGTGCGGGTCCCCGTAACTCTCGGGCGAGCGGGCCGGTTCACCCCTTGTCAGGCTCGATCGCCGACGCACAGGGTACAGTTCGCTCATCTCAGTCCCAGGATCCTCATCACCATGCGCCCTCGCTACCTGATCCCCCCTCTTCTGCTGCTGGTCTGCGTCGTCGCGGCCGGCGCGGTCACCGCGCATGCAGCAGGCGACCGCCAGAACAGCTTCACTGCCGCCGCCGCGCAACTGAGCGCTCAGTGGGACCGCGACCAGGCCGCGGGCGTCCCCGCCGCCAGCCTGGCGCCGCTCCGCGCCGAGCTGAACGGCCAGGCGCCAACCGCATCGTGGTGGTCACCGGATTGGTTCGGCAACGACAGCCCGGCCCTGCTCGACCGGCTCCGTGCCAAGACCCAGTCGGCGTGGAACGCGGCGCTCGACGCGCAGAGAAGCCAGGCCCAGGCGGTGATCGCTCAGTGGAATGACTTCGCCGCGCAGCAGTCCTCATGGGTGACCGGCGACGCCACCGCGGCGGCGGGCCAGTGGTCGAGCCAGCTCAGCGCAGCCAAGAGTCCGGCCGCGGTCAGTGCTCTGGCTACCTCGTGGCAGAGCTTCATCGCGCAGCAGTGGACGGCCGTCGTCGCCGCCCAGCGCGTCAAGCTGGCGACGGCGCTGCAGTCTGCTGGAGGGCCGCAGCAGGTCCTCTCCACTGCTCGGCACCTGGTCGCGGTGGCGGCCGGCGCCAACCTCGATGCCGGCAACGTGGGCGCGCTCGCCGATCAGCTGGGCAACCAGATCGCGGCCAACGAGAACATCGCCGCCATCAGTACCGGCGAGCAGCTTCTTCCCGCTCTCAGCGCACTGCAGTCGCTGGTCAATCTCAACAATCAGGTCGATGGCCAGATGCTGCCGCTGCTGTGGAGCGTCGACCAGGCGGTGGCCGAGCACACGCCCAACGCCGCCGCCCTCAGCGCACAGCAATCGGGGATCGGCGCCCAATTCCGCGCGGCGCGCACCGCCGACCAGCTCAACGCGGTCGCCACGTCGGTGAGCTCGCTGCAGAACCAGATCGCCACCGAGCTCGCCGCACACCAATGCGGGTACTCCGTTGGCGCCGGCAAGGTGATCACAATCTCGCTCTCGCTGCAGGAGATGCTCTTCTACCAGGATGGCTGCGTGGTCAAGGCCACCCCGGTGACCAGCGGGCGCCCGCAGCTGCCCACCCCAACGGGCCATTTCTCGGTGATGAGCAAGCCCGCCAACTACACGTTCGTCTCACCCTGGCCGAAGGGCTCGCCCTTCTACTACAACCCCACCCCCTGCAAGTGGGGCCTCGGGTTCCTGAGCGGCGGCTACTACATTCACGATGCGTGGTGGGAATCGACCAGCTCGTACGGCCCGGGCGGCGAGTACAACCAGCAAGCGGCCAGCCACGGCTGCGTGCACACCCCCACACCGGTGATGGCGTGGGCGTATGACTGGACGCCGATCGGCACGCCAGTGGTGATCAGCGCTTAGCTTCACCTCTTAGCAGGGCTGGACGATTCTCTGAGCAAATCCCCAGCTTTGCTGGCGATCATGCGCACATGAACCAGCCCGAGGACGCCGTCCGCATCCTGGTGGTCGACGACGAGCGGGCGATCACCGACCTGGTCGCCATGGCTCTCAAGTACGAGGGCTTCGCGGTGGCCACCGCCGCCTCGGCGCGGGAAGGCCGGGACGCGGTGATGGACTTCCGACCCGCCCTGATCGTGCTCGACGTCGGCCTTCCCGACGAGGATGGCTTCGCGCTGGTGCAGCGGCTCATCACCGATGGCATCAAGGCGCCGGTGATCTTCCTGACCGCCCGCGACTCAACCGAGGAGAAGATTCGCGGGCTGACCGTCGGCGGCGACGACTACGTCACCAAGCCGTTCAGCGTCGAGGAGCTCGTCGCCCGCATCCGGGTGGTGCTGCGGCGCCACAACGGGACCTCGGACCGCCCCGTCAACCGCCTCCAGCTCGCCGACCTCGAGCTCGACGAAGAGACCCACGAGGTCTTCCGCGCGGGTCAGGTCGTCGAGTTGACCAACACCGAGTTCCGGCTATTGCGCTATCTGCTCATGAACGCCGGCCGTGTGTTGTCGCGCACGCAGATCCTCGACCACGTCTGGAAGTACGACTTCGGCGGTGACGCCAGCGTGCTGGAGACGTACATCAGCTACCTGCGCCGCAAGGTGGACCGCGCCGAGCCGTCGCTGATCCACACGGTGCGCGGCGTCGGCTACGTGGCTCGAGTGCCCCGGGGCGCCTGATGTCGCTGCGGCGACGGCTGCTGCTCACCCTGGCTCCGCTGTTCATCCTCGGCCTTGTCGGGGTGGACATCGCCACCTACCTCTCGCTGCAGTCGTTCCTCGAGACGAGGCTCGATGAGCAGATCCTCTCCGTGCACACCGCCGTCGAGAGCGTGATTAAGAACCCGAACAGCGCCGACTTCGGTCGGGGTGCGCGGGGCGGCGTCAACCTCACGTTTCCGCCGGGAACCTTCGGGGAGATCGTCTCGCCGAATGGAACCGTGGTCGCCCACCAGGACTTCCCCGGACCCGCCGCCGACGACGCCACTGCGTCGCTGGCGCTGCCCGGCTCGCTCACGGCGCAGACGTACATCACCGTGCACGGCACCGGCTCAGCCTCCGGCAACTCCTTCCGTGCATATGTGGACACCGTCCAGGGCGACAGCAACGGCAACCGCCTGGTGGTGGCGCTACCGCTCGACGAGGTGGGCGCCACCCTGTCCCAGCTGCTCATTCTCGAGCTAGTCGCCGGGGCCGCGATCACCATCGTGATCCTGGCTGCCACGTGGCTGGTGGTGCGCCGTGGGATGCGCCCGCTCGAGCGCATGGGCCGGACGGCCCGCGACGCCGCCACCGACCTCAGCAAGCGTGTCCAGCCGTCCACCGAGTCGACCGAGGTGGGGAGGTTGGGGCTGGCCATCAACACCATGCTCGGACAGCTCGAAGCTGCGTTCGCGGAGAGGGCGGCAAACGAACAGCGACTGCGTCACTTCGTCTCGGACGCCTCCCACGAGCTGCGCACCCCGTTGACGTCGATCGGTGGCTACGCGGAGCTGCTGCGGCGCAACCCAGACATGACCGAAACGGACGTGCTCCTGGCCACCCGGCGCATCGAGGAGGAGGCCCGGCGCATGGGCGTGCTGGTGGACGACCTGCTGCTCCTGGCGCGGCTCGACCAGGGACGCCCGCTGGAGATGGCCCCGGTCGAGCTCGCCGTGCTGGTCACTGACGCGGCGGCCGACGCGCGTGCCGCGGACCCGGACCGGACCATCGTCGAGGGCATCGAGGCTCATGTGCAGGTGATTGGGGACGACATGCGACTGCGCCAAGTGCTCGGCAACGTGGTACGCAACGCCTTGGTGCACACACCACAGGGGACGCCGGTGGAGATCGGGCTGGCCCTCGCCGGCGACAAGGCCGTCATCGAGGTGATCGACCACGGCCCGGGTATCGCGCCCAACCACGCGCACCGCATCTTCGAACGCTTCCACCGCTCCGACCCCGGGCGCAGCCGCGACCAGGGCGGCAGCGGGCTCGGGCTGAGCATTGCCGCTGCGGTGGTGAGCGCTCACGGCGGCAGCATCCGCGTCGACCAGACGCGCGGTGGAGGCGCGACGTTCCGTATCCAGCTGCCCACGGTGATCACCGCCACTTCCGCATCAACGGGCAGCGAAGGGGTGAGCCAGGTGGGCCCAGTCGCGTAGTTGGAAGCTCACAGCGGCCGCACAGCCAGTGCCCAGGAAGCGCCCAGCGGCGGCACCCATCCTGGTGACATGAACAGCACGCTTCTCTGGTACACGACCCGCGGCGCCGGCGCTGTTGTTCTGATCCTCTTCAGCGCCACCGTGGTGCTTGGCCTGCTCACCAACGCGCGCTTTCAGGCACGCGAATGGCCCCGCTTCGCGACCGCCCAGCTGCATCGCGACATCGCGCTGCTGGCGCTGGTGTTCCTGGTGCTGCACATCGTCACCGCGGTCGTGGATCCGTTCACGCACCTTGGCCTGGCCGCTGCGCTGGTGCCGTTCGGCTCCTACTACCGCACATTCTGGCTGGGCTTGGGCACAGTCGCGTTCGAGCTGATGCTGGCCATCGCCGCGACCAGCCTTCTGCGCCACCTCATCGGGGTGAGGCTGTGGCGCACGGTGCACTGGCTCGCCTACGTGTGCTGGCCGGTGGCTGTGCTGCACGGCGTCGGCACGGGGACCGACGCCTCGACGCCGTGGATGATCGGTGTCATCGCCGTGTCGGTCACCAGCGTGCTGGCCGCTCTTGTCTGGAGACTGCGCAGGTCCGGCAACCCACTGGCCGACGAGCGGCGCGCCGGTCGGCACCGCCTGGCGCGGAGCGCGCCGTGAAGAGCGTGCTCAGCGGACGCGACCTGCGTGAAGGGCTAGAGAGCCTCGACTCGCAGACGGGCCGCCTCGGGCCTCGTCCGCCTGGCGGCGCCGAGCTCGTCTCCGCGCTCGAGTCGAGCGAGTTACGTGGCCGTGGCGGGGCAGCCTTTCCAGCCGCGGTGAAATGGCGCTCGGTCGCGCAGTCGCGCGCCCGGGCTCGCGCCGTGCTCGTCAACGGCGCCGAGGGGGAGCCGTTGAGCGGCAAGGACCACGCGCTGATGTGCGCGCGACCGCACCTGGTGCTGGACGGTGCCGCAATCGCGGCCGAGACGATCGGGGCAGATGAGGTAGTTGTCTACATCAATCGCCACGACACTGCCGCTGCTACGGCCATGCGCCGAGCCTTGCTGGAGCGCCCGGTGCGCGAGCAGCGGCGCACACGGTTCGTCGCCGCGCCACCCCGCTACGTGGCCGGGGAGGAGAGCGCGGCGGTGCACTGCGTCAACGAAGGCGTCGCCCTGCCCACGGCCACGCCCCCGCGGCCTTTCGAGAGCGGCATCGCCGGACGCCCCACGCTGGTGCACAACGTCGAGACGCTGGCCCACGTGGCCATGATCGCCCGCTTCGGTGGCGAGTGGTTCCAGGCGCTCGGCGCGGGAGCGCCGGGAACTGTCCTGCTCACGATGAGCGGCGCCGTTGGCGCCCCCGGGGTGATCGAGGTGCCCCAGGGGGCCACCATTGCCGAGGCGGTCGACGTCTGTGGCGGCGTGACCCACCCCCCCGTAGCGGTGCTGCTCGGCGGGTACTTCGGCGCCTGGATCGGCGCCGCCAGCGCGTGGGGCACGCGGCTCGACGCGGCCGCGCTGCGCGCCGCCGGGTCGACGCTCGGCTGCGGCGTGGTGTCGGTGCTCGCCGACGATCGTTGCGGGGTGCTCGAGACCGCCCGCATCGCGTCCTACCTCGCCGACGAGAGCGCCCGCCAGTGCGGACCGTGCGTCTTCGGACTGCGCGCCGTCGCGCAGGCGATGCACCGGATCGCCGCCGGCACCGCTGAGCCGGATGAGCAGGCGCGCGTGCACCGCTGGGCAACTCAGCTCAGTGGTCGCGGGGCATGCCATCACCCGGACGGCGTAGTGGCCATGCTGCTCAGCGCGCTGGGCGTCTTCGCCGACGAGTTCGCAGCCCATGCACAGCGCCGCGGCTGCACGTTGAGGCGCCGCGGAGCGGCGGCCGCATGAGCTCGCGCATCACCGTCGACCGCACGGGCTGCGCCGGGCGTGGGGTGTGCGCAGAACTCTTTCCTGAGGTCATCACGCTCGACGACTGGGGCTATCCGATCGTGGCCAGCGGCATCGTTCCCCTTCCCCTGCTCCCGCAGGCTCGCCAGGCTGTCTCAAGCTGCCCGGTGCTCGCATTGCGACTCATCTCCGATCACCGCGAGTCAGCGACACTCACAGCGAAATCACAGCCGCGGGTCACGGAGCTGTAAGGCTGCGGGACCAGAGTGCTCGACGGCGGCAACAACCGCCGGGTCGCAGCCCCGGATACCTCAGCGCATCGTCCCGCACGGACATCTCACCACGCAGCGCATCAAGGCCCGGGGCTCGATCCACATCACGACCCCGGAGGACGAGCATGTCGGACGACCTCAACAGCAGCGGCCAGGGCAGCGCGGACGTGACGCCCCCGCCTCCACCTCCACCGCCGCCGGCCCACACCCCGCGGCGCCGCGTGATCGGCCGCAAGGGCGCCTCCATCGCGGTGGCCAGCGGACTGGTGATCGGCGGCGTGGCCGGTGGCTACGCCATCTCGCAGGCCGCCAGCCCGACCCCGAGCGCCGCCGCGCCGAGCAGCGGGAGCTCGGTCGCCCCACCCGAGGGCCGTCCGCCTCTCGGCGCCGGGTCGCCCGCATCGCGGACCGAGGATGAGCAGCAGGCGGCCACCGCGCTCGGCATTACCGCCGCGCAGCTGCAGACGGACAGGGCGGCCGGCAAGACCATCGCGGCCATCGCCAAGGAGCGCAATGTCGACGTCGCCACCGTCATCGCCACCCTTGTCGGCGACGAGAACGCGGAGATCGACGCCGCCGTGAAGGCCGGCACGGTCACGAGCGCCCAGGCCACGCAGATCAAGGCGCAGACGACACAGCGAGTCAACGACATGGTCAATGGAACCGGGCCCGTGCACGGACCGGGAGGACCGGGTGCGCAGGGTGAGGACCAGCAGGTGATCGCCACCACCATCGGCATCACCTCCATGCAACTGCAGACCGAGCTCACCGCAGGCAAGACGGTGGCGGCAATTGCCGCCAATCACGGCAAGACCTCTGCCGACGTCATCAGCGCACTGGTCGCGTCCGAGAACGCCGAGATCGACCAGCGCGCGGCCAGTGGCCAGATCACCGCCGCGCAGGCCGCCCAGGACAAGACGAGGACCCAGCAGCGCGTCACCGACTTGGTCAACGGCACGCGGCCGGCCGGCGGTGGCTGGGGTCCCCCCGGTGGTGCGCCCGCCGGTGCGCCAGGAACGCCGCCGACCAGCTGAACCAAGTCCGCCTCTTCCCCGGAAGCCCGTCCTCACGCGAGGACGGGCTTCCAGCGTCTTGTTTCAGAGATGGGCGCGGTAGAAAGCCAGCATGTTGGCCAGGACGGCGGCGCGGTTCCTGATGAATTGGTGGTCATCCCCGGGGTAGGGCACGTACTCGACAGTCTTACCCGCGGCCTGCAGGGCGGCGTACAGGTGGTCAGAGAACAGCTTCGGCACCCGGCTGTCGTTGACGTCCTCGTCGATCTGCACAGCGGCGGTGGACGCAGCGACGTAGTTGATCGCCGATGCCTCGTTGTAGAAGTTGGGGTCTGTCTTCGGCGTCCCCTTGTTGGCGATCAGCGACTGGGCGACGTGCTGCTGCACGGGTGGCGGCGCCGCGGTCGGCGTGGCGGTGACCGTGGACCAGTGAAAGAAGATGTCGTCCAACGACCCAACCACGGCGGACATGAAGACGGCCGCTTTCACGCTGGTCGAGATCACCATCGCGCGCAGCGCCTGGTAGCCACCGAGGCTGTGCCCGAATAGGCCAATGCGCGACGGGTCGACTCGAGCGTCGACCTTGACGGTGCTGATCAGGTTGAGCAGGTCGTAGGTGTACACCGGCGAGAGGTATCCGCCCTCGGGCACCCCCTGGCTCTGGCCGTGGCCGCGGAAATCCGGCTTCAGCACCAGGTACCCCGAGCGCGCTAGGGCGGCGATGAACTGCGCGTACGAGTTGTCGTCGGTGCGGTACGCCCTGGGATCGATGTAGCCGTGGCTGAGGATCACCACCGGCCAGCCTGCCGACGGCCGCAGGCTGTCAGGGACGCTCTGCAGGGCGTACTCGGTGAGCCCGTCAGACACGAACGAGACCACGCTGTTGACGTAGCCGCCCTGGTCACCATCGGAGCGCACCACTGTCAGCGTGCTCGGCGGGTAGGGGTGCGCACGCATCGCCGCGATGGTCAGGGGATCCAGCGACGCGGCGTTGGTGCTCGCGGTCGCTGTAGCGTGTGACGACGGGGTCGGCCGTCCCGTTGTGGCGGGTGACGCGGGGGCGCCGGTGAGCCGGGTGAGACCGAACGCGGCTGCCGCCACCACCAGCACGCCTGCGCAGAGCCTGGCCGTGCGCGATGTCATCACAGATCAGCATACGCATGTACCGAGCAAGCGAAAGGGCCGGCGCTGTGCCGGCCCTCAGGTCGCTGTTCGGTCTCGAGCCCGGATCACGGGACGGTGGGCATCTGCCCTGCATTCTCCTAGGCTTCATGAGCGGCGCTCTCACCGATGTGTCGATGCTGATCAGGGCTGGTCGTGATGTGAAGCGTCGCGAGCAATAGAGGTCGGCTACATGTTTCCCACCGCCTTTGCTCATGAGCCGCCGGTCGTGGCCACGGCCGTCGGAGCCGGAGTGGCCGTCGCCGCTGCCGTTGCCGCTGCCGCAGTGGAACCAGCTGGGGCAGCGGACGATGCGCTCGCGGCCGCAGCTGAGGGCGACGTGGTCGTGCTCACGGTGGTCGTTGCGGCTGCGGTGCCCGGGTTGTGGACCGCCGCCAGGACGCCGAAGGCGCCGACTGCTCCGACGCCGGCCACCGCCGCGGTCGTGGTGAGGCGGCGGCGCAGCCGGATCGCGCGGTCGCGCCGTTGCGCGGATGCCTGTGGGCCGGGGGGTTCGTTCTCTCTGCGGGTCATGACCTCATGCTGGTCACGCCGTATCGGAGCGGGATGGGGAAACCCTCAGGGCTCGCTGTGAGTCAGTCCTCGGCTCGCGCGGCGGGCTCGGGCCAGCCGGCGAAACGCACCACGACGTCGTCGTTGCCCACCAGACGCGAGGGCAGCCTCTGTTCCTCCAGCCATGGCACCGCGGCCGCGCCACGCACGATGGCGGCCGTCGATGCGGTGTTGGCGTCGACGCACGTCGCGGCGACCACCGTGGCGAGTCGCCACGGGCTGTCGACAGGGGCCCCGGTGCGCGGGTCGATGATGTGGTGGAGCGCAACGCTGCCGCGGCGCCAGCTGCGCGTGCGAGTGCTCGACGTGGCCATCGCGCCCACCGCCAGGTTGATGCGCTCCGCCTCGCTGTCGAAGGGATCGGTGCTGTTGTCGGACACCTGGACGGTCCATCCTCCTGTCGGAGGAGTGCCGGCCAGGGCGATGTCGCCACCGAGGCTGACCAGCACGCCCCCTCCCTCCAGCGCAGCCAGCGCCGCCGCCGCGGCGAGGTCTGCGGCCAGCGCCTTTGCCGTGGCGCCGAGGTCTAGCTCGACGTCTCGCGGGATGAACACGCTGCGCGTGGTCTCGCTGAGCCGGACGGTGCGCCAGCCAGGGATGGGCTTCGCGGTCACCCGCAGAGGGTCGCCGGTGGCGGCGACGGACGCGAAATCGACGTCGTACCCGATCAGGCGCATCGCCGTGCCCACCGTGGGGTCAACGTCGCCGCCGGTCACCTGGGCGGCGCGTAGGCCGGCACCGATCGACCGCGCGAGCAGCGGGCTCACCGTTTGCTCGCGCCCCGCGCCGGCGTTGAGACGGCTCAGCTCGCTGTCATCACGGAAGCGGCTGCAGGCCTGGTCGATGTCGCGCAGGACGTGATCCATCGCCTCCTTGGCGACGGCCAGTCGCCGCGGACGTGTCACCACCAGGCGCACCACGGTGCCTAGTGCGCGGTCGTCGGCGGTCGCGATCTGCTGGGGGTCTGGCTGCGCTGGCATCGTTCCCTGGGGCGCGGCGTGGTCAGCCGCGGACGTAGATCACCGAGAGCTTGTCGGAGTACACCAGATGCCAGTTCGGGGAGGCCGCCAGCGCTGAGGTCAAGGGCCGGTTGGGCGCGAACACCACGTAGTCGACGTTGTGGCTGTTGAGCACGTCCATCCAGTCACTGCGCAGGCCGACCACCTCGACGTACTGGTTCATGATCGTGTCACCCATCAGGTCGGCCTCGCCGAAGATAAAGACGCGCCGCGACGGCTCCGGGTAGAAGCGATAGATGAAATACCCGCCCCACGCGTAGTCGCTGAACATGTGCGTGCCGACGTTGGGATGGGCGTCGAGATAGTCGGCGGCGCCCGCCGGGTAGTTGTCGAGCGTGCTCGCCGCCTGGTGCGCCAGCAGCGAGCGCAACACCACGAGCACCGCCAGCGCGACGGCCGCGGTGGCCAGCGCGGCGCCGCGCACCAGGTGCTGGGCGCTCAGCCGCAACCGCGCACCAGCTCGCGACCAGCGCCGCTCCAGCTCCTCCAAGGTGGGTCCCCACGACCAGGCAAGCAGAGGCGTCGCCGCAGCCGTGAACAGGATGATGTGACGCCAGGACTGAAGGGCGAGCAGCAGCGTCACCACCGTGATGGCCACGCTGAAGCAGGTGGGCCGGACGCGGCGCAGGGCCAGGCCGATGAGCAGCAGCACGATCATCGCCTCGAAGGCGCGCATCGACCAGCTGTGGAAGTCGGGCGACTGCCACTCCTCGATGAACGACTGCTGCACGGTGCTGGTCTGGGTGCGCCACGAGTACGCGTACAGCGAGAAGAAGTGCGGGTTGAGCAGCCCGGCGGCCGCCGCGGCCAGGGTCACCAGGGCGATGCGTCCCGCCTTCCAGCGCGCCTCCGCGTTGGCGCGGTCGAACAGCCAGCGCAGCACCTCCACCGCCACCGCGATTCCGAGGAAGAGGAAGGCGATCACGAAGCCGCCGTGCAGGTTGGCCCACCCGACCATGATCAGCGGCATCGCGTAGAGCCCGCGGTAGCCGGTGCGCAGGAACCTCTCGATGAGGTACAGCTCGACGCAGACCAGCGCGAAGGTGACGACCTGCGGCCGCGGCCCCCACACCGCAACGCCGGCCAGCGCGGCCAGTCCCAGGGCTCCAGCGGTGGCCACGAAGTGCGTCGGCTGGTCGGTGATCCGTTTGAGGATGAACCAGAACCCGGCCCAGGTGACCAACCCGAGCCCGATGCTGATGGCCAGCTGGCCGCCAAGACGACCGAGGCCGTACATGGCCAGCTCGGTCAGGTACTCGTGGTCGGTCCAGACGTGGCTGGGCACCGTGTACGTGAAGAGGTCGTGAGTGGGCAGCGCGTGGTTGTCGAGGATCCACCGCGCAGTGGTGATGTGCCACCAGTAATCGGCGTCGCCGACCCGGCGTACGATGAGCGGCAGCATCGCGATCATCACGGCGATCACGACGAGCCCGCCCACAGCGAGGGTGAGGCGCGGTCGCGACGATCTCGAAGGCGGGGAGTCCGTGTTCGCGTCCGTCACAGCACCGAGCCCTCCCCTGGATTCGTCGTCTGCGGAGTCGCGCGAGGATACCGTGAGCCCCGGCGGCAGCGCCGCGCCCGCTTCGTAGACTGCGCCGATGACAGACGGGTCGAGCGGCTGACGATGTCCCGGTTCCTACGCCCCTCGCTCGGTGCCGGTTTCGGCAGCGCGCCGGCGGCCCACCACGGCGTCGAGCCAGCGCAGGTGGTGGGCGAGCTGTGGGAGAAGGGCGCCACCAGCGGCAATCGCATGGCCGTTGTCGACGTGCGGCTGGACTGCGACGACGACAGCGTGCTGCTGCGCGTCCATCCAAGCGGTCCGGCGTGCCACACCGGCGAGACCTCGTGCTTCTTCACGGTCGTGGAGCCATAGCCGGGTGGCTGAGCAGCCCGACGACATGGCGCTGGCCCTCGAGCTGGCCGACCTCGCCGACGCGATCACCATGGCGCGGTTTCGCGCGTCCGACCTGCACGTCGACACCAAACCCGACGACACCCCGGTGACCGACGCCGACCGGCGCGTCGAGCGGATGGTGCGCGAGCGGGTGCAGGCGGCTCGGCCAGGCAACGCCGTGCTCGGCGAGGAGGAGGGATCGAGTGGCGACGCCGAGTGGCGCTGGATCGTCGATCCCATCGATGGCACCAAGAACTTCGCGCGCGGCGTGCCGGTGTGGGCCACGCTGCTGTCGCTGCAGCATCGCGGCGAGGAAACGTGTGCGGTGGTCTCGGCCCCGGCGCTGCAGCGGCGCTGGTGGGCGGTGCGCGGCGCGGGCGCCCACGACCGGGGCGGGCCGATGCACGTGTCGACTGTGAGCCTGCTGGCGAACGCCACCCTATCCGTTACCGACGTGCGCGACTTCGCGGGCCATGGGTGGGCGGACGGCTTCATGCGCCTGTTGGACGGGTGCCGTGTGGTGCGCGGCTTCGGCGACTTCTGGTCACACATGCTGGTCGCCGAGGGAGCCATCGACTGCGGGGTCGAACCGGTCGTCAAACAGTGGGACGTCAGCGCGGTCCGCCTCATCGTCCGTGAGGCCGGCGGCAGGTTCAGCGATTTCGCTGGTGTGGACCAGATCCACGGCGGCAACGTGGTCACCAGCAACGGCCTGCTCCACGAGCAGGTGCTCGAGTGCCTGGACCCTCCGAGGGTCCCTGACCCCTAGGCTGGTGAGGTGATCCGTCCCCTCCGGCGACGTCCGTCGATCGCCGGCCTCGTGTCCGGCTACGGCCGCGAGCACCAGCTGGGCCCGTACGCGGCGCTCTTCGCCACCTACGCGGCGGTGACGGGGGTGGGGGTCATCAGCGGCGTGCGCCGGCGCGGCATCCCGCGCCCGACGCTCAGCGACGGCGCGCTGCTGGCGGTGGCAGCGTTCAAGCTGAGCCGGCTGATCACCAAGGACAAGGTCACCGGCTTCGCTCGCGCCCCCTTCACGGAGTTCGTCGAGCAGGGCGACGGCGCCGAGGTCAACGAGGCACCGCGCGGCGACGGCCTGCGTTACGCAATCGGCGAGCTGCTCACCTGTCCGTTCTGTTTCAACCATTGGGCCGCAGCCGCCCTGGGCATCGCCTGGCTGCACGCCCCCAACGCCACGCGCGACTTCAGCGCGCTGCTGGCCACCTCGGCTGCCGCCGACGTCATGCACGTGGCCTGGACCAAGATCGAATCCCAGGCGTAGTCGCACGTGAGGATCGGCACGCTGCGGCTCGGCCAGGGACGAGCGCCCGCGCTGGTGTCGGGGGATCGCGCCGCACTGCTGGCGGAGGCGGCCGCGGCTGCACGCGTTGAGCTGCGTGGGGTCACCGACACCCTCGCGCTGGTGCACGACTGGGCGTCCCTCGAGGCGCCGTTGCGCACCGTCGCGGAGCGGCTCGATGAGCTGTTCGCCGGCGGCCTGGTGGCTCATCCTCTCGGGAACCTGGGGGCGCCGATCGCACGCCCCGGCAAGATCATCGCCATCGGACGCAACTACGCCGACCACGCGCGCGAGCTCGGCAACGATGTCCCCACCGAGCCGTTGACCTTCGTCAAGTACACCACCGCGGTGAGCGGACCGTTCGATCCCGTCCCGCGGCCCTCGTTCGTCAACGACCTCGACTACGAGGCAGAGCTGGCCGTGGTCATCGGCCGCCGTGGGCGTGACATCAACCTGGACGACGCCCTCGACCACGTGCTCGGCTACTGCTGCGCCAACGACGTGTCGGCGCGCACCGCGCAGATGGCCACTGGACAGTTCGTGCGCGGCAAGTCATTCGACGGCTTCTGCCCGCTGGGGCCGGCGATCGTCACCCGCGATGAGGTGGGCGACCCCCAGAACCTGCGCATCACCTGCCGCGTCGACGGTGAGACGCGCCAGGACTCAAGCACCGCCCTGATGATCTTCGCCATCTCCACGCTGATCGCGCACTGCAGCGCCTCAACCACGCTCGAGCCAGGCGACGTCATCCTCACGGGCACGCCGTCTGGGGTGGCCATGGGGCGCACTCCACCGCCATGGCTCCAGCCCGGGCAGCTCTGCGAGGTGGAGATCGAAGGCGTGGGACGGATCGCCAACGAAGTGGTCGCATGAAGCATGTCGAGCCACCGATAAGCCGCGCGAGAGCTACCGCGTGGCCCGCTGATCCCTGTACGAGCGCGCACGCGAGGGTTCGCCGATCACCCTGACACGGAGCCTGCGCTCCAGAACAGGTGATCAGCCAGCAGACGCGCCCATGAGGTAGCGACCGCTGCTGGCCTGATAGAGGGTCACTTCCGTACAAGGCATGTCCAGCGGACGTGAGGACTGCGCCGGGCCGCCAAGCAACGGACAGCTCGTCTGAATCACCACCGCCCAGACAAGAAGGTGGCGAAACGTCGGAAGGATCTTGCTATTCGGGTCAACCGGCTGGTTGGGATCGGCGACGTCCGTGCCCAGAGCCAACACGATCTCGGGGGGCTGGCCCTGGGTGGTGGGACACGCCGGGGCCAGCGCAAGACAGAACTCTTGGTGGATGACGCTCGCTGGGACGCTCACTGCTTTGGGCGGAGGGCGAGACAGGTAGACGTCGACAAGGGGAAGGGACCAAGGCGCGGTGAGCAATCCAGCGGCGGCAAGCGGCAGAGGTGGAGG
>JALYZN010000049.1 GCA_030948845.1 Candidatus Dormiibacterota bacterium
GCACGCGGTCAATGGGGCGACCATTTCGAGCAGTTCGTCTGGGCGCACAGCGTCGAATGGGGCTATCACAAGCATCCACCGCTGCCGACCTGGATTCTGTCCGGAACCATTGCCCTGTTCGAGCCGGCTACCCACTGGGCACTGGTCCTGGCAGCCTTGTGCTCGCTGGGCACTGCGTTCTTCACCTACCGCATTGCGCTCGAACTCATTGGCCGCCCGCTGGCGGTCCTGGCGCTCATGCTCTGGGGATTGCAGCAGCCGTTTTCGAACCGGGCTTTCCTGTTCAACCACAACACCGTGATGATGCTGGGCGTCAGCGCCACTGCATGGTGCCTGTTGGAAGCGTTAAAGACTCCCACCAGTCGCGGCTGGTGGATGGGGGTCGGCGCCCTGACGGCGCTGTCTATGCTTTCGAAGTACCAGGCGGCGGTACCGCTCTCTGGCTTGATCGCCGCGGCGTGGCTGAGCGGCGAGCTGGCCTCGAGGTCCGCTCGGACCGGCTTGCTGCTGGCGGCCCTTTTGGCCATGGCGATCCTCGCGCCCCATGTCGCATGGGTCTTCCAGCACCATCTGACAACGCTTGCCTACGCTGCCCAGGCGGATCGGGTCCTGTCACTTTGGGGGCGAGCATGGAACGTGACGAGCTTTCTCGCGCAACAGGTTCGGCTGCTCTTTCCTGCTCTTCTCTTTGCGGGCTTGCTGATGCTGGCTCCGCGGCGGCCAACGGCCGGTCGAGGCATGGAGGTCGAAGGCGGCGAAAGGCGCCAGCGTGCGTGGTTGTTCGGGCTGATCGGTTTTCCTTTGGCGGCGACGGTCCTGACCTCGCCACTCCTCGGGCTCGAGCTGCAGAACCATTGGGGCTATCAAGCGCTCCAGTTCGCGAGCCTGTGGCTTGCCTGGCGGATGCGTCGGGTCTTGCCTCTTCCACTGGGCGGTCTTGCCGTCCTTGGGGCCGTCTTGCTGCACGCGACCTTCATCAGCCTGGCGCTCAGCCCTGGCGTGGCAAAAGGATCGCGCCAAGACTCGCACTTTCCTGCCCAAGAACTTGCCGATGCCGTCCGACACGACTGGCAGGACGAAGCGCCCTGCCCCCTTGTCTATGTCGTCGGGCCGACGTTCGAGGCGGGCATCGTCTCGGTGTACAACGGCGGGACGGCTGCGGTGCTTGAAGACGGTACTTTTCTGAAGTCGCCCTGGATCGAGCCTTCTGATCTGCGGCGCCGCGGCGCCGTGTACGTCGCTGCGTCGCCGACAGGACTGCCTTCGCGAGGCGTGGTCAGGACGGGGTTCCTCGACGTCAGCACGGTGTCGCCGGCGCCTCAGAACCGGGTCTATTGGGCCGTCGTACCACCTGAAAAGTGTGCGGACTCTCCGTGAGCAGCGTCTTGTCGCAGGACGGGCGGCCGCTCGAGGCTGCAGAGGGACCGCTGGCGCTTCGCGCTTTAAGTGACGTGCGGCCGGGACCACGACACGTTCGCAACCTTTGCGCGCTGCTGATGGGGAACCCCCTCCTGAGCATGGTTGGCCGGAGGCGATGAAGACCAGCAGCGAATCACCCTTGGCGAAGGCTCATGTATCGCGAACAGTGCCGAGAAACATAACGTCCTTTATCAGTCATGATGCCGGGACCCCGTATTCGAGGGATGGCCATGAGAAGCGCCCCACCACATCCTGCGATAGTTTTTGATTGCGCTCAGCGCGGGGAGTTGAGATGAAAAAGCTTGCCTCGGTGGTCCTGTTGTGCGGGATGTTCGGCTCTGCTCAGGCCGGAGTCATTACTGAGGACATCTCGTTCAGCTTGAGCGGCTTCCTCGACATCACTGGCAATGCCCCGCCGCCAATCCCGCTCATCACGGGTTCGATCACCGTGACCTACGATCCGACGCATACCTACGATAACGACACTACCGACATCGTCGTTCACTCTCTGACCGGCATTACGGTGGATTCAACGCTGGGCTTCACGTACCAGGGAGGTTTGCTGGAATTTGGCGGAATCCAGAACGACGCAGACTTCGTGGGCAGCAATACCAATGACCTGGTCGTCGCCTTCAACGTCACCGATCCGGCGCACCCGCAGTTTGTGCCCTGTTCAACCCCGGGCTACACCTGTGGCAAGTACACGGGGAGCAGCCTCGTCGAGGCGGCCGGTTACACGCGGGTTGGTACGAACACGGCCTGGTTCTATGGAGCGCCGCAAAGCGCGGTTTCTCCGACGCCCCCTGTACCTGAGCCGGAGACGTACGCGCTTCTAATAGCTGGCTTGGGGGTCCTCGGCATAGCGAGCCGGCGGCGGAACAAGGCCGCGCGCGGCTGACATCGGGATTCAAAAGGGGCGCAGGCCCAGCAGGTCGGAAGGTCGCCCGTCAAGCTCAGCGTCGGCTACCCGTTCTGAGCCGCGGCGTTCGGAACGCCGACCCGACGGCGGCTTGCGCTCGTCGACCGTAGGCTGGAACGACGCGCCGGGACGTTCTAAGATCGTCGCAGTCGGGTACCACAGTTGAGCGCCGAGTCTACTCGTGAAGTTGCAAATGACGAATGCGATCAAGCGGCGTCTCGTCGCATGTGTCACGCTGTTCCTCGGGGCATGCGGTGGTGGAGGAG
>JALYZN010000063.1 GCA_030948845.1 Candidatus Dormiibacterota bacterium
CGCTCCCGCAGCCCGACGAGCACTTGATGGAGCGGGAGACGAGACTCGAACTCGCGACATCGACCTTGGAAGGGTCGCGCTCTACCAACTGAGCTACTCCCGCTCGAACGCACGATTTGGAAGGCTAGCGCTCTACCAACTGAGCTACTCCCGCTCGGCGATCCTCTCGGGAGTATACGAACCGCGCCGACTGAGCCAGAGCGGCTGTCGAGGGCGCGACGTCTTAAGACAAAGGTCGCGTTGATGCCCTCCCTGGTCTTGCCGAGACTGCCCAGTGCCACCAACGGCACTCGAACCGGGAGGACCGAACATGCGGAGATCTGTGCTGGGCGTCGGGGTGCTGCTGGCCTCACTAGCCGCGATGTCCGTCCCCGCGGGCGTGACTGCGGCAGGGGGTGGAGACAACCACGCCAGCTTCAACTCTGAGGGCAACCTGCTGGTCTCGGATCAGTTCAACAACCGGGCGATCGAAGTCAATCCGGAGTCGCGGGCGATCGTGTGGAGCTTCGGGTCAGGCAATCCGGCGCTCTGCAACCCAGGGCCGGGCGCCATCATCGGGCCCAACGATGCTGAGCGGCTCGGCGGCGGCCTCACCCTGCTGGCAGGGACCGGCATTCCGCACTGTGCCGACAACCGGGTGATCGTCGTCAACCACCGCGGCGACATCGTTTGGCAGTACGGCCAGGCAGGCGTCGCCGGCTCGGGGACGAACCAACTCAGCGTGCCCGTCTTCGCGATCCAGCTCCCCAGTCGCAACATCATGGTCGTCGACCAGGCCAACAACCGGGTGATCGAAATCGGCCGGTTCAGCAAGTCGATCGTCTGGTCGTACGGCCCGACGTCAGCGCCAGGCGCGCTCAACAACCCCAACAGCGCTGAGTTGCTGCCCAACGGCCACATCCTCATCGCTGACGAAAACAACAACAGGGTCATCGAGATCACCCGCTCCGGTCACATCGTCTGGCAGTACGGCAGTGGTGATCCATCGATCAGCACGCCGGTGCAGTTCGCGGCGTTCGCGAGCCGGCTGCCCAACGGCAACACGCTGATCACCGACTCCGGGCACAGCCGCATCATCGAGGTGACCGAGGACAAGCAGATCGTCTGGCAGTACGTCACCAACGCGGCGCCGCACAGCATCGCCGCGCCGCTGCCGACCAATGCCGTCCGGGTCGCGAATGGGAACACGTCCATCGCCGACCAGTTCAACAACCGGGTACTGATCGTCAATGAGAATCGCGACCGGGTCTTCCAGTACGGCAAGACCGGCGTTGCCGGCAATACCCACGGTCGGCTGAACGGGCCCTACACCTCGTTCGTGGTCGGCGACTACACCGGACAGACAGCGCCTCCCGAGGACTTCTAGAGCAGCCACGGCACCGCAGTGCGGCTGACCAGCATCAGCCGCTGAGGCCTCCTCCACTGCCCACCGCGCGCAATGCCAGCAGCATGAGCACGAACCAGCCCACCGCCAGGATCGCGGCCACGGCACGGTCGGTGCGTCCGGCGGCGACCCGTCGCGCCAGGGGGAGCGCCACGAGAGTCAGCGGCCCCACGATGAAGTGGGTGCCGCCATCGGCAGGACGGTTTCCCATGATCGCCAGGGCGACGCCGAACAGCGCCTGCACACCGATGAGTCCGGACATGGCCAGCGTGAAGGTCAGCAGCCGGGGATGGACGGCACCGCGACGAAGCCAGTCGTGCACGGCCCAGATGGTGCCCCCGAGCGCCAGCAGCACCACGAGGAGCGCAACCGTCCGGTGAGCGGCGAGGATCGCGCGTCTCCCCGCTCGACGATCAGCGGGTCAGTGCGAGCAGGCCTTGGCCTCGCCAGCGCTGTCGGCGGTCTGGAAGCTGTGGCCGCAGCCGCAGGTCTTCACCGCGTTGGGATTGTTGATCGTGAAGCCGCCGCCCATGATGGCGTCGACGTAGTCGATCTCAGCCCCCTCGAGGTACTGGGCCGAGTAGGCGTCGACGTAGACGCGCAGCCCGTTGACGTCGACCACCTGGTCGTCCGACTTCGGGGGGTTCTCGTCGATGCCCATCCCGTAGGAGAAGCCGGAGCACCCACCCGACTGGATGTACACGCGCAGACCGACCTGCTGCTCTGCGCCCTGCTCGGAGAAGAGTGTCTGCAGCTGGCCTAGGGCGGTGTCACTGACGCTGATCATTCGGGGCTCCCTGCCTCAGGTGAACGGGTTCCGGACCACCGCACCGGTGGGCTCCCCGATCATACCGTACGTTCGTTCCGGATCCACCCCCCGAGTCTTGCCTCAGACCTTGCGGAACTCGGGGACCCAGGAGCCGTCGTCTCTGCGGGTGAAGTCCTGGAAGACTCCGGGCGCCTCCTCCACCATGATCTCGCCGAGCCGCCCGAAGATAAGGCGGAGCTCCTCCTCGGCGCCTGGGTCGGTTCTCATCTCGATCACATGGCGGAGGGTGCGCAGGTTCATGGTCAGGATCAGGTCGGTGCTCAACCCGATGGGCGCCAGGCGGCGGAGCGCCGAGGTAACCTCTTTCTTGACGTGGAAGGGGATACCGTCGTCATCGATCTTCAGTTTCTGTGCAGCCGAGACCTGGAACTCCTCGAGGCGCTCGACCAGTTCCAGACACTCCTGACGGAGTGGCTCGAGGGCGGGCGGAACCCGGAAACCGATGTCGACGAGACGCACGTATCTGAGACTCTCCTGGCTGTAGGCAGCGCCGGCGCGGTGGCGGACGATCTCGTGGGTGGCTACGCGACTCACGTTGCGCAATGCGAACGAGTAGTTGGCGTGCTCGAGCACGCTGCCGTGGGAGCTCTTGAGGATGTTCCTGAGGTAGTCGCGCTGGTCGGTCCTGACCTTGGTCACGTTGACGTTGAGCCCAGGCTCCCAGCTTCGGTAGCAAGCGCGCCCACCGAACTCGACCAGCAGCTCGCCGGCGTTGGGCGCGGTGTCCGCCGCGGTCCGGCGCTCGAGCCAGGAGCCGCCGCCGACGTCCTCGAGGTAGGCGCGCATCCCCTCGAGGTCGACGGCGGGACGCGCGATGAGGTGGATGGACGGGGTGGTTTCGTGCGCCATGGCAACCTCGATGCTGGGACGGATGGGGGAACCTGAAGATCAGCGCAAGCATGGCGGCTGCCCTTTTGCAGCGTCAACGCTAGCAGCGGAGCACGCGCCATCCGGCCCCGTACAATTCCGCCGGTGACCGACCTGGCCGTCCCCCCGCGCTTTCTCGAGGACGTCTACCAGGCTGCCAGCGAGTGCAACAAGTGCTCGCTGTGCCAGGCGGTGTGCCCCACCTATGTGACCAATCCCGTGGAGTGGGAGACGGCGCGCGGCCGGGTCTCGCTGGTGCGCGACGCCATCGAGGGACGGATCGAGCTGCGCGACATTGCCGACGGCCCCCTCTCCACCTGCCTCACCTGCGACAACTGCGTGGCGGCCTGCGCACCGCGGGTGCCCACCGCCCAGATCGTCAGCCGCGCCCGCATGGAGCTGCATGAACAGGAGGGCCATCCCTGGGGGCAGTCGGTGGCGTTCCGCTCGGTGCTGCCGCGTCGTGGCGTGCTCCGCTTCCTGCATGGTCTGTCCCGCGCCGCCCAGGTGACCGGCTTGCACGCGTTCGCGCGGCGCACCGGCTTGACCCGCTGGCTGGGTACCGGTGGTGCGCTCATGGAGCACGTCGGCCCGCTGCCGCGCCAGACCGCATACCGGCGCAGCCGCTCGCTGCCGGCCGCAGCCGCGCCGGTGCGCGGCCGGCTGGGATTCCTGGTCTGCTGCTATCAGAACCTGGCGGTGCCGCAGGCAACCGAGGCGACCATGCGCGTGCTCCTCGCCAACGGCTTCGAATTGGTGGTGCCGCGGCTGGCCTGCAGTGGCCTGCCCGCCAAGTCCCTCGGGGATCGTGAGGCGATGACCGACATGGCCGCAGCCAACGTCGACGTCCTCCGCGCGCTCCAGGTCGACGTCCTTGTCGGCGACGTCGCCTCATGCACAGCGCACTACAAGCAGTACGACACCATCCTCGCCGGGGACTCACTGCACGCGATCGATGCGCAGCGCGTCGCCCAGCGCACCATGCTGGCCACCGAGTTGCTCGACGACGCCGGTCAGCGCGCCACCCTGGGACCGCTGCGCTGGCGCGTGGCCATCGACGAGCCCTGCTCGCTGCCCATCGAGGGGCCGGCGCGGTCCGCGGCGCGCCGCCTGCTCGCCCAGGTGCCCCGCCTCGAAATCGTCCCCCTCGAAGAGGCGGCGATGTGCTGCGGCGGCCCGGGGATGTACTTCCGTGACCAGCCGGAGCGCAGCGAGGCGATCCTGCATCGTAAGTTCGAGCACGTCGCGGCCAGCGGAGCCGAGGTGCTGGTCACCGAGAACATCTCGTGCCTGCTGCAGCTGCGCAACGGCGCCGCTCGCTACGCCCCGGGTGTGCGGGTCATGCACGTGTTCGAGCTGCTCAACGAGTCGATCGAGACGGCGCAGCGGCGCAGCGGGATCATCCCCGAGTAGCGACTAGGGTCAGCCGATCGCGGCCAGCGCCTCCTCCGCTGTCATCAGCATGCAGGTGAAGGACGGCACGTCGCGCACGGTGTGTGTCGACGCCTCACTCTCGCGCATCTCCTGCACCAGGTCGAGGAAGTCGGACACGGAGTCGCTCTCGAAAGCCACCACGAACTCCTGGTCGTCGAGCCCGAACGAGTACGTCGTGTTGATCTTCACGCCGGGGTAGCGATGCCCCATGGCGATGTGCTCGCTCATCTGGCGCTGGCGCTCCTCACGGCTCAGCCGGTACCACGCCCGGGTCTTCACGAACGGGTAGACGAAGAGGTAGCGACGGTTGGTGGGAGCGATCACGAGCCTGTTGCTCCTCCCCTCCTGGTTGCGATGCTCGTGCTTCTCCACGTACATGCTCTGTTTGGTCATCGAGAAATAGCTGTACGGGGAGGTCAGGTACGCGCCCATGGCGGTGCGGTTGAGCCGCGCCGAGAACTCGTGCAGATCCTCGAGCCGGTCGCTGACCAGCCAGACCATGAAGTCGGCATCGCCGCGCGTGCCCACCAGGCTGTAGGTGCGTACCAGCGCGTTGTCACGGCTATCGATGTCGCGGATCAGCGCCGCGACCTCGGCGCGGTCGACGCAACGCTGCTGCTCGCTGCGCTGCCGCCAGTCCGGCCGCACGGCGAAAAACGCGAAGCGGATGTGCTGGCGGGCTGTGGGCGGCGGCGCGCTGGCGTCGCGAACGGTCAGCGGCGCGGCGGCGATGTCGGTCACGGCGAACACTGTACCGCGGCCGCGGCTTCGAGCCTCGCCGAGGGGTCGCTCACCGCAGCACCTCGAGCGCGGCGCGAACCAGCGTGCCCACGCCGATGGGCAGGCTGCGCTCGTCGATGTCGAAGTCCGCGCTGTGGTGCGGCGCCACCGGATGCTTGGCGACATCGCCGGCACCGACCAGGAAGTAGCAGCCCTGGCCCGCCTCGTTGATGAGGCACGCGACGTCGTCACCGACGGTGATCGGCTGGGGCGTAATCACGTTGTCGGCGCCCACTGTGGCAATCGCGGCGCGGCGCACCAGCTCCACCGACTTGGCGTCGCTGATGACAGGGGGGCAGCCCGCGGCGCGCTCGTAGTCGGCCGACGCGCCGGACGCCGACGCGATCGCGGTCGCCACCTCGGCGACCCTGCGCAGCAGGCGATCGCGCTCGGCGGGGTCCAGGGCGCGGACCGTGCCGCGCAGGCGCACCTCATCGGCGATGACGTTGAAGGCCGATCCGCCCTCGACGCGCCCGACCGTGACCACCGCTGGTGAGAAGGGCGAGGTCTCGCGGCTGACGATGGTCTGCAGCGCCAGCACCACCTGGGCGGCTGCGACGACCGGGTCGATGCTGGTGTGGGGCATGCCGCCATGCCCGCCGCGGCCGCGAACGGTGATCCGGAACTCGTCGGCGCTCCCGAAGATCGGGCCATCCTTGACGCCAACCTGGCCGACCTGTAACGGGGCCCAGAGATGCATGCCGAGCACCTGGTCGACGCCGGCGAGGGCGCCGTCCTTGATCATCGGGACGGCTCCCGAGGCGATCTCCTCGGCGGGCTGGAAACACAGGCGCAAATGGCCTCGCCACGCGTCACGCAGCGATGCCAGCACGGCGGCGGCGCCCAGTGTCATGGCGACGTGGCCGTCATGGCCGCAGGCGTGCATGACACCCTCGATTTCGGAGGTGACCACTCGATCGTCGCCGCGCTCCAGGATGGGAAGCGCGTCCATGTCGGCGCGCAGCATCAGCGTGACCCGGGCATCGTCGCCGTCGCCGCCGGAGCCGTCGAGGTCGGCGATCACACCGGTACCGCCGACGCCCGTGCGCACTGTGAAGCCCAACTCCTCGCTGCGCGTCGCCGCCACCTCGGCGGTGCGACGCTCCTCGAGCGAGAGCTCGGGATGGCGGTGGAGGTCGCGACGCGTTTGCACCACCTCTTCGCGCACCCGGTCGATCTCCGCGACCACCCGAGCAGTGAGGTCAGTCACGCTCTCGCCCGATGAGCCGGAGAGCCGCCTGCTGCAGAGCACCGTTGGTGACCACCTGGTCGGCCCCACGCTCCATGGCCCGGACACGAACCTCGCTGTCGTCGTGCTGGCAGAAGCCGATGATCCGTGTGTCGCCGCGCGCGCGCAGCGCGCTGATGAGGTCGATACGCACCTCGACCTCATCATTGAGGTCGACGAAGACCAGGTCTGCGGCGGGGAGCTCACCCGCGGCAGCCAGGGCAACGCGCGTCGTCGGGGCGAGAGCGGCGCGAAGGCGGCTGGCGAAGAGGAGATCACCGCTCACCAGGGCGACATCAGGGGTGGGCATCGCCCGCCATCATAGGAGCGTCGCCGGGACGGCCAGTTCGAGATGGCCACCGGCGCTCCCGCAGTCACTGGAGGCAGACATGGAGATCAGAACCGTTGGCATCGTCGGCGCGGGGCTGATGGGCTCGGGCATCGCCGAGGTATGCGCCCGAAGCGGCTTGCGCACCCGGGTCGCCGAGGCCAGCAAGGAACTGCTCGCGACCGGCCGGCAGCGGGTCGAGAAGTCGCTGGAGCGAGGCCGGTTCGGTGGCAAGCTCAGCGACGAGGACGTCGAGCGCATCAGCGGGCAGCTCAGCTTCAGCACCGACCTCGACGAGCTGGGTGACTGCGACCTCGTGGTCGAGGCCATCGT
>JALYZN010000074.1 GCA_030948845.1 Candidatus Dormiibacterota bacterium
CCTCCTCACGCGCCAGCCGTCGCGCGACCACGAACGCCTCGCGGTCGGTGACCTGGATGATGCGGTCGACGATGGCCGGGTCGAACGTTCCCGGCCAGAAGTCTTCGCCGACCCCCTCGATCTTGTACGGCGCGATCGGTCCGGAGAAGATCGATCCCTCGGGATCCGCTCCCACCACTTGGATCGCCGGGTTGTGCTCCTTGAGGAATCGGCCGGTACCGCTGATCGTCCCGCCGGTGCCGACCCCCGCGACAAAGACGGTGATCCGCCCGTCGGTCTGGCGCCACAGTTCGGGACCGGTGGTCTGGTAGTGCGCCTGCGGGTTCTTGACGTTGAAGTACTGGTTGGGCTGGAAGGCGCCGGGGATCTCGCGCGAGAGGCGGTCGGCCACCGAGTAGTACGACTGCGGTGAGTCGCGGTCCACGTTGGTGGGGCACACCACCACGTCGGCGCCATACGCCTTGAGCAGGCTGATCTTCTCCGCCGACATCTTGTCGGGCATGACGAAGATCATCTTGTAGCCCTTGATCGCTGCCACCATGGCCAGGCCGTGTCCGGTGTTTCCCGAGGTGGGCTCGACGATGGTGCCCCCCGGGCGGAGCTGCCCGCTGCGTTCGGCCTCCTCGACCATCCCCATGGCGATGCGGTCCTTGACGCTGCCCCCGGGGTTGAGCTGCTCGAGCTTGGCGAGCACGGTGGCGCCGACTCCCCGGGTCAGAGCGCGCAGCCGCACCAGGGGCGTGTTGCCCACCAGGTCGAGGATGCTCTCCGAGTACTCCACCGCCGCGATTCTAGGCGTGTCACCGGTTGTGCCCGGCGGCTACTCGGTGGCAGCGGCGCCGGCCAGGAGGTAGGCGCAGTCGATGTAGTCGTGCACCATCCGAGTCGCCGTGAAGCGTGGGCCGTTGGTGCGCAGTGAGCGCTTGATGCGGCGAACCCAGTCGTGCGGGATGCCGTCACTGCCCCGCGCGTAAAAGAGCGGCGCCACCTCGTGCTCGAGCAGGTCGTAGAGCGCGGCAGCGTCGCGCGAGTCCTGCACCTGGTTGTCGTACACCGCGTCGCCGGAGATGGCCCAGCCGTTGGCGCCGTCATAAGCCTCCGTCCACCAGCCGTCGAGGACCGACAGGTTGAGCCCCCCGTTGAGCACCGACTTCATGCCGCTGGTGCCGCTCGCCTCCAGCGGCGGGCGCGGAAGGTTGACCCAGAGGTCGCACCCCGCCACCAGCTGGGACGCGATGCCGAGGTCGTAATTGTCGAGAAAGGCCACCCTCTCAGCGGCGTGGGCGAGCTCCTTGAACGTGAACACCCCCTGCGCCGAGCGCTTGCCCTCCTCGTCGTTGGGGTGCGCCTTGCCGGCGAGGATGAGCTGCATCGGCCGCTCCAGGTTGGAGATCAGCTGCGCCACCCGGTGCGGCTCCAGGGTGATCAGGTAGAGGCGCTTGTAGGTGGCCAGGCGGCGCGCGAAGCCGATGGTCAGCGAGTCGGCGCTGAAGCCGCGTTCGGCGGCGGCCACCATCTCGCGCTCCTCGCTCCGCGCCAGCCGGGTGGCGACGCTGCGATCGCGCACGTACTCGGCGAACTCGCTGCGCAGCCGGCAGCGCAGCGCCCATAACTCCTCGTCGGGGATGGTGTCGACGGGCGCCCACGTCTGCGGATCGGCGGCGCGGGTCACCCAGCCTGGCTCGAGGTGGCGGTCGAGCAGGGTGCGCATCGGCGCCCCCATCCAGGTGGGCAGGTGGACTCCGTTGGTGATGTGTCCGATCGGCACGGTGTCGACAGGTCGCTCCGGGAAAAGCGGCTGCCACATCTGTCGCGCCACCTCGCCGTGGCGGCGGCTCACACCGTTGGCGGCCCGGCTCATCTTGATCCCGAGCGGGGTCATCACGAACGGCTCGTGCAGGTTGTCCGGGCGTGTGCGCCCGAGCTGGAGAAAGCTGTCGAAATCCATGCCGATCTCGCCCGGAAAGTCCCCCATGACCTCGGCGATCTCGGCGACGTCGTAGCCCTCGTTGCCGGCCGCCACCGGCGTGTGCGTGGTGAAAACCGTGCGCTCACGCGCGGCCGCGAAAGCCGTGTGGCGGTCGGCCCCGGCGGCGATGTCGCGTCGGGCGAGCTCCAGCGGTGCCAGGGCGGCGTGACCCTCGTTGAGGTGCACGGTGGCGGGGTCCATCCCCATGGCGTCGAGGACGCGCATCGACCCGACGCCGAGCAGTGCGTACTGCGCGAGCCTGATGCCGCGGTCGCTCTCGTACAGCCTCGCGGTGATCCAGCGATCGATCCGAGAGTTCTCGGGGCGGTCGGCGTCGAGCAGGAAAAGCGGAACCCGTCCCACCTGGACGCGCCATACCTGCACCACGAGATGGCGGCCGCGCAGCGGCACGGTGACCGTCAGCGGCTCAGCTGCCGCGTTACGGACAAGAGCGGCAGGAACGCGATCGGGGTCGAGCGGCATCCAGTACTCGTGCTGGTACCCGGTGCGATCCATGCGCTGAATGAAATAGCCCTGGCGGTAGAGAAGGCCGACGGCGACCATGGGAACGCCCAGGTCGCTCGCTTCCTTGAGGATGTCGCCGGCGAGCACGCCGAGGCCGCCGGCATAGATCGGCAACGAGGAATGCACGGCGAACTCCGCGCAGAGGAAGGCCACCGGGTGCGCGGCGGTGGCCCGGCCCGGCATCGGCGGCCGGGCCCGGTCGGCCTCGATGGTCGCCAGCACGGCGTCGGCCTGCCCCATGAGATGCGCGTCGGAGGCGACCCGCTCGAGCGTTGCCGCCGACGACTCGAGCAGCAGGCGCACCGGGTTGCAGCTGGCGCGCTCCCAGCGGACGGGGTCGATGGCGGCGAAGAGCTCGCGGCCTCCGGGTGTCCACGACCAGAGGTAGTTGTAGGCGATGCGTGCGAACGGAGCCATCGGCTGAGGGAGGCGCGCGGCCAGGTCCTCGGCGGCACGCACCAGGTCGTAGCTGCCGTCGAGCAAACCCGGCGCGGCGGCCGTCTCGGTCATTGCCGCGCGATGGTACCGTCCGGCGGCCGGGGCGTCCGGGGGCTGCTCAGCCGGCCCGCAACGTTGCCGTGAGAGCGGTGACGCCGGGCCCGGGGCCCTCGGCGTGGCCGAACACGGCGGTGCCGGCGACGAGCACAGTGGCGCCCGCAGCGGCACAGGCGGCGGCGTTGGACGCGTCGACGCCACCGTCCACCTCCACCTCCGTCGAGAGTCCCCGGCGATCGATCTCGCTGCGAAGCTCGGCGACCTTCTCCAAGGTTTGCGGAATGAGCTTCTGCCCGCCGAAGCCTGGGTTGATGGTCATCACCAGGGCGAGGTCGCACATCTCGAGGACGTCGTGGAGGGTGGTTGTCGGCGTGCTCGGGTTGATGGCCGCGCCGGCGCGGCAGTCCAGCGCCCGGATCGAGGACAGCGTCCGGTGGAGGTGCGGCGACACCTCCTGGTGGACGGTGATGCCGTCCGCTCCGGCCGACGCGAACATCTCGAGGTGCCTCTCCGGCTCGCGGATCATGAGGTGGAGCTCGAGCGGCAGGGCGGTCTCGCGCCGCAAGGCGCGCACTGTGTCGGTCCCGAAGGTGAAGTTGGGCACGAAGCTGCCGTCCATGACGTCAATGTGCAGACGATTCACGCCACTCCCTTCAAGCGCGTGAACCGCGTCAGCGAGATGCGCGAAGTCGGCGGCGAGAAGGCTGGGAGCGATGCAGACCGCGGCGGAGCAGGCCGGCCAGTTCGCACGGGGCACCGTTTCAGCCTACCCCATGTCGGGCGCCCCGCAACGGACCCCGCGCTGTCAAAGGTGACTGATCGGACAAGGGTACACCTGTAAACGGGCCAGTCGCATAAAGTTAGTGTCCTCATGGTGGGAAGGTGAATACACAGCTCTCGGATAGAGTCGATGTGGAGCGTGCGCTCGGCGGAGCGGTCAGCGAGCTGGCGGCGGCGCTCCGGGGCCAAGCGCGTCCCGCTGAGGCGGGGGCCTCGCTGGCGGGAACGCTCGCCGAGCACGCGCTCACAGGGTCGGTCCGCGGCTGCGCCGTGTGCCTCATCGACGGTGCCCAAGCCGTGCGAGTCGTCGGCGTGGCGGGAAATACCGGCCACCTGACCGCGGGCTCGGTGTGGGAGTTGGCGCCTCCGCTCCTCGACGTGCTTTCCGACACCAACCCGATTCAGCGCGTCGAACCGTCGGCGAGCGCGCTCGGCCAGGCGCTGGGCGTCGACGAGGACGGTGAGCTGGTGGCAACCCCGCTGCGCATCGTCGACGACGCTGCGGACCACGCCGGGCCCCTCGGTGTGATGCTGCTGGTGCGCGACCGCCCCGCGCCGCTCGCCGAGGAGGAGTGCGCATTCATCGAGGACTACAGCTCGCTGGCGGCGCTCGCCCTGCACAGCTCACATCACACGGGAAGTCAAGTGGCGTCGGAGTCGATGGCCTCCTTCCTCAATTTGGTCGTCCACGATCTCCGCGCGCCGCTCACCGTCCTCTCGGGGTACGTCGACCTGCTCCGCGCCGGAACCTTCGGCGAGGGTCCCAAGGCATGGGAGAAGCCGCTGGAGATGATCGCTGGAAAGATCAGCGAAACCCACCGGCTCGTCGACGACATCCTGCTCGCCGCGCGCCTCGAGAGCGGCGCCATGCCGGTGAGCATCGAGACACTCGACCTCGGTGAGGTGATCACGCGGGCCGCGGTGCGCAGTGAGGCTCGCGCCGGGCTGGCCGCGGCGACGATCGAGACCAAGCGCAGCCCGCAGCCTGTGCTCGCGGCGGCCGACAGGTTTCAGGTGGATCGCATCGTCGACAACCTGATCAACAACGCCATCAACTACGGCGGCCCTTCACCGTGGATCCGACTGTCCGTCGATGACGCTCAGCCGCCCGCGATCCGCGTTGAGGACCGCGGCGTGGGCATCAGCCCAGAACTTCATTCGCGCATCTTCGACCGGTTCTTCCGGGTGGACAACCGCGTCCCCGGAACCGGCTTCGGGCTGCACGTCGGACGCGTGCTTGCCGAGGCATGCGGTGGATCTCTGCGCGTCGAGAGCAGCGTTCTCGGCGAGGGCAGCGTGTTCCGCATCGAGCTGCCCGCCGCCACCACGAACTGACGCGCTCGATGCGCTTCGGTACGAGCGCCTAGCATCGACGCGACGGCCGAGGCTCAGCCTCAGGCCCGCTGCTTGCCGTTCACCATCAGGAGGCTCATCCATGCCGGCTCAGGACGGGATCGCGCTGCTACGCGAGGATCATCGCGCCGTGAAGAAGCTCTTCAAGGAGTTCTCGGCCACCGGCGACCGTGCGCACGCGCAACGCCGCCGTCTCGCCGACAGGATCATCACCGAACTGTCCGTCCACGCGGGCATCGAGGAGAACGTTCTCTATCCGCGCGCCCGCGCCACCGCTCCCAAGCTCAAAGACGATGTGCTCGAGGCTCTCGAGGAGCACCACCTGGCTAAGATGACGCTCGCCGAGCTCCAGAAAATGCCGGCTAGCGATGAGCGCTTCGCCGCCAAGATGCAGGTGCTCATCGAGAGCGTCAACCACCACATGGAGGAGGAGGAAAGCCAACTCTTCCCCAAGCTGCGCAAGGCGTTCTCGCGCGACGACCTGATCGTCATGGGTGAGGATATGCGCGCCGCCAAACGCGTGGTGCCGACTCGCCCGCACCCCACCGCTCCCGACCAGCCTCCCGCCAGCATCGCCGCCGCCGCCGTCTCGGCGCCGGTGGATGCGGCGCGCAAGACCGTCGGTGCGGCGGTCCGCCGCGGGCGCAAGGCGGTGGCCGGCGTGGTGGACGGATCGGGTCGGTGATCCGGCGCGAGGGTGCGCGTATCGCCTGACCCGGGCACGGCCGGTTCTGCACCGGGCAATGCGGACATCTCGGAGCTGCTCGCCAGTGCTGCGGGCGAGCAGGAGGATGGCAGCCAGCGTCAGCGGGCGATGCGGCGTGCATCCCGCGCCGCACTCAGCTGGGACGTTGCTGCAGCCGATGTCATCGCTGCCGGGCTGCCTCTGAGCACTCTGCCACGGGTCGGTCCGTGGCTCGCGCGAGTCATCAGCGTCTGGGTGGCCGAGAACACCACCGCGCCACCCGCGCCACCGCTGCGAAGCGGGTTCATGGCCCGCGCTGACGCGCTGCGCATCGTCGCCGGCGGCCAGGGCTGGTCATCCGCAATCCGCTGTGACCTGCAGATGCACACCGTCAGCAGCGATGGTCACGCCTCACTCGAGGCCATGACGCGACGATGCCTGGAGCTCGGCTACAGCCACATGGCCGTGACCGACCACTCCGAGGGGCTGCGTATCGCCCACGGGATGGACGCGGCCACACGCGCGGCACAGGCGGCCGAGGTGCGCGAGCTCAACAACCAGCTCGCCGCCGAGGGACATCAGTTCCGCATCCTCCACGGCATCGAGATGAACGTGGCCCCGGACGGCAGCGGTGACACCGATCCGCGTGTTCTCGCCCAGCTCGACATCGTGCTCGGCGCGTTTCACTCGAAGCTGCGGCTCAGCGAGGATCAGACCGATCGCTACATTCGCGCGCTGCGCAACCCCGCCGTCGACGTGCTCGCGCATCCGCGCGGCCGCATTTACAACCACCGCCTGGGTTTGAGCGCACGGTGGGATGAGGTGTTCGAGGCCGCCGCAGAGTTGGGCGTTGCCCTCGAGGTGGACGCGTACTCGGATCGGCAGGACCTCGACCTCGAGCTGCTGCGGCTGGCTGCCCGGCATGAGGTGTGGATAGCGGTGGACACCGACTCGCACCATCCCATCGACCTCGACGCCATGCCGCTGGGAATCGCCACGCTCATTGAGGCGGGAGTCCCGCGGGAGCGCGTGATCAACACGCTGGCACACGACGAACTCGTGGAATGGGTTGCGGCGCGCCGGGCACGCGCCGCCGCGCGAGCTCTCTAGGAAACGAGGTCGTCAGCAACCGGCGCTTCGTCCGGCCTGGGCACCCGAGTGGGACGCAGGCCTGCACGCGCAGCATGACCCGCGAAGCGCACCGCGTCCCGCACGGCGCACCCCTGCGGGTCGTTGTTGAAGAACGTGTAGACCTCCTCATCAGGGCTCCAGAGATCGGCGATGCGCGCTACCCAGCTGCGCAGGGAGCCGTCGCCGTAGCACGGGTGCGGGGTGGCCCGGCCCTCGTGAAGTCGCACAAAACCCCACGTTGCGGTGCGCCACATCGGCTGCTGCGGGCGCCCTCGCCGATCGGTGAGGCACAGCGCGGCGTCATGGGCGCGCAGACACGCCGCCACGCTGTCCGTGTACCAGCTGGCGTGGCGGAACTCGACCGCGATGCGACAGCCTTCCGGAAAACAGGTCAGCGTGGCGTCGAGGCGTGCGATGTCACATCGCATCGTGGGCGGCAGCTGGAGCAGCAGAGGACCCGTCTTGGCGGACAGCGGCGCGGCCCGTTCGAGAAACAGGTGCACGGAATCCTCCGGTTCGCGGAGCCGGCGGATGTGGGTGAGATAGCGGCTCAGCTTGAGCACGAACCGGAAGTCCGCCGGCGTCTCCTCACCCCACCTCTGGAAGGTCTGCGCCGCGGGCAGGTTGTAGAACGTGTTGTTCACCTCCACGCAGGCGAAGCGATCGGCGTAATGCTGCAGCCACAATCGCTGCGGCAGCGCTTTTGGGTAGAACCGGCCGCGCCACGAGGCGTACTGCCAGCCGGAGGTGCCGACGACCAGGGCCACGCGCCGTCAGCCGAGCGAAAGTGCGGCCGCGGTGTCGAGGAACCAGATGAGCTCGCCGCGGTCGGGCCGCACCCGCGCTGCCGGCACGGTGCCGTCGACCACTCCCCGCAGGGCGTCAGCCTTGCCGGCGCCGGTCACAAGGAACGCGACCTGCGCCGCCGCGTTGAGTGCCGGCAGCGTCAAGGTCACGCGCTCGAAGGGCAGGGAGGCGGCTCGGCCCGTTGTCGCCCATGTGTCCTCGACTCTCAAGGCGGTCGTGCCGGGGAAGAGAGAGGCGGTGTGGCCGTCGGACCCGAGGCCGAGCAGCACCACGTCGAGGCGTGGCGGGCGCCCGCACTGCTCCTCGAGCAGCCGTGCGTAGCCGGCCGCGGCTGCGTCAAGGTCGGGTCGCTCGGCCTCCATGCGGTGCACCTGTTCATCGGGGACGGGCACCTTGGACAGGAGGGTGTCGACGACCAACCGGTAGTTGCTCTGCTCATCGTCCGGTGGCACCGCGCGTTCGTCGCCCCAGTACACATGCCAGCGCCGCCAGTCGATGCTGGTGCGAAACGTCGATGACGCCAGCGCCTCGTACAGGAAGTGCGGGGTGTTCCCGCCGGTGACGGCGATGGAGAAGCGCTCCACGTTGTGACACCGTCGCGCGATCCAGTCGGCGGCGGCCGCTGCCAGCGCGATCGGATCGGTGAGGACCCGGACCTCTCCAGGCAGCTCGCCGGTGCTCATCCCTGTTCTGCGGAGAGCGACCCCGCACTGTGCAGCGCGGCGCGGTACACCGTGTCCTCCCCGCTGCCCTCGAGGAGGCGGCCGACGAGGTCGATCGTATCCAGCTCTGCGAAGGGAACAGCGCGCTCGGCGGTGAGCCCGCCGTCCACGTCGATGACGGTGTGCAGCGCCGCGTCGCGACGCTCGAGCGTCACCAGGGCCTGATGGCCGCCGGCGCGGCAGTGCACCGCGATGCGCACGATGTCGTGGGCGCTGACATCCTCGTCGTGGCGTGAGGCGGCGATCACGCGGGGACCGTCGGACGATGTCGGCCAGTCGAGCCTGCTGGCCAGCCAGCCGGCGACCAGCCAGGTCTGCGCGGAGATCCGGCCGCCGCTGCACTCCACGTCGACGCGGGTGATGCCGCGTACGAACGGGCGCATCTCCTCGCCGTCGAACGACTGGGCGAGGAGCTGCCGCCAGCTCCGGGTGCGCTCCCAGGCGACATCGCAGAGCGAGATGGCGTCGCCGACGGCCTCCAGCTCGTCGGAGAGCATGCGCAGCGTTCCCCAGTGATCCTCGTACTCCCCACTGTCGATGATCAGCCGCTCGCAGATCGCCACGGCGTCCTGGCCGAATGCCTGGTGCAGCGGTGGCGCGCCGACGAGCCAGAGGTACACCGGGACGTCGGGGACGAGCAGCGGGGTCACCACGCTGGCCATGTGATACGCCGCCTGACCGCCCACCTGAAGCCGCACCTGCTCGGCACACACCTGACCCTCGTCGACAGCTGAACACTGCAGCGCCAGGTCGGCCTCCATCTGCTCGGGGCCCTCCGGGTCGGCGAGGATGATGATCGCCCGGGCGGGATGCTTGGCCCCGAGACGGCCCACCGCCTGGGTGGCGAGGTCGGCGCTGTCGACGTCGATGCAGGCGGCCACGAGATTGAGCACCGAGATCCGCACCGCGCCGCCCTCGATGCCACCGCTGCGGAGCATCGCCCGATGCATGTCGGCGAGCACGCGGTTGACCGCGTGCAATCCGCTGGCATGCGTAACCTGAAGGGGTGCACCGATGGAGCTCATCTCACAGGCGCCGCCACTGGCGACCGTCGCGAGCCATGAAGTCCCTGGCGCTCTGCGGGCCCCAGCTGCCGGCCTCGTAGTTGGGGAGCTCGTCAACCTTGGGTGGGTGTGCCCGCCAGCCGTCGAGGATGGCGCTGCAGAAGCGCCATGCCTCTTCCACCTCGTCCTCGCGCGCGAAGAGGGTGGTGTCGCCGAGCATGCAGTCGAGAAGGAGGCGCTCATACGCTTCAGGCGACTCCTTGAGGAAGGCGCTGTCGTACAGGAAGTCCATGTTGACCGTGCGGATGCGCATCGACTGACCTGGCACCTTGGCACTGAAACGCAGCGTGATGCCCTCGTCCGGCTGGATGCGAAGCACCAGGAGGTTGGGATCGATGCTGTCCGCGGGCAGCAGCCCGGACGGCGTGGCCACGTTGCCGCCAAAAGGGGAGTGGGGCACACGCCGGAACTGGATGGCGATCTCGGTCGCCCGCTTGGGAAGGCGCTTGCCGGTGCGCAGGTAGAACGGCGTCCCCGCCCAGCGCCAGTTGTCGATCTCGACCTTGACGGCGACAAAAGTCTCTCGCACCGAGTCCTTTCTGACGCCCTCCTCGTCGCGGTACCCGACCTCGCGCTCACCGTCGACCCATCCCGGCCCGTACTGGCCGCGTACGGTGTGCAGCGGCGCGTCGTCGGGGTGGATCGGTCGCACCGCGCGGAGCAGCTTCACCTTCTCGTCACGCACCGTCTCGGCGCGGAAGTTGCTGGGCGCCTCCATGCCGACGATGGCCATGAGCTGCATGACGTGGTTCTGGATGATGTCGCGGAGCGCGCCCGATTCCTCGTAGTACCCACCGCGACCCTCGACGCCGATGTTCTCGGCGACGGTGATCTGCACGTGGTCGATGTATTGGCGGCTCCACAGCGGCTCAAAGATGCCGTTGGCGAAGCGGAAGACGAGCAGGTTCTGGACCGTCTCCTTGCCGAGGTAGTGGTCGATGCGGTAGATCTGCTCCTCGGTGAAGGCGACGTGGAGCTTGCCGTTGAGCTCGCGCGCGCTCTTCAGGTTGTGCCCGAACGGCTTCTCCACGACCATGCGCGCGAAGTTGCCGCCCTCCTGGCCCGACATGCCTTCGGCGCCAAGACGTTCCGCCAGGGGCGCGAAGGCGCTTGGTGGGACCGAGAAGTAGAAGATGCGGTTGCCGGCCGTGCCGCGCTCGCGGTCGAGCTCTTCGAGGGTGTCGCGGATGGCCTTGAGGCCGTCCTGCGCTTCGAGGTCGAACGAGCAGTAGCGCAGGCCGTCCGCGAAGACGTTCCAGACGTCATCGCGGAGAGGGACGCGCCCGTACTTCTCGACGCTCTCGCGCATCAACTCGCGGAACTGGTCGGTGGACTGTTCCGTGCGGCCGGCGCCGAGGATGCTGAATCCCGGGGGCAACTGCCCGTCGGCGGCGAGCGCGTACAGCGCGGGCATCAGCTTGCGCTTGGTGAGGTCTCCGGTGGCTCCGAAGATCACCACCACGCACGGCAGCGGGACGCGGCCCTGGCGCAGGCCCTCGCTGAGGGGATTGGACTGCGCAGGCGCCTCGACGGCGACCTCGCCCTTGACCTCGGTCTCGGTCACCGCGGCGCCGCTGCGGAGGCCGTCGTACCCTTGTCCCGGTCCTCTGTCTTCACAGCGTGGCCTCCGAATTCGTTGCGCAGGGCCGCAATCACCTTGTTGCCGAACCCGTCGGGCTGACGGGACTGGTAGCGGGCCATCAGGGACAGCACGAGGACCGGGGCCGGCACCGAGAGGCTCATAGCCTCGTCGATTGTCCAGCGGCCTTCGCCGGAATCGTCCACCCAGCCGCGCAGAGAGTCGAGCTGGGCATCCTTCTCGAAGGCGCTCTCGGCGAGCTCGAGGAGCCATGAGCGCACCACGCTTCCCTGGTTCCAGAGGTGCGCGACGGCGTGCAGGTCGAGGCCGGGAAAGTCCTTGCTGGCATGGAGGATGTTGAAGCCCTCCGCGTACGCCTGGAGCAGCCCGTACTCGATGCCGTTGTGGACCATTTTCACGTAGTGCCCGCTGCCTGCCGGGCCGACATGCAGGAAGCCGTCCTTGGGCGCGAGGGTCTCGAAGATCGGTCGAAGCCTCTCAACGGCGTCGGTGTCACCGCCCACCATCAGGCAGTAGCCGACGCTCAGTCCCCAGATGCCCCCGCTGGTGCCCGCGTCGATGAAGGTGATGCCCCTGGCGGCACAGCGCTGCGCTCGGGCGACCGTGTCATGCCAGTTGCTGTTGCCTCCGTCGACGATGGTGTCGCCGCGCTCGAGGGTGTCGAGGAGCGTGCTGATGACCTGCTCGGTGATCTCCCCGGCAGGCACCATGATCCACACCACCCGCGGCGCTGCCAACTGCGGCGCGAGGTCGGTGAGGCTCGGCACCGTGGTTGCTCCGAGCGCCTCGACAGCGGCGCGGGCCTCCGGGTTGCGATCGAACGCGACCACGGCGTGGTCGCCGTCGCGACGCAGCCGGTGGACCATGTTGGCGCCCATGCGTCCGAGACCCACGAACCCGATCTGCATCACCGCGCTCCGGTGGCGGCGTGGATCACCGAGTCGGTGAGCCGGCTCAAACCCAGCGCGAGGTCGCCGCGGATGTGCAAGCGAATGACGCGGCGCTCATGGTCGCGTAGGGACTGCAGGTCACCCTGGGCCTGCGCCTGCTTGAGGATCGAGAATGTGAACGGCTGGTCGGGGATGGGGACGTCGACGGCATCGGCCGCGGTGATCTGGATGTAGAGGCCCGTGTCGGGACCGCCCTTGTGCAGTTGTCCGGTGCTGTGCAGGAACCGTGGTCCGAAGCCCAGCGTGGTGGCGACGCGATGCTCGTCGCGAATGGCCACTCGCAGACGCTGCAGGGCCGCCTCGTTCTCCGCGTTCGGCGTCACGTATGCCATCAGCGCCACGTAGTCGCCGGGGCGCACAGCCGAGAGGAATTCCGTCAGCGTGCTGTCGATGTCGCCTCGTCCCGAGGCACCGAACAGGGCGATGCCGTCATCGCTGGCGGTCGCCGATTCGTCGGCGAAACTGCCACTCTTCACGTACTGCTCGAGCACGCGCTTGGTGTTGTCCTTCGACTCCTGGACGTTGGGCTCGTCGAACGGATCGATCCCCAGCGCAGCTCCCGCCACCGCGGTGGCGAACTCCCAGGCAAAGAACTCGGCGGCGAGGTCGGACAGGTCGTCGAGCTGCATGGTGATCTCGGGGATCCCCGCACTGCGCAGCGCCCCGACCTCCGCATCGAACTCGGGGCTGTCGTCGCGAAGCCGCAGCACGGTCAGGATGCGGTCATCTCCATAGACGCTGGGCTGTCCGATGGGCTCGTCGCCGATGGGGATCAGGCCCTTGCCCTCCTTGCCCGTGCTCTCTGCGATCAGCTGCTCGGCCCAGAGCGAGAAGGCGCCGATGCGCGGCGGCGCGAGGATGGTGACCTTGTCGCGGCCGGCCCGCTTGAGGAGGCCGAGGACGGTGCCGAGGGCCAGCCCGGGGTTGAGGTCGGCGGGTGTCCCCGGGCGTGACTGCAGCCGCATACGGTCGGCGCGCTCCAGGAACGCCTCCACGTCGATCCCGATGATCGCTGCCGGCACCAGCCCGAAGTAGCTGAGCGCGGAGTAGCGGCCGCCGATGTCGGCGGGGTTCTCGAAGATGTGGCGGAACTTGCGCTCGGCAGCGGTGTGGGCGAGAGACGACCCGGGGTCGGTGATGCAGAGGAAGTGCTGGCCCGCGTCGAGTACTCCGGCGGTTGTCAGCCAATCCCAGAAGTGCGCGAGGTGGCTGAGCGTCTCCAGGGTGGTGCCCGATTTCGACGCCACGATGAACATCGTGGTGCGCGGGTCCAGTCGCTCGGTGAGCTCCGCGATGGTTGCTGGATCGGTGGTGTCGAGCACGTGCAGCTCGGGTTGGCCGGCGGCGCTCCCGAAGGACGTGCGCAGCACCTCCGGGCAGAGGCTGCTGCCACCCATGCCGAGAAGGACACAGTTGCGGAAACCCGCCTGCTGCACCTCCGCGGTCAACCCGATCAGGCGGGGCAGCTCGCCGCGCATCGTGTCGATGACATCGAGCCAGCCCAGCCGGTTTTCGATGACCTTGGCGTGGGCCGCATCGCCAGTCTTCCAGAGGTCGGGGTCGCGATCCCAGATCCGGCGCGCCACCTCGCGCGGAGCATCGGTGCGCAGTGCGCCCAGAACCGCGTCGGTGCTGGTGGCCAGGTCGAGGTGCAGGCGGCTGCCGTAGCCGCCCCGCATGGCGTCGACCTTCTCAGCGATGCCGCGGATGAGCTCATCGTACGAATCGGTGAACGTCGTGACGCCGGCGTCGAGGATGTCGGCGGTGACCTTCTCCATGTCGATGCCCACCTCGGCGAGCTGCTCCATGACCCGCTTGGCGCCCGCGTAGTCACGGTTGACCGTGTTGCCGTCGACGATGCCGTGGTCGCGGAAGGCCGTGATCGTCGAGGGCGGCATGGTGTCCACGGTGTCCGGTCCCACCAGGGCTTCCGCATACACCACGTCGCGATATTTGGGGTTCTTGGCGCTGGTGCTGGCCCACAGCGGTCGCTGCACCGGGGCTCCAGCCTCGGACAATGGCGCGAACTCAGGGCCGCGGAAGTAGGTTTCGAACTTCTCGTACGCGAGCACGGCGTTGGCGATGGCGGCCTTGCCAAGGAGGTCCTCGAGCGTCGCGTTTCCCGGGTCAGCGGCGAGCTTCTCCTCGATGAGCTTGTCGACGGCGGTGTCGACGCGGCTCACGAAGAAGGACGCCACGGAATGGACGTCGAGCGAGCGTCCCTCTTCCTTGCGGGCCTTGAGCGCATCGATGTACGCGTTGATGACGTTGTCGTACGACTCCGGGGCGAAGATCAGCGTGACGTTGATGTTCACTCCCGCCGTCAGCGCGTTCTGGATGGCCGGCACGCCCTCGCGGGTGGCGGGGATCTTGACCATCAGGTTGGGGCGGTCCACACGCTTCATGAACTCCTGCGCATAGGTGATGCTGCGCTCGGTGCTGTGCGCCGCCTCCGGCGGCACCTCGAGGCTGACGTAGCCGTCGGCCCCATGGGTGCGGTCGTGCACCGGTCGGAGGATGTCGGCGGCCCGCTGGATGTCGGTCACCGCCAGCGCCAAAAAGATCTCCTCGGGGTCGTCGACGCCGGCCGCGAGAAGCTCGCGGATCTGTTCGTCGTACTGGGTGCCCTCGGCGATTGCCTTCTGGAAGATCGTGGGATTGCTGGTCATGCCGGTGACGTTGTCCTCGGCGATCATGCGCTCCAGCTCGCCACTGATCAGCAGGTCGCGGCTGATGTAGTCGAGCCAGATCGACTGACCTTGGCCGGCCAGCTGCTGCAGCGGGTTGGCGGCCATCAGTGCGCCTCTTTGGCCAGCGACCGCGCCGCCGCAACGATGGCGTCGGCGTCGATTCCTGCGGTCGCCATCAGCTCGGCAGGGGTGCCGGATCGTGGTAGGCCGCGCACCGCGAGATGGACGATGTGGCGTGGATGGGGCTCGGCGGCGAGGGCCTCGAGCACTGCGCTCGCGATGCCGCCCTCCGGGTAGTGGTCCTCCACGATGACGATCCGGCCGGCGGTCGCAGCCGACGCTTCACCCAACGCGCGCGCGTCGACCGGCTTGATCGAGTAGAGGTCGATGACCCGGCAGTGCACGCCCTCTGCGGCGAGCCGCTCGGCGGCGGCGAGGCAGTTGTGCACCGTGACCCCTGCCCCGATCAGCGTCACCGCGTCCTCGTCGCTGCTGCGCAGCACCTTGGACCGGCCGATCTCGAACTCCTCGTCGTTGTCGTACAGCGTCGGGTAGGCACCGCGCGTGGTACGCATGTACACGATGCCGTCGGTGCTCGCCATGTGCAGCACCAGCTGTGCCGTGGAGACCGGGTCGCTGGGGTACAGGACGATCGAGCTGTGCACGGCGCGCATGGCGGCGATGTCCTCGAGCGCCATCTGTGAGGGTCCGTCGGCCCCGATCTCGCTGCCGGCGTGCGATCCTACCAGCCGGATGTTGGCCCCGGAAACGCCCGCCATGCGAATGAAGTCGTAGGCGCGGCTGAAGAAGGCTGCGAATGTCGACGCGAACGGAACCAGCCGGCGCACGCTCATGCCGACCGCCGAGGCCACCAGCTGCTGCTCGGCGATGAACATTTCGAAGAAGCGCTCTGGGTAGGCCTTCTGGAACTCCTCGGAGTGCGTCGAGTTGCTCACCTCACCGTCGAGCGCGACCACGTCGGCGCGCGCCCCCAGGGCGGCCAGCGCATCTCCGTACGCCTTGCGGGTGGCCACCTTGTCGTCCTTCGAGTACCTGGGGAGGTTGATCGTGACCCCGCCCCCGCGACGCACGGCTGACTCGCCCGGCTCGGGCGGCGGCGAGTTCACGTGCAGGTCGCGGATGCCGCCGAGCTCGGCGATGGCGCGCTCAGCCATGTCCTGCGGCAGCGGCTTGCCGTGCCAGTTGTCCTTGTTCTCGATCTCGCTGAAGCCCTTGCCCTTGACGGTGCGGGCTAGGACTACAGTCGGGCGCTCGCGTTCCGCACGCGCGCTCGCCAGCGCCTCGTCGATCTGCTCGATGTCGTGACCGTCGATGACCAAGGCGCGACAGCCGAAGGCCTCGACGCGCCGTGCATACGTGGCCATGTCCCATTCGAATTCGGTGGGTCCGCGCTGACCGAGGCGGTTGACGTCGACGATGGCGGTGAAGTTGTTGAGCCCGTAATGACCGGCCTTGTCGAGGCCCTCCCAGATTGAGCCCTCGGCGATCTCGGAGTCACCGCAGACGGTCCACACATGGAATGGCAGCCGGTCGACCGCGCGCCCTGCCAGGGCGACACCCACCGCGATCGGCAGGCCCTGGCCGAGCGAGCCGGTGGCGACGTCGATCCACGGGAGGATGGGCGTGGGGTGACCCTGGAGGCGCGAAGCATGGGTGCGGTACGTCATCAGCTCGGCGTCGTCGATGGCCCCGCACGCTTTGAACAGAGCGTAGATGAGTGGCGACGCGTGTCCCTTGGAGAAGATGAGGTGGTCGTTGTTGTCGAGGGAGGGGTTCTTCCAGTCGTAGTGGAGGTGACGCGCGATCAGCACGGCGAGCAGGTCACTCGCCGACATGCTCGAGCTGGGGTGCCCCGATCCGGCCTTGGTGCTGGCCCGGATCCCGTCAACGCGCAGCTGCTGACCGAGATCGCGCAGGAACGCGAGATCCTCAGCAGTCAGAGACCTCTCGAGACTGCCAGTCATCGCCATGTCACGACCTCCGGGACTGCTTCCTGATCCGTTGTCACTCATCATGCCGCGCCAGTCCGGACCCTCGCAGGCGACGTCACCACGTCCGGGGCAGCCGCCCGGCCTCGTGTAAACTCGGATGCCGCTCGAAAGTCGGGCCGCGCGCGCCCATAGCTCAGTCCGGATAGAGCGTCTGACTACGGATCAGAAGGCCAGGGGTTCAAATCCTCTTGGGCGCGCCACCTCTCTGAACTTGAAGAGAGTAGAATGAGGGTATGACGCCGGCCAACAGCGACCCGTTGACAACAGATCTGACAGCATTTGAATCTGAAACGACGCCTCCGAAGGGCCGCCCGCGTCGTCGCAGAGGGCGCCGCGGGAACCGGGAAGGCAGCATAATCCGGCGGGCGGACGGCCGCTGGATGGGTGCGGTCACGACTGGGCTCGGAAAGCGGAAGTACGTCTACGGGAAGACCCGGGAAGAGGTGACGCGGCGGGTCACCGACGCGCTGAAGGCGACACAGGACGGGATGCCCATTCCGGGCGACGAGCTGACCGTGGAGCGGTTCCTGGTGGGGTGGCTGACGGACATCGTGCCCAACCGCGTCCGCCCGGTCACGCTCATCAGCTACGCCGGGCTCGTGAGGCTCCATGTCATCCCGGAACTGGGGCGCGTGCGTTTGGCGCGACTTACACCGGAACAGGTGCAGGCGCTGCTGAACAAGAAGCTCGCTGCCGGGATGTCGCCCCGGAGCGTGGAACTCATCCGGGCGGTACTGCGGCAGGCGCTTGGCCACGCTCAGCGGTGGAACCTCGTCGGCAGGAACGTCGCCGCCCTGACCAGCCGGCCGCGCCCCAATCGTCAGGAGATCCGTCCGCTCAGCCCAGCGCAGGCGCAGCGCCTGTTAGAGGCCGTTAGGGGTGATCGGCTGGAGGCGCTGTACACCGTTGCGTTGTCGCTCGGCGTTCGCCAAGGCGAGGCGCTTGGTCTCCGCTGGTCGGACGTGGACTTCGAGCATGCTCTCCTTACCATCCGGCGCTCGCTGGTTCGGATCGGCGGAGAGTTCAAGCTCGATGAGCCGAAGACGCCGCGCAGCCGACGTACGTTGGGGCCGCTGCCGCCGGCGCTCATGGAGTCACTCAGGGCACATCGACAGCGGCAAACTGAGGAGCGTCTCGCAGCACCCACATGGAGCGACTGGGACCTCGTGTTTTGCTCTCTGGCGGGCAACCCGCTGCATTCGAAGTCCGTCACTGTGGCGTTTCAGCGGCATGTTGCCGCTGCGGCTCTACCCCATCAGACCTTCCACGGGTTGCGTCACGCCTGCGCGTCGCTGCTCATGGCGCAGGGGGTTAACCCGAGGGTCGTGATGGAGATCCTTGGCCACTCGACGATCACGACGACGATGAACGTGTACTCGCACGTCGCGCAGTCGACGCAGCGCGACGCCCTCGCCGGACTGGCCGCGTCGCTGTCGAGCTAGCTCGCGCGTATTCAGTCGATGGCGCCACCCGTGGACGTCAGACGAGCGCAGGCCTGGCGTATTATTCGTTGCGGCCGGACCGCCAATTCGGCCCACAATTCATCGGTTGCGAAGACCTCGCGCAGATGGATGGCGTCACACTTACAGTGGCGATCCGCGGGGTCACCGTCCATGCTGGCAGGCCCATAGTGCAAAGATCCCATCGGCCAGCGTCCGGATCGCTTGCGGGACCGCCGTGGCTTACCTCAAGTCTTGACCGGCGGCGCGCAAGTCCTTGGGGCCTCCGCGAAGCTCAACACCCAGCGTGACAATTCTGATCTCGGTTCGCTCCTGGATCTGTCATCCCTTCGCGCTCAGCCGCGCGTCCACGTGCCGCAATTACTCGCCTTGAAGCCCTTGTCAGATGCGGCGATTGTCACGATAGCCGGGGTATCCGTATTGTTATTTGCGATGATCGCATTGCTTCCGGCGCCGGTAAAGTCCTTTTCGCGCTCCCAGTAGCACCCGGCATTCCCACTGCTGCGGTACCTACCGGGCTTGACGTCCGTTCCGACGATGTATTGCCCGTCCGAGAAGGTTGGCCCACTGATGACGGCAGAGAGGTCGGCACTCCACGTCCCACAACCTCGTGACATGAAGCCCGCATCGCTCGGTAGGATGGTGACCACCGCGTAGCTGGCAGTGTTGTCGTTCGCCAGGATCGAATCAACCCCGCCGTTGAAGTCCTTTTCGCGCTCCCAATAGCATGAGGACGGCTGGGCGCGGAGACGATATGTACCTGCGTGTATGTCTTGGCCAACCCGATACTGGCCGTCACTGAAAGTCACAAATGGCACGGGGGTGGGAGTAGGAGGCGGAGTTGGAGCCGGGGTCGCGGTCGGGACAGGCGTCGATATTGGGAGCGCTGGTGTGGCCGAGTCCGTAGGCCCAGTAGTTGGGGTTGCCTGCGCAGTCGGTGAATTTGACTTCTTGGCGCCTCCCGCCACGCCTGCGATCACCAGTACCAATACGATGGCAGTAGCTGCACCCCACCACTTCACCGACCGCCGCGGCCGCCACCAGCTCGCCTTCGCAGACGGAGATGGCAGCGGGGACCCAGATCCCGGTAGGTCTGGAGGTGGTGGTGGTGGCGAAGGGTTACTCACGAGACTCTAAACGCCAACCGATTCGGGATCTTGTGGCCCATGCAAGTCGGCAATCTTCATCGCCCACTACTACAGTCCGGTCAGGTGTGGCAGTGAACAGCACGGTGCTAATCGATCCTGGTTACGGCATCCGCTGGTCCGAGGCCCTATCCCACCATTGCGATCCGCCGGGACTTTTGACCACATCCGCTGCGACCCAAGGCGTTTGACGCTGAGAATGGCTCTCAAACAGGGCCAAAGGTCCCCTATCTAAGACCCTTGTTCGGCGTTCAACGATTGCGCCACCCCGTGACATTCAATTCGAGGTGGGCTGCCGGGGAAAGAGGGCAGAGGACCTGGTGGACTGGAAGCGCCTTACTCGATCAAAAACGGCCCATGTCGCGCCGGTGCAACCCGAGGCGTCCCAAGCGATCTCGCTGAGCTCGACCGTTGAGTAGTTCGACCGGAGCACAGCCAGACACGCCGCAAGCGTGGAGGAGATCTGTACGGCGATCAAGGGCTCCCGATCGTCGTAAGCCAAGCCCAGGGAACACACCGGATTGAGGCCGTTCTCAGCGTGGATCCGTTTGGCAACTGCTCGGGACGTTGTACTGGTAGATGAGGGGGATAAGAGTCTTTTGCGAGCGGTCGTCAGCGAAGAAAGGATAGACCTTGGTTAGGCAGTATTGCCCGGCCGGGTTCTGGTATTCATGACCGGACGTACTCGTCGTGGCCGCGATTGGCAAGCGCGGTTCTAGCCTGATCTATTGCGGCGGCGTGTGCCGCGGCTGGCCCACGCTGGTTCAGGGCGACGCCATAGTCCGCCTGCTGCTGAGCCATCTCCCCGCTGTAGTTGTTGTCATAAGCTGGGTGATGTCCGCTGGGGTCCACGAGGTTGACGGGGTCGCCGTTGACGTAAGGTCAGTGGCACCGGGTCTTGAACTGGCACCTTAAGCTAGCAGGCTGGTGAGTTCGGGCAGTTCATCGCGCATTGGCGCGACGTCAGCAAGGCGAAGTCTCCGACCAGCACGGCTCGCTTCTCGTGC
>JALYZN010000018.1 GCA_030948845.1 Candidatus Dormiibacterota bacterium
GGCCAGAGAGTCAGGAAGCGGCGATCATCGGGGAGGTACGCGCTGAGCCCGAGGGGATGGTGTTCATCCGCACCGGCTTCGGCGGCACGCGTGTGGTCGACATGCTCATCGGGGATCCGCTGCCGCGCATTTGTTGAGGGCGGCGCCGTCTGACCGGCCGGCCGTGACGGCCGAGCCGCACATAGCGCTCGATCCTGGCCCGGTCGCCTCCTCGGGGTACGCCGACATCTCCATGCGGCGGTCGCGGCCACGACATCGGCGGCTGCGCTGCCGCCTCCTGGCGTCTTGCCGCACCCCTTGTTGACGCCGCCGGCGGCCGACTACGATCCGTTCCGCTGCACCCGAATACAAGCACGCAGGCACGCGAGGAGATGGGCATGGCGGGAGTACAGAGGCTCGACTTCGGTTCGGCGGACGAGACCCGGCAGTTCGCCGACGGCAAGGGCAAGCTCGAGGTCGTCAAAAGCGAGGCCGGACCGATCGGCAAGGCGACGTTCCAGCCCGGCTGGCGCTGGTCGGAGCACGTCAAGCCGATCGTCGGCACCGACAGCTGCCAGGTCGCCCACCTTGCCTACGTGGCGTCGGGACAGATGACCGTTCGCAGTGACGACGGCACTGAGACGAACGTCGGCCCCGGCGACGTGTTCGTGGCGACGCCTGGCCACGACGCCTGGGTGGTCGGCGACGAGCCGTGCGTCCAGGTCGACTTCCAGGGTGCGGCCAGCTATGCCAAGGCGCCCGCCTAGCGGGTCCTGCTACCAGGCTCGCGTGGCCTGCTCCTGCGCCATGGTCGCGCTCGTCAGCCCCGACTGGCCGAGCACGTTGACGGCGTGCCCGAGCACCAGCGTGGCGGGGCGGCAATGCCGGCCGCCTGCGCGGCGGCGGCGATATCGCAGAGGGTGGTGCGCAGCACACGCTGATTGGCGGTGGTCGCATCAGAGACCGGCGCGGCGGGGCGATCGTCGCCGAGCACAGGCACCAGGCGGGCACTGATCTCGTCCGGCCTGCTCACCGGCATCAGCACCACCAGGGTGTCCACCGCACGGGCGATGCGCTCCAGGCCTCCCGGGAGCTCGCCGCGCACATCCTGGCCGGTGACCACCGCGAACGAGCCGGCGCGGCGCATCCGCAGGTCGCGCACATCAGGGACCGACACCCGATGAGGTCGGGCTCGGACGTGGCCAGCACCACGTCGCCGTCGAGGATCTCGACGCTCCTGCCGCCGGCCCGCAACCGCTCGGCGGAGAGCCCGGCGAACAAGACGGTCACTCCCTGGTCGGTCATGACGCCGTCACCAGCTCTGTCCGCTCTGGGGCCATGTGCATCCCACACTCCTTGTCGACTCCCTGCTCCCACCACCAGCGGCCCGCGCGGGCGTCCTCATCGGGGCCGACGGCGCGCGTGCATGGGGCGCAGCCGATGCTCCGGTAACCGGCGTCGTAGAGAGGATGCAAAGGCACCGACCGCTGGGTGAGGTACTCGGTTACCGCATCCTCGCTCCAGGTGGCCACGGGGTTCACCTTGACCACTCCGCCGTGGCGCTTGTCGATGTCGATGACCGAGGTCGTGGAGCGTCGTTCGGACTGACCGCGGCGCAGACCGGTCATCCAGCAGTCGACGCCGGCGAGCACGCGCTCGAGTGGCGCGACCTTGCGGATGTGGCAGCAGTCGAGCCGCAGCGCCACCGAATGCCGGAACGGGTTGGTGCTGTGGTCGCCCACGAAGCCCTCGACCTCGGCGCGGTCAGGAAGGATCACCTCGATGCCGCGCCCCCACCGGGCGCGCAGCTCGTCGAGGTACCAGTGGGTGGCCTCGGGAAGGCGCCCGGTGTCGATCGTGACCACGCGCACCGAGGGATCAGCGCCGATCGCCATGTCGGCGACGGCGACGCCGTCCGCCTGCAGCCCGGTGACAACGACGCGCCGCCCGGACGGGAAGCGCGAGAGCGCCCAGCCGATGACCTCGGCCGGCGAGGCAGTGTCGAGGCGCGCGCGTTCGAGGATCAGCTCCTCGTTCGAGATGACGGCGCGGCTGCTCATGGCGCCGACTCCACCGGGGCGCCGGCGCAGGCGCTGCGCAGGATCTCCGCCACGTCGGACCGGGTGAACTCCGCAGGAAGTGCCTCGCCGTCGCGCAGGAGCTCGCGCACCCACGTGCCGCTGGCGGCGAGCAGGGTGCGGACGCCGTGGTGATCGGCGGCGGGAGCTCCGTCCACCGTGCGATCGACCAGGCAGCCTCCCAGGGGGGTGGCCAGGGCCATCTCGTCTGTCCTCTTGAGTTGTTCTGCGGTCCGGTCGCGTCCTGCCGGCGCGTTCGAAGGGAAGTGTGTGCGTAGTCCTTTGGCTTGGGGACGAATCACGCAGCACCGAGATGCTGGTGGCTACTGCCGACGGCACGACCCCGGTCATGCGGGAAGCCGATCGACTGCGCTCAGTGCGTTCGACAGAGCTCCGTGACGCAATGGCCGTGGTCGAGCCACAGCCTGCGTGTCAGCGAATCGCCCTCCCGGTTCATCGCGTCGATCCTAGGGGAGCTTCGAGCTGGCGTCAAAATCCGAACCGGTCTCACTGCTGTGATCGGCGGCGCCGGCGCACCAGCCCGCCCGCGGCCAGACCGAGGAGGAGCAGCACCGCCAGGACGACGGGGACCAGCACGGATTGGCGCCCGCCGCGGTCCACGGCGGTCACCGCAGGTGCGGGAGCGGGTACCGCTGACGGTGTCGTGGTGCTCGACGGCAGGGTGAGCGCCACCGCCGGGGACGCCGTCGCGGCGGAACTGGACGTCGTCTGCGGCGTGGCGGTCCCCGTGGCTGCGGCGCTGGCGGCCCGGCTCGGGGTCGGCCGCGGAGTGGCCGCCGTCATCACGTGGGTGGGCGCGGGCCGCGAGGTGGGGGTCGGCGGCGGTGGTTGCGGCGCCGGGGTGGGCAGCGGTTGCACGGTCACCTCGCCGTGCATGACCCCGTAGCCGTGGATCGAGCAATAGTAGAAATACGTGCCCCCGCTGGAAAAGGTGTGTCCGTACGTTCCGTTCGGGCCGATGCTGCCGCCCGAGTCCAGAGTGTCAGCGCCTGTGCCGGAGCCCTGTCCCGAGCAGGCACCGGCCGTACAGCGGGTCACCGTGTGCGTCCCGCTCGACGCGTTGGTGAAGGTGACCGTGTCGGCGCGATTCGACAACGCCTGTGAGGGGTTGAAGCAGTAGGCCGAGGCACAGCCGGCCGTGCCCGCACCCACGATCTGGACCGACTGCGCGCCGGCGGCGTTGACCCCGAGCACCACGCCACCCTCCACGGCCATGACGGTGGCGGCCACCATGGCGATCGCCGCCACAGCGTGCGCTGTCCATCGCCGCCGGTCCATGGGGCGAGGCTATCGCCGGCGCGGTCTCGCCTCACAAGGGACGGACGTCGTAGGACCCGGACGCGCCTTACAGCGCCCCCGAGCCACGCAGGGTCAGGTCCAGCCCCACGAGGATGACCGCGGCCGCGGTCACCATCGGAAGCGCTCCGGCCAGCCGTCCCAGCCAGGCGCCGCGACGCGGCGCGATCCGCCGCCTGAGGCGGCGGTCCATGACGGTGCGCGCGTGGCGCAGCGCCAGCCCGGTGCCGGTGAGGGCCAGGGCCATGCCGAGCCCGTAGACGACGACGAGCAGGACCGCGAACCAGGTGCGATGCAGAGCGATGCCACCGATCAGCACCACCAGCGCGGACGGGCTCGGCACCATCCCGCCGGCGAAGCCCACCGCAAGCACACCACGCAGCCGCGGCCGCTCGCCGCCGACGGGCGCATGCGCGTGCGGGCGGCCACCGTGCCCGTGCTCGGGCGCTGCGGCGCCGTCATTCGAGTGCGGGTGCGGGTGCGGGTGCGCGTGTGGGTGCGACTCCGCGTGTCCGTGGCCGTGCGCATGCGCGTGGGTGTCACTGTCCTGCCGGCGCGACCTCCAGGCGCGTGACAGGAGCGTGAGACCGATGCTCACCATGATCACCCCGCTGGCGATGCCGAGAACAGGGTAGATCTGAGCCGGCGCGAACGCCGTGGACACCGAGAGCGCCACCCCCAGCGCCAGGACGCCGATCGTGTGGGTGACGGTCACCGACGCGGCCAGCGCCGCGGCGTGGCGCATCGAGCCTCGCTGGCCCACCAGGTAGGCCGCCATCAGCGTCTTGCCATGGCCAGGTGCAAAGGCGTGCAGGCCGCCCAGGACAAGCGCGAGCACGAGCGCGATGCCAACGAACGGGATGTCGATGGTCTGGCGCGAGACCAGCGCCACGAACGCGTTGGTGAACTGGTCGATACCGCGCGGGAGGACGCCAGTGGGTGCGGCGGCGGCATTGGCACCGTGTCTACCCGTGCCGGCCACCACGGTGAGGGCAGCGGAGCGCACATCGAGGGGCGAGGTGAGCAGGTCGGCCGGGTAGGTGGTGAGCTCGTTGCTGACACTGGCGGCAGGAACGTCACTGCCGGCGACGCGGGCCGAGGTTCCCACCGCTGTGACCTCACGCCAGCCGACGCGGTCATCGAAGTTGTTGTTGGCGAAGTGCAGTGCACGACCGATCGTCGGCGTTGAGTTGGGGGTGCTGAGGTGACAGGTGAGGCGAAGCGTGTGCAGGCCGGCCGCGCCCACCGGGAAGGTGAGGGTGCTGGTGGCAGGCGTCAGCGCGGCCGCAGTGCCATCGAGGCGCAACGCCATCTGCGAGGCGACCGTCGCGCACTGGGTGCGCCTGTAGCCGGCGGAGGCGCCGGCCTCGAGGAGGTGGCTCTCATCGCTGCCCAGGTTGGCCAGCAGCTGCGCGGTGGGGATCTCGGCCATGTCGAGCACGTAGGTCACGTCGACGCCGTCGCTCCGCACGGTCAGCCCGCTGTACTGGTTGAGGGTGAAGTTGCCGAGTGGGTGGGCGCTGACCACCGTCGGGACCAGGACTGCTAGCGACACGGCCAATCCGGCCCCGGCGATCGCGCGCCTCCAGCGGCGGCTCACGGCGCGCCGCCCAGCGATGCCAGGGTCCGTTGTGCCTGGCCGCCCCACAATGTCGAGAAGTAGGGGTTGATCGCCTCGGCAGCCGCTAGGTCGGAGCGGGCTGCGGCGGGCATCCGGAGCGCGGCCTCGATCATGCCGCGGTGGAAGTGCAGCAGCGCGTTGCGCCAGCCCAACGACAGCGCCTGGTTGGCGTAACCGAGGGCCTCGCTGTTGCGTCCCGCGGCGTGCAGAGCCCATGCCAGCGCGTCGGCCACCAGCACGCTGTGGCGGCGCGACCACTCCAGCTGCGCGTGTCGCACCGCGGCCGCCGGGTCGCCATGGTCGGCGTCGAGGATGGCGGCCTCGAGGTCGACGTCGACTCCGTTGGCCGTGAAGAGCTGCGCCTCGGTGTCGAAGAGACTGCGCTGGGCCGCCGCGTCGTGCGTCCGCCCCAGCGACTGCTCGTAGTCGAGCAGCTCGTTGACGTACTGGGGCAGCGGGACGCGTGCGAGGAGCTCGTTGTAGTCGCGAAGCGCGGCCGGCACCTGCCCGATCGCGGCTTCGACCTTGGCCACGCCTTCGAGGAGTGGGAAGTATGCGGCGTCCGCCTGGCGGCCCAGCTGGTACTGGTGCATGGCCTCGCTGAGCCGGCCTGAGTTGAACGCCAGTTCCCCGAGGTAGTAGCGGCAGAACGCGACGTCTGCGGGTGTGAAGGCATCGACGAGCGCGCGCTGCAGCGCCGCAGTCGCCCCCACGACGTCGCCGTGCTCCTCGAGGTCGTACGAGGCGCGCGCGAACGAGGAGATCGACGGGGCCAGGTCGAGCATGTGCTGGGCTGCCGCTCTCGCTTCCGGGTATCGACCGAGCTGGGTCAGCGCGTCGTCGATGACGCCGTACACGGCCGCCGCGCTCGGTGCAGCCGCTTCCGCGCGCATACCCCATTCCAGCGAGACAGTGAACTCATGCCGAGCGGAGGTCAGCGCGGCCATGCCCACCATGGCGGTGACGTTACCCTCGGGCCGCAGTTGGAGCGAATGGTTGAGGGCTCCCTCGGCCTTGGGGTAATAGGACGGGTCTGCGGTGATGCGCGCCTCCTGGACATACGCACTTCCCAGCGTGGCCCACGCGCCCCAGTCGCCCGGCTCGGAGCGAAGCTGCGACTGCGCCTTGGTGATCGAGGTTTGCAGCGCATCGGGTGCGGGTGCGATCGTCGCGGGGGCTCTTACGAGCGCGGTCGGCGCCGCCGCCGGGTGGGGCTGGAGGATGCCGAAGGCGGAGATTGCGACGAGGCCGGCACCGACGGCCGTCAGGAGCAGCGAGGTCCGCAGGCGCGGCCGGCGGCCCTCGCCCGAGCCGGTACCGGCGGGGCGCTGCTGCGCCCCGCCGGACAGGCCGATGTTCACCGTGTGGTGGAAGCCGAGCCCAGGCCCGGCATCGAGAGCGGACGATTGCGCCGGGACAGGACGAGGGCGATGAGGCCGGCGGCTGCGATCAGCAAACCGGCGGCACCCAGTCCAATCGCAAGGACCGGCACGGTGCCGGCGACTGGCCCGCCGGTGGTCGGCGGGACGGCGGAGAGAGGAGCGCTCACGCCGGCGTCGTGCGACGCCGCGTTGACCGCCACGGTGTGCGGCAGCGCGAGGTACGGGAAGTCCCTGTCGAAGGCGACGTCGTTTGCGTTGACGCCGTCACCGAGCGTGTTCACTGCGGCGGGATGGTTGGGCAGAAGCACGCCCTCCACCGCCTGCAGGGCGATGTCCACGACGTCGTCAGTGAGGCGGCGGCCGTTCGGGAAGCCCGCCTTGTCACCGCCGACAACACCGAGGCGATTCGGCGAGGTGGCAGGGGCGATCGACATGTTGAGCCGCAGCTCCTCGGCCGGTGTGACGCTCGGCGGCTTGTTCAGGCCGGCGACGCCGGTCAGGAACACAGCCACGAGGTCGTTGCGCGGCGTGGCCGGTGCCGGGATGCCGTAGATCGCCTGGATCAGGTGGGGCAGCTCGGGATCCACCACCTTGGGCAGGAACTGGGAGTCACCGGAGGGCTGCGACGCGTTGAACCTGTCCTTTGAGCCCACTGGGACCACGACCTCGTTGACGAGAGGGTTGCCGAGGCGCGACACCTGCACGAAGTTGCCGGCGCCCGAACGGGTGCCGTCGGGGTGAAGGGTCAGGCTCTGCCGTTCGGTGGTGCTCCAGACGCCGATGATGTTGCTGCCGTCGCCGCCTTGCGCGAGCTCACTCTTGGGCACCTGCAGCGCGATGCTGTTGACGTTGTAGCCGGCGAGCGTGTCGTGGCCGACCTCTTTGAGGTTGGCGCCATACAGAAGGTCGAAGACGCGCAGGTCGAGGAAGAACGGGTCGTCGGCCTGGCCGGCGAAGGTCTTCCCGCCGGCCGGGATCGAGGTGATCGACTGGTTGCGCAGGGCCGCGTAGTTGGGCATCGACGCGCGCCCCACGTTGGACGGCGCCACCGGTGCGTTGGACACGATGGTCGTGGCCGGCCCGCCGTTGACGATCTTCTCGAGGTTGTACGTCTGGTAGAAGTTGAGGGTCGAGTCGTGGATGTTGTGGACGACGCCCGTGTTGTAGAGGAAGGTGTTAGTACTGCGGTAGTGGCTGGTGAACGTCCACCGGTAGGTGATGTTCGCTGTGGCGCTACCCTTGTTGTCGATGTTGATGTCGTAATGGGCATCCGGCGCGAAGGGATAGAAGTTCGGGCCTCCGTTCGGCTCCTCGAAGGGAAGCCAGTTGGCGATGAGCGTGACGTTGCTCGGGCTGTCCGGGCTCACGAAGGCGTAGACGTCGGTGTTGTCCACCTGCGGATCCCCTGCGATGAGGGGAGCCTCGCGGTGGCTCGACGCATGGGCGCCCAACGGCGCCCCCAGGATGCTGGCGCACGCCAGCACTCCACCAATGACCATCATCTGACGCCGCATCGTGGTCCTCCCAAAGCCTTGTGCCGGGTCCTCGTTACCCACTTCGAGCAGCTCGCCCGGACCTCGAGCGACCATATGAGCCCTCGGATTTTTTTCACTTTTCTCGATCAACTTCTGCACCGCGGCGAGCGGCGTGGTACAAGCGCGCGCCGGCGATCGTGCCCGCTGCCCGCAAACGTGATCCAGGACAGGCCCGGCTGCGTAGTACTGGTCAACGAGCTGTCGGCGGGCACACCGCGGCAGGCTCAGGAGGATAGGACCGCACCGTGCTCAACCATCCCGACGCCACGCTTCCGTACCGGTACGGCGAGCCCAACATTCAGCTACGCAACAACCGCCTGGCCACGATGAGGCGGCACTACGCGACCATGCGGACGCGCCAGAAGATCGCCGTGATCGACGAGGTGATCGAGGTGCTGGAGGAGCGCAACCTCGAGGGCGAACGGAGGATCGATCGCGGGGTTCGCAAGTTGGTGCGCCGGCTCGAGGCCGAGGTCGATGTGCCGCTGCCGCGCCAAGTGCTCCGTGCGCGCAACACGGCGCGGCTGCACGGCGCCGTGCTCGACTGGATGGAGACTGTCGTCGACCAGCTCATCCCCGAACGGCGTCGCTTCCCGGACCTCGAGCCCGAGTGAGCAGCGGAGACCCTGCTCGCGCAGGGCCTCCGCGCGCCCGTCTCAGCGCTGGCTGGTGCCGTCGTGGCCGCCGAGGGATTGGCCGGTCTCCAGCAGCGACTTGAGGCCGCTGAGCACCCAGCTCCAGCCGCCGCCTGCGCCGCCGTCCTCCATTGCGCCGGACATCAGCAGCGCCAGCGTCGGTGCGCCGTCGAGCTCATGGGTCACGGTAAGTCGCGTGACCCCCCCGGCCCTTTCGTCCAGCTCGTAGGTGACCCGGGTGAAGCCCTCAGCCGTCATCAGCTCATCCATGACCATGCGGAAGGTGTGAACCAGCCGGCGTGGCTCGTCAACCTCGATGACCTCCCCGTCCACGCCGACCTCCGGCGCCCCTGACGCGCGCATCGGCTCGCTGGTCATCCCTCGATAGGTGCCGCCGGGACGAAGGTCGTATTCACCACGCCCGCCGTACCCGTAGCGCTCCGTCCATTCCGGCTTGGTGATGGCGTCCCAGACCGCCTGGGGCGTCGCCTTGATGTATACGCGGTACACCTGTGTCGCTACGCTCGTCGCCGCCGTGGTTGTCATGCCGTGCCCTCCAAATGGTTCTTGAGGTCCGCGAGCGCCGACACCCGGCGCTCTGTGTACTTGTCGATCCACCGGTCGTGGATCAACCGGATTGGCACCGGGTTGAGGAAGTGCAACTTCTCCCTCCCCTGGCGCCGGCTCACCACGATTCCCGCGTCCTCGAGGACGCGCAGGTGCTTCATCACGCCGAAGCGCGTCATCTCCAGCTCCGCGTCCAGCTCGGTCAGCGTGCGGCCGTCACGCGTGAAGAGCAGGTCGAGCAGGAAGCGACGCGTGGGGTCGGCGAGTGCCTTGAACACGCGGTCGTCGTCGGTCATGGGCGCACTATAGGTGACCGAAAAGTCACATGTCAATGAGGCAGACGGGCAGTCAGAATCGCCGCGGTGACCCCACGACCAAAGGCTGCGCGGCGCCCGACCCTGTTCGAGGGGTGCACGCCCGAGGTGGCGGTCGGTACCGACGGACGCATCATCGCCACGGGCAAGACGGCCCGCGCGGCCGCCGGCCACGGCGCCACGGTGCACACCCTGCACGGGCGCGCTCACCCGGGGTTCGGCGACGCGCACCTGCACCTGGAGTGGCTGGCCCGCTCGACGCTGGGCGCCGATCTCAGTGGCGCGCCCACGCGTCGCGACGCGCTGGCACGGGTCGCTGATTTCGCGCGCCGCCGACCCGACATCCCCTGGATCACGGGCAGCGGGTGGAGCAACGACGACTGGAGCGACGACGCGCGCACCCTCACCCGCACGGAGCTCGACCGAGCGGGAGGCGGCCGGCCGGTGCTGCTGACCCGCAAGGACGGCCACTCCGCGTGCTTGAGCTCCGCCGCCCTAGAAGCGGTGCCCATCACCCGCGGCACGCCCGACCCGCGTGGCGGTGTGGTTGACCGCGACGAGACGGGTGAGCCCACCGGCGTGGTGCGCGAGGAGGCCTGCAACGCGGCCCAGCGGGCGGCGCCGCCGCCCGGCGACGCCGACCTCGACGCCGCGCTGCGCACCGTGCTCGAGAGGCTGGCGCAAGCGGGCCTCACCGTGGTCCACACGATGGACCAGCCGCGCCTGTTCGGCAGCCTGCAACGCCTGCACCGAGGTGGACGTTTGCCCATCCGCGTGGTATGGAACTTGCCCGTTGACGAGCTGAGCGCCGCCGAAGCCCTCGGGGTGACCTCCGGGCTGGGCGACTCGTGGCTGCGAATCTGGGGGGTCAAGGTGTTCCTCGACGGCTCGCTGGGCAGCCGGACAGCCGAGATGCTCGACGGCACCGGCGTGGCGGTGACCGGCCAGGAGGACCTCGTCGACATCGTCAGCCGCTGTGCGGCGGCGCGCCTCAACGTCTGCCTGCACGCCATCGGCGACGGCGCGGTGCGGCGCGGGCTCGACGCCCTCGAACCGCTGCGAGGCGCCTGGGCCCTTTGGCGGCCGCGGCTCGAGCACGCCCAGTGTGTCGACCCCGCCGACGTCCCGCGGTTCGCGCGCATCGGGGTCATCGCGTCGATGCAGCCCACGCACGCGATCGCCGACCGCTTGGTCGCCGACGCGCAATGGGGAAGGCGCGCCGCCAACGCGTACGCATGGGGTGCGCTGCAACGTGCCGGCGCGGCCCTGGCGTTCGGCTCCGACGCGCCGGTCGAGGATCCGTCACCGCTCCTCGGCATAGAGGCGGCCACGCAGTGGCGCTCACGAGCGGGCTGGCATCCTGAGCTGGCGGTGAGCCGCAGCGTAGCGCTGCGCGCCTACACCCGCGGCGTCGCCTACGCGGCGGGGATGGAGGCCGACCTCGGCGCGCTGCGCGCCGGCATGCTCTGTGACCTCACCGTCATCGAGGACGACGCGGTCACCGCGACGGTCGTCGACGGCCGCGTTGCCTATAGCAGCCCTGCTACATGATCCCGGTGACGGGATGGGCATCGCCGCACGGCACGCCCAGGGCGGCGTGGTGCTGGCGTACCGCCTCCGCCGCGGGCGCGGATCTCACCTGGTTCGGAGACGACAACTGAGCGACGCGCGCCTGCCGTGAGGGCGGTCCAGTTCGACGCTTACGGCAGCCCGCCGCGGGTGGTGGACGTGGCCGAGCCGCGTTGCCCGCCGGACGGCGTGGTGATCGAGGTCCGCGCGACCGGCCTGTGCCGGTCGGACTGGCACGCGTGGCGCGGCCACGAGACGGTGGCGCTGCCGCACATCCCCGGGCACGAGCTCGCCGGGGTGATCGCAGCCGTTGGCGAGCGGGTGTACTCGTCGACGGTGGGGGAGCGCGTCACGGTGCCGTTCGTGCTCGGATGCGGAATCTGTGAGCAGTGCCAGTCGGGTGCCGCGCAGGTCTGCACAGACCAACGGCAACCTGGCTTCACCGGGCCTGGCTCCTTCGCGGAACGGGTTGCCATCGAGCGCGCCGACTTCAATTTGGTCGCGCTCCCCGCAGGGCTCGACTTTGTCACCGCAGCATTGCTGGGATGCCGCTTCGCCACGGCGTACCGGGCCCTGACGGCGCACGCGAGGGTGGGACCCAAACAGTGGGTGGCGGTCTTCGGGTGCGGCGGCGTCGGTCTGTCCGCTGTGATGATCGCGACGGCACTGGGCGCGCAGGTGGTGGCGGTTGACGCGTCTGCGGCGGCGCTGGAGCGTGCCACCGCGATCGGCGCAGTGGCGACCGTGGACGCCGGCCTGGAGCCGGACACCGCCGCGGTGGTGCGGGCGACGACCGGCGGTGGTGCGCACGTGTCCTTGGACGCCGCTGGCAGCGCTGGAACAGCCATGGCAGCGATGCACTCGCTTCGCGGTCGCGGGCGCCACGTGCAGGTCGGACTGCTGCACGGCGCTGACGCCACACCCGCGCTGCCCATGGACCGGGTGATCGCTTTCGAGTTGGAGCTGTACGGGTCACACGGCATGGCCGCGCATGACTACCCGGCGATGCTCGAGCTCGTCGAGTCCGGTGCTCTGCAGCCGCGACGTCTGGTCGGTTCCGTCATTGACCTTGACGGCGCTCCCGACGCGCTGATGGCGATGGATGCGCCCGGCGCAGACGGGATCACCGTCGTGGCTGTGTAGGGCTCGCCGACGGCGGTGGACGCGGCGCGTCAGTGATCCAGTCGGGTGTCGCGGATGTCGCCGTGGTCGAGGCCAAAGTAATGGGCGACCTCATGGAGCACGGTATCGGTCACCCGGTCGACCAGCGCCCTGTGGCTCGTGCAGTACGCCTCGATGTGCCGTTGGAGCAGCACGATCCGCTTCGGGTACGGGGAGATGCTGAACGTCGAGTCGTCGTCGCCCTCATAGAAACCGAGCACGTGCTCATCGATGTCGTGGTCGCGGTCGTCCCGGCTGGCACTGCTCTGGACGGTGATCATCAGGTTGTCGGCATCCAACCGGGCCCGAAGGTCTGCCGGGATGCTGTCGAGAGCCGCAACGGCGATGCGCTCGAACTCGTCGACGGACACGTGGTACGGCACCGCTCGAGCATGCATTAAACGGGGGCCCACCGCCCCGGCGGCGCAGCCAGTGGAAATGCGGCCGGAGCGCGTGGTATCAAGCAGCGTGCTCAGGACGCATCGGGTGGGCGCGCTGGCGGCGTCGATAGCGTTGGCCATTGCCGGCTGCGCATCGGCGGCTTCGTCCAGCCGCAGTCCAGCGCCGGTGTCGACGCGCTCGGGACCGGCGAGCGGCGTTGCAGACCTCCCCGGGGCGCGAAGCAGCCCGGCCGCTGCGACCGCCAGCTTGGACGGGTGCCCTCCCGCGCAGCCGGAGGCCGGCCTGCCGGTCCTTGCCCACCTGGCCGCATCCCCCGATGACCTCACTGTCGATCGCGCCGGTCACATCTGGGTCACCGAGCTCGCCGCGCACCGCATCACCGAGCTCTCGGCGAGCGGGAAGGTGATGGCTTCAATGAGCGATCCCGGTGGTCCGGAGGGCATCGTCGCGCTGCCGGACGGGCGCTTCATCGTCGCCGAACAGGAGACCAATTCCCTGAGCACCTTCCGCCCGGGGGACAGCGCACCGACTCGGCTGCTCGCGCTGTCCAACCACACGTCCAACCTCGGGGTCGACGGCATCTACTACGACTCCGTCGCGCAACGATTGCTGGTGCCGGACAGCCCCAACGGCACGCTCCTGGCGTACACGGTCGGCGGTGCCACGATGACGCTCGCGCACGGGCTGGGTCGTCCCGTTACGGCGACCACCGACCCCGCGGGCAGCACGTACATCGGCATGGAAAATGCTCCCGGAGTGCTCATGGTCGCGCCGAGCGGAGCCACGCGGTCGTTGGGCTCATTCAGACAGGTGGACGAGGTCGTGTACGTCAATGGGCTTCTCTATGTCGCCGACCTCGCCGGGACAGTGGCCGCTGTCGACCCCGCCAGCGGACGATCGACCACGTTGGTGACACCAGCTCCAGGGCCTCAGGGCCTTGCCGCCACCGCCGCCGGGACGCTGCTGCTCGTCGACGAGACAGCCCGCACCATCACCACCCTGACGCCATGTCGATGAGGCGAGCTCGCTCCTTTCTGGTGCTCGTGTTCGGTGTGAGCGCTTGTGGCCCGGCGCGTACTCAGCTGTTCTGTTCGATGTAGCGCTTGGGGTCCTTGTCCTTCGCCTCGATGCCAGCTGCATGTTCGGCCTCGAACGTGGCGAAGGCCACGGCGATGTCGTGGCGCAGCTGCAATGGCGCGTGGTGGCGGAAGTCGGTGAGGTCCTCGCGTTCCTCCTCGGCGATGTGGTCGCTGTTCGCCTTGTTCGCGTCGGCCACGGCCTTCCACCAATCGTCGCTGCCAACCTCGTGCTGCCCGGTCTCCCTGGTGGCATCGCGGATCTCGTTGTGATCCTTGATGACGTCGGTCACCTCCTCGACCACGCTCTCGCCTCCGGCACCGGTGCCGATCTTGAGCAGGTGCGGGTAGAAGAGCTGCTCCTCCGCTTCGGCGTGCACCTCGAGGAGGATGCGCAGGCGCGTCCAGACAGCACCCAGCGCCTCCGTGTTGGAGCCGCCGATGTCCTCGAGGAAGGCGAACATCCGCCGCTGCTCGTGATGGTCGTGCAGGATGAGTTCGGTGATGTCCATGGGCACCTCGGAGGAAGCGGTTGCCTGCTCGGCCGAGTCTATGCCTGCCGAGTTGGCGACCGCGTACCCTACAACGATCCCATGACAGACGCAGGTGAGGATGCCATGCCCGAGGAGATCGACGACCCACCGCTGCTGAGGTTGGCCACGCGCTGATCCGCTGGCTCACGGATGATGACCCGGCCGGAATCGCGCGGTTCGTGCCCGGTCTCGGTCCTGTCGACGACGCCCGCGCCACGCGCGTTGGCCGAGCCGTGGTGGAGCTGCTGCAGCACCTCGACGTCGCCTGACTCTGCCCCCGCGAGGGCGGCGGTTACGCCGCAGCCGCCGCCCTCGCAGGGGCAGGGGGCGCCAGCGCCACAGCGATGGCCTCTTCCACACGGCTGGCCAGGTGGAACGTGATCGCCTCACGGACACTTTCGGGCACGTCGTCGATGTCCTTCTCGTTGCGGCGCGGCAGGATCACCTCGCTGAGCCCCATGCGGTGGGCGGCCAGCACCTTCTGCTTGACGCCGCCGATGGGCAGTACCAGTCCCTGCAGGGTCACCTCGCCGGTCATGGCCACGGTGTTGCGCATCGGCCTGCCGGTGAGCAGGCTCACCAGGGCAGTGGTCATGGCGACCCCGGCTGATGGGCCGTCCTTGGGCACGGCGCCCGCCGGCACGTGGACATGCACGCTCTTGTGCGCCGCCTCTGGGTCGATGCCGAGCTCGACGGCGTGTGCGCGCACGTAGGATAGCGCGATCTGCGCGGACTCCTTCATCACGTCACCGAGCTGGCCGGTCAGCGTCAGCTTGCCGTCGCCCTCACTCGTGGCCGCCTCGATGAAGAGCACGTCACCCCCGGTCCCGGTGACGGCCAGCCCGGTGGCCACGCCGGCGACCGACGTGCGCTCGACTACCTCGTTGTCGAACTTCGGCTTGCCGAGCAGCTCACGGACCTCGGCCGGGGTGATCTCGAGTGGCGGAGTGAGCTCGCCGGTGGCGATCCTCGTCGCCACCTTGCGGGTCATCTTGCCCAGCTCGCGTTCGAGGTTGCGGACGCCAGCTTCGCGCGTGTGATCTGTGATTACGGCGAGGATTGCCGGGTCGGTGACGCTGACCTCGTCGGACTCGAGTCCAGCCTGGGAGACCTGGCGGCGCAGCAGGTGGTCGCGCGCGATGGCCACCTTCTCGTTTTCGGTGTAGCCGTCCAGGCGGATCAACTCCATGCGGTCGAGCAGCGGCGCTGGGATGGTCTCCCAGACGTTGGCGGTGGGGATGAAAAGAACCTCGGAGAGGTCGAGGTCGACCTCGAGGTAGTGATCACGGAAGGTGTTGTTCTGGGCAGGGTCGAGCACCTCGAGCAGCGCCGACGACGGGTCACCGCGCCAGTCGCTGCCGACCTTGTCGATCTCGTCGAGCATGATCACCGGGTTCTTGGTGCCGGCCTCCTTGAGGGCGCGCACGATGCGACCCGGAAGCGCGCCGACATAGGTGCGGCGGTGGCCGCGTATGTCGGCCTCGTCATGGATGCCGCCGAGCGACACGCGCGCGAACTTCCGTCCCAGCGCACGGGCGACCGACTCGCCGAGCGAGGTCTTGCCGACCCCTGGTGGGCCGACCAGGGTGATGATCGCGCCCGAACCACGACCGCCGAGAACGGTGAGGCCGCGCTCGTGGCGGAGTTTGCGAACCGCGAGGAACTCGATGATGCGCTGCTTCACGTCGTCGAGCCCGGTGTGGTCTGCGTCGAGGATGCGACGCGCCTCGGCGAGGTCGAAGTTGTCCTCCGAGCGCACGTTCCAGGGAATCTCGAACATCCAGTCGAGGTACGTCCTGATCCAGCCGTGCTCGGGGTTCTGCTCGCTGGTCCGCTCGAAGCGGTCCACCTCGCGTTCGACCTCCTTGCGCACGCCATCGGGCATGTCGGCGTTCTGGAGTCGTCCACGGTAGCCGGCGGCGACGTCGTCCCCACCCTCGCCGAGCTGCTTCTTGATCGCCTCGAGCTGCTGGCGCAGCAGGTAATCGCGCTGCGTCTTCTCCATGCCCTCGTTGACCTCGGTGCGGATCTTCTCGCGCACCGACGCGTCGGCCAGGATGTCCTTGGTCCACGCGATCAGCGTGGTGAGGCGCGCTTCGATGTCGACGGTCTCGAGCACCTCGACGCGCTGCTCGACGCTGAGGTCGGGCGAGTAGCCCGCCAGGTCGGCGAGGTGGCCGGGATGGCGGACGGAACGCACCGCCTCGATGACGCGGCCGGCGCCACGCGACTCAAGGAGGTTCTCGATGAGTGCGCGGTACTCGCGCGCCAGCTGGCGAGCGGCATCGGTCGGCTCGCCGTCGGCGAGTGGCTCGACCTGCACCCACAGCGCGCCGCCGATGTCGGACTGACCGCCGCCGACGCGGGCGCGGTGGAGGCCCTTGAAGATGGAGACATCCGCGCCGGTGGGCAACTGGCCGGACTCGACCACCTGGGCGACGGTGCCGATGGCCGAAAACGTCCCGCCGACGTGCGGCACGAGCAGGAGCAGCCGGTTGCCCTTCTGGGCGGCGGCCACCGCGGCCCGCTGGGTGTCGCCCTCGATGGCGAGGGTCACGGTCATGCCGGGAAGAACGACGACGTCGTCGAGTTGCAGGATCGGCAGCAGTTCGGGCGTCAGTTCAGCCATTTCAAGATCTCATGTACCCGTGCCGGCCGGTTTCGAACCGTACGGAGGCAGGGCACGTGGGCTGTGACAAGCTAGCCGCAGGCCACGGAGGCGCCGCCTCCGTCCGATCCGAATGAGGACGTGACATGAGCCAGCAGTCGTCGGCGGAGTACGACGTCTGGCACTCCGCCGAGAGCGCCGCGCTGCGGGTGCTCGAGAGAACCAACCGCGCCGCTGCGTGGGATGTGCTCCACAAGCGCATCCTCGACCTCACCGAGAATCACGAGGCGTTGGTCTCGTGGCGCCAGGAGCATGGCGAGATCGGCCACCGCGCCGAGGACGCATTGCTCGGCGCGGCGCTGGCTCTGACGGCACGCCCCGAGCTCGACCCGCGGGATGAGCGCACCCTGCTCGGCCCGCTCAGTGCTGCCTTGCCGTGGCTCACCGCGCTGGCGTGACCGGCAAGCCGAAGCGGGACCGGCGACGCCTCTCACCGCGACTGCGCCGCGTCCTCACCGCGGGTATCGGTATGGCCGGCATCGCCGCTGTGGTGGTGTTCCTCAATCCGGCCAGGATCGCCGTCGCGCTGCGCCACTTTCAGCTTGGCCTGATCGCCCCGATCCTGATTCTCTCCATTCTCGTCTACGTTCTCCAGGGCATCCGGTGGCACTTCCTGCTCGCCGACGTGGGGACGAAGATGCGCCTGTCCGACACGATCCTTGTCAATCTCGCCGGTCAGACGATCAGCGCGATCGTGCCGCTCGGCGACCTGACCCGCGCCGCCTTCGCCAGCGCCGCCAGCGGCGTCGAGTTCGGGACCGTCGCCGCCACCGTCACGGTGCAGGAGTTGTCCTACACGCTGCTCCTCATCCTGTCGGCTCTGCCGGCGGTCCTGGCGCTGGGATACGGCCTCTCCGCGGTGGTGCCGGTGGCGTGCGCAATCGCATTGATCGTGGTCATCGTCACGGTGTCCCCCGTGTTCCACCGGGTTCACTGGTTGATGGCACACATCCCGTTCCTCAACCGCGTCCTGCCTGCGATCGACGAGTTGCAGCAGGAGACGGCTGCCCTGTTGCACCGCCGCGACGCGCTGGCGCTGTCAGTCCTCGACGCCGCCCGCGTGGTGGCCTCCGTGACGGCGTTCTGGCTGATCCTGGAGGGCCTGCAACCGGGGCGCGTGGGCTGGTGGCAGGCGGCGTTCGTCCTGGCGCTGTCCACAATCGGCGGCGCGGTGAGCCTCATCCCCGGCGGCGTCGGCGCCAACGAGGCCAGCGTCGCCGCGCTGCTCATCTTCCTGGGGTTCGACTACGGCGCGGCCGGTGCCGCCGCGGTCATTCAGCGCGCCCTGGTGAGCGCGCTGTCGTTGGGCCTCGGCTTCGCCGCCTATCGAGTCGTCAGTCGCCGTCTTCACCTCGGCGGCATCTTCCAGTTGGTCTCGCACCGCCCGACGGCCGCGGGAACGACGGTTGGGGATGCTTCCCGCTCGCCGGCTTGATGTTCAATGTGCTGAGCGGTCGCGCGTATCGCCGGCTGCCACCCATGAGCCTCGATCATTCGCAGCCAGCCACCGGAGAATCGTCATGCCCGCAGTGACCGTCGACAACCTTCTCACCCTTCCACGCGTCCTCAACGCCGACGCCGCCCCCGCGATGGAACGTCCGGTGACGTTGGTCACGACTGCCCCCACGGGTTTCGAAGGTGAGGGCTTCCCGGTGCGCCGGGCGTTCGCGGGCGTGTCGCTGGCCGACCTCGATCCGTTCGTCCACATGGACCAGATGGGCGAGGTGGAGTACGCGCCCGGCGAGCCGAAGGGCACTCCGTGGCATCCGCACCGCGGCTTCGAGACGGTCACCTACATGATCGACGGCACCTTTGAGCACCAGGACTCGCACGGTGGTGGTGGCCTCATCACCAACGGCGCCACGCAATGGATGACCGCCGGTGGCGGGATCCTCCACATCGAGACGCCCCCCGAGGCCTTGGTGGTGTCCGGCGGTCTCTTCCACGGCATCCAGCTGTGGGTGAACCTGCCCGCCAGAGACAAGATGATCAGCCCGGCGTACCAGGGCATCGAGGCCGGCGATGTGACCCTGCTCGCATCCGCTGACGGCGGATCCCTGGTGCGGGTGATCGCTGGTGAGTTCGGCGGCCACAGCGGACCGGGATCGACCCACACGCCGATGGCGCTGGTGCATGCAACCGTGGCTCCCGGGTCGCAGCTGCAGCTCCCTTGGAACCCGTCGTACAACGCGCTCCTCTACGTCCTCGCCGGATCCGGCCGCGCCGGGGCTGAGGGTCGACCGGTGAAAAGCGGGCAGCTGGCCGTCTTTGGGAGCGGTGACTGGCTCACCGTGCGCGCCGACGATCGCCAGGACTCGCGCAGCGCCACCCTCGAGGTGCTCCTGCTGGGTGGCCAGCCCATCGGCGAGCACGTCGAGCACTACGGCCCATTCGTCATGAACACGCGCGACGAGATCAGGCAGGCGATGGAGGATTTCCAGGCCGGCCGTCTCGGAACCATCCCGGCCAACGCGCTGATGCCCCACGTTCCGGACCCGAACCCCGTGCGCGTTGAGCACACCGGCATCTGAGAGGTCAGCGCTGTCGCTGTCGCGCCATGTCGATCTCCCACGCCGCGGTGATCAAGCCGATGTGGCTAAAGGCCTGCGGGAAGTTGCCGAGCAGCTCACCGCTGGGTGCGTCGATCTCCTCGGCGAGCAGGCCGAGATCGTTGGCGAACCCGCTGATGCGATCGAAGAGCGCCTGGGCGCGCTGCACCTCACCGGCCCTGGCCAGGCAGGATGCCAGCCAGAAGGAGCAGATGACGAAGGAGCCCTCTTCGCCGGAGAGGCCGTCCGCGTTCACACCCGGCTGGTTGCGGTAGCGCAACACGAAGCCGTCCTCGGTGAGCTCGCGCGCGATCGCCTCGATGGTCGAGCGCATGCGCGGATCGCTCGCCGGAAGGAAGTCGACGAGCGGCATGAGCAGCACGGCGGCGTCGAGCTCACCCGAGTCGAAGGACTGCGCATACGCCTGGCGCGCCTCGCTCCACCCGCGCGTCAACACCGCCTCACGAACCCGGTCCCGCTCGCGCTCCCACACGTCGGTCTTCGCGTGCCTGCCCAGCGCCGGCGACAGCTGGACCGCTCGGTCCAGCGCGGTCCAGCAGAGCACCTTGGACGAGAGATGGTGGAGCGGCTCGCCGCGCATCTCCCACATCCCAGCATCGCGTTCCTGCCAGCGCGTCGCGGCGGCGTCGGCAAGGCTGGCGACGAACCGCTGTATCTCGGGATGGAGTTCGCCGAGCTGGGCCCGAAAGCGGTGCAGGGTGTCGAGCAGCTCCCCATACACATCGAGCTGGGTCTGCAGCCACGCCCCGTTGCCAATCCGCACCGGCCGTGAGCCCCGCCAGCCGGCCAGGTGGGGCAGCTCGCGCTCGCTGAGGTCGTGCTCGCCGCCGATGCCGTACATGATCTGCAGCGAGTGCTCGTCGTCGGCACCCCCTCCAGCTGAGCTGGTCATGAATGAGACGAAGTCGACCGCCTCGTCCGGGCAGGCACCGACGTACAGCGCCTGCAGCGTCAGGCTGGCGTCGCGGATCCACGAGTACCGGTAATCCCAGTTGCGCTCACCCCCGACGGTCTCCGGGAGAGACGTTGTGGGCGCGGCGACGATGGCCCCGGTGGGGCGGTAGGTGAGGCCGTGGAGGACCCGTGAGCTGAGGCGAATCCGCTCGCGCATCGCGCCGCCGTAGATGTCGTGCAGCGCCTCCCACGAGCGCCATGCCTGCAGCGTGTCGACGATGCGATCCGCGACCCCGTCCGCTGGTGTCGGCCGCGGTGCGGCGTCCTCTACCGCGGCCCAGCGCAGGGCAAATCCCACAGCGTCACCTTCGCAGACGCTGAAGACTGCGCTGACCGTGGCCCCATCGCCCGACAGGGGAACCGCCGACGTCACGGCCAGCTGGTTGGGGCCGCCGAAGGTGCGGCATCCGTAGTCGGTGCGGCGCAACAGCGGTCGCACCAGGCCGTACTCCGGTCTCGGCGCCAGCTCCATGACCATGTCGACCTGCCCGCTCACGCCCTCCACAGCACGCAGCAGCTCATGCGGCGGGTCGATGCCGAGTTCGTGATCGCGCTGGCCCTCGCGCGCGGCCATCACGTCGACGAGCCGCAGGCTGCCTGACTCCGTGGTGAAGCGAGTCTCGACAGCGAGGCTGCCATCGAGGTACGTGCGCTCGGCTCGGTATTCGCCTGCAGGACGGATCGACCAGTGCCCGCCACTAGGATCGAGGATGCGCGCGAACACCGCCGGGCTGTCGAAACGTGGTAGGCACAGCCAGTCAACCGATCCCCAGCGGCTGACCAGTGCGGCTGACGAGCAGTCGGACAGCATGCCGTAGTCGGCGATCGGCAGCCCGTCGGGGGAAGCCGGCGCCGCGAGTCCGGCGTCGTCACGCCCCGCAAAGGCGATGTCATCGAGCATGCCGAGCGAGGCTAGCACCGCGGTTGGAGCAGCGTCGTGCGCCTCCACCGCACGCTGCGACCGGATCGCCCCACGGCCGGCGCCGCCGGTTCAGCGCTAGGCTAGATCCATGCCCGCCCAACCGACCGGCAGCGAGCCCAAGCCGCCCCGCTTTTCGCTGGGACGGTGGCGGCCGGCGCCCCCACCCGAACGCCGTGGATCCAAACCGGCGCGGCCCGGGACACAGCGCCCCGCCGGCCCGGCGCCGACCGGCTTCCGCTCGCGCACCTTCTGGACCACCCTGGCCGTGCTCTTCGCCATCAACATCCTCTTCACCAACGTCTTCTTCGCCCCTTCGCAGCCCAAGACGGTGGTCATCCCGTACGACGTGTTCGTGCAGCAGGTGAAGTCGGACAACGTCACCAGCGTCACGAGCACGTCGGACGCGATCGTCGGCAGCACCAAGAAGGCGGTGACCGCGGGGTCCGGCCAGGGCAGCGCCACCGACTTCTCAACGCAGCGGCCGTCGTTCGCCACCGACAACCTGCTCGGCCTCCTGGAGGAGCACAAGGTCACCATTGACGCGCTCAACCCGAACCCACCGACGCCCATCTGGCAGACGTTGCTGCTCAGCTTTGGCCCCGTGCTGCTCCTTGTCCTGCTGTTCGTCTACGTCAGCCGGCGGATGGCGTCGCTGCGCAGCGGCGCGGGGGGAATCCTGGGGCGGTTCGGCCAAAGCGGTGCGCGGCTGTACAACGCCGAACACCCGCCGACAACGTTCGCCGACGTCGCCGGCATCGACGAGGTCAAGGCGGAGCTGCTGGAGATCGTCGATTTCCTCAAGGAGCCGGCCAAGTACGAGCGTTTAGGAGGGACCGTGCCCAAGGGAGTGCTGCTCATCGGCGCGCCCGGCACGGGCAAGACCCTGCTGGCCCGCGCGGTCGCCGGCGAGGCGGGTGTGCCCTTCTTCTCGATCTCCGCGTCGGAGTTCATTGAAGCGATCGTGGGCGTCGGCGCCGCGCGCGTGCGTGACCTCTTCGAGAAGGCGCGGGCCGCGGCGCCCGCGATCATCTTCATCGACGAGATGGACGCAGTGGGGCGGTCGCGCAGCGCCGCCCTGCGCGTCGGTGGCAATGATGAACAAGAGCAGACGCTCAACCAGATCCTCACCGAGATGGACGGGTTCGACCCGCACGAGGGTGTCATCGTGCTGGCGGCCACCAACCGCGCCGACGTGCTCGACTCGGCATTGCTTCGTCCCGGCCGCTTCGACCGCCGCGTCCAGGTACATCCTCCCGACCGCGCCGGCCGCGCGGCGATCCTGCGCATCCACACTCGCAACATCCCGCTCGATCCGCGTGTCGACCTCAAGGAGATCGCCGCGCAGACGGCGGGCATGGTGGGTGCGGACCTGCGCAGCCTGGCCAACGAGGCGGCGCTGTCGGCGGCGCGACGAGGCGCCGCGCTGGTCACCATCGAGGACTTCACCGTCGCCATCGAGAAGGTCGAGCTGGGTTCGGAGCGCAAGCTGATGCTCACACCCGAGGACCGCGAGCGGATTGCCTACCACGAGTCCGGTCACGCGCTGCTCGGTCTCCTGCTCCCCGGTGCCGATCCGGTCAGCCGCGTCTCGATCATCCCGCGCGGACAGTCGCTGGGAGCAACGACACAGACGCCGGTCGACGACCGTTTCAACTACGGAGAGGATTACCTGCGCGGCAGGATCACCGGCGCCCTCGGCGGGAGGGCGGCGGAAGAGCTCATCTACGCGGTCGTCAGCACCGGTGCGGAGGCGGACCTCCGAATGGTGACAGGAATCGCGCGCGAGATGGTCGTGCGGTGGGGGATGAGCCCGAAGGTCGGGGCGCTGAACTACGCGGAGGAGGCGAATGCCGCGATGGGCTTCGGCACGCAGCGGCCGTACAGCGACGCCACCGCGGAGCTGATCGACAGTGAGGTCAAGCGCATCTCGGATGAATGCCTTGCCCAGGCAGTCGCGCTGCTCAAGGCGAATCGAGGCAGGCTCGATGCGCTTGCCCACGCCCTCTTGGAGCACGACACGCTGTACGCCGCGGAGATATTGCGTGTCGCCGACATACGCCAACCCGTGGTCGCGGCGAGCGCGTAATCAGAAGGGGATGCGATGAGCTTTGACGAGCACCTTGCCGCACGCGTGCGCGACATTCTCCGAAGCGAGGCCGGCGTGACCGAGAAGAGCATGTTCGGTGGTCTGGCGTTTCTCATCAATGGCAACATGGCGGTGAGCGCCAGCGGCCAGGGCGGACTGCTGCTCCGTGTCGATCCAGCCGAAACGCTCGCGCTCAGCAGCAGGCCACACGCGGAGGTCGCGGTGATGCGTGGACGCGAGATGGATGGATGGTTGCGTGTCGGCGCCGATGGCGTGCGGACCAAAGCTCAGCTGGAGAGATGGGTGAGCACAAGTCTGGCGTACGCGCGCACCCTGCCGCCGAAAAAGCGGTCAGGTCGCTGAGAGCGCGGCGGTCCAGGACGCTTGACCGTCGTATCCTTGCCCTGATGTTCAGGGTGGAGACGCGCACGCTCGACGGCCAAGCGACGGCCGTCGGTGGGGCCGGCCCTCACTCCGTGATCGTAGACCGTCCCATCGAGGCGGGTGGCGGCGGGCGAGGGTTCAATGGCGGCCAGCTGCTCCATCTGGCCGTTGCGGGATGCGTCTCCAATGACCTGTTCCGAGAGGCCGAGCGTTCGGGGATCAGACTATCGCGCGTGGTTGTGACCGTGGATGGTGACTTCGACGGCGACCCGCCAGTCTCGACAGGCATCACCTACGAGGTGGATGTGGAGGGCGAGGCGTCGACTGAGGACCTTGACGCTCTGGTGCGGCACGTTGATGCGGTCGCCGAGATCCCCAACTCCCTGCGGCGGGGCACTCCAGTCCAGCTGCGCAATGCCAAAGTGCATCAACCCTTCAGCTGAGGGCTCGCACTCGCGCGCCCGCTGACGCGTGGACGCGACGGCCGGCGATCACCGTCCCCGGTTCCACCATGGCGACCGCACAGCCACCGAAACCCGCGCCGGTCAGCCGTGCTCCGAACACTCCCGCGGTGGCATTGAGTCGGTCGACCAGTGTGTCGAGCGCCGGTGTCGACACCTCGAAGTCGTCGCGGAGGCTGCGGTGGCTCTCGCGAATCAGCCGCCCGAAGCGCTCGAGGTCGGCCGTGCGCAGCGCGTCAGCGGCCTGGGCAACGCGCTGATTCTCGGTGACCACGTGGCGCGCTCGCCGGCGCAGACGATCATCCGGGATGCGTTCGACACTGCCTCGAGCCGCGTGGCGCAGTGGCCCGATCAAGTCCGCCGCGTGCTCGCAGTCAGCGCGGCGCTCTGCATACGGTGAACCCGCCAGTGCACGGTGCTCGGCGGAGTCGACGACGACCACCTCGAGCTCGTCGGGGATGCGGACGGGATCCACCGTCAGCGACCGGCAGTCGATCAGCAGGGCGCATTCCTCGACGCCAGCAGTCGCGACCAGCTGATCCATGATCCCGCAGGGCACGCCGCTGGCGAGTTGCTCGGCGCGCCGACACAGCTTGGCGATTTCCAGCGGGCTGCCGTTTGCGCCCAGCGCGAGGGCCACGGCGACCTCGAGCGCGGCACTCGACGAGAGGCCGGCTCCGAGCGGGAGCGTCGTGGTGACGGTTCCCTCACCGCCGCTGACGTCGTGGCCTGCCGCGCGCAACTCGACGACAATTCCAGCGACATATCGCGCCCACGCCGGCCGAATCGTCGTGGGATCGACGACATCCCTCTCGATCGCGGCGGGTTCGGGATCGGCGTCCGAGCGAAGTGTCATGGTCGTGGCCGGCGCGGTGCGCGGCGCGGGCGAGAACCGGACCGTCGTACCCATGTCAATCGCCATAGGCAGGACCAGGCCGCCGGTGTAGTCGGTGTGGTCGCCGATCAGGTTGACCCGTCCCGGGGCGTAGGCCTCAATGATCATTCGGCCGCTGCAACGCCCTCGGCGCTTCCTCGGCGGCGTCGGTCGCCCCACCCGCGCTGATCGCCTCGTCCTCGCCGAGCCGGGCGCGGCATCCACAGACGGGGCGTAGTCGCACGCCGGGTGTCAGGAGGCGCGGCGGTAGGCGCGTACGGCGAGCGGCGCGAACACGACGAGGATTCCCGCCAGCCAGGCCAGTGCCTCCCAGAGTGACGGGAACAGCGGGAACTGCGGACCGCCGAGGGCGAGCGATCGCATCGAGTTGATGACCAGCGTCACCGGTTGATTGTTGGCGAACGCCTGCATCCATCCCGGCATGGTGGCGATCGGGACGAACGCCGAGCTGACGAACGTCAGCGGGAACAGCCAGATCAAGCCGAATGCCTGCACCGACTCCTCGTCCTTGATCGCCAGGCCGACGAAGGCCGACACGCAGCAGATGGTGACCCCGAACAGCTCGGCGAGCAGGATCATCGCCACCGCATTGAGCGCGCCGTTCTGGAACCGGAATCCCACCGCGTAGCCGACGCCGACGATGACGAGGATGGTGACTAGCATGCGGATGGCGTCTGCCATCAGCCGCCCTGCCAGAACTGCTGAGCGGGCCATCGGCAGCGAGCGCAAGCGGTCGATGACGCCCGCCTTCGCTTCCTGGGCCAGCGCGATCGCGGTTGCGAAGGTGGCGAAGGCTGCCGTCTGGCCGATGATCCCCGGCATCAGGAAATCGACGTAGCCGCCGGCGTTGCTCACCGGGATGGCGCCACCGAACACGTAGCGGAAGAGGAGTACGAAGATCACCGGCTGGACGACGGTGAACACGATGTACGCGGGCACCCGCAGCCATACCAGCAGGTTGCGCCGGGTCATCACCAGCGAGTCGCTGACCGCCCAGCGGGCCAGCTGCGTCACGCTGGGCCGCGGTGGCGCTGCAGTCGTTGTCGCCGTCGTCATCGCTCAGCCGACTCCTTCTGCGCCGCGGGGCGGCGACCACGTCCTCGAACACGACCGTCCTCGCTCTCGGCCGCGTGTCCGGTGACGGCGAGGAAGACGTCGTCCAGCGACGGCCGATGTAGCGCCAGCCCATCGGTCTCCACCCCCACGGCGTCGAGTCGGCGCACCGCGTCGACGATGGCGTGCGAACCGCGGCTGCCGACCTGCAAAGCGACCCGGCGCGATTCCGCGTCGACACGCGGCTCGGTGTCCGTCAGCCTTGCGACCGCCTCCACCGCCCGCGCCACGAGCTCTCGGTCGACCACGGTGAACTCGAGCACGTCCCCGCCGACGCGGTCCTTCAGCTGGTCAGAGGTGCCCTGCGCGATCACCTGGCCACGCTCGATGACGATGATGTCGTCAGCGAGCTCATCAGCCTCGTCGAGATACTGGGTGGTGAGCAGGATTGTTGTTCCCTGCGACGCGAGCTGGCGGATCACGTCCCACATGCCGAGCCGCCCGTGCGGATCGAGACCGGTCGTCGGCTCGTCGAGGAACAGAACAGCTGGGTCGCCCATGAGGCTGGCGGCCAGGTCGAGCCGGCGCTGCATGCCGCCCGAGTACGTCTTGGCGGGACGGTCGGCGGCGTCCACGAGGTCGAACCTCTCGAGCAGGTCAGCGGTGCGGGCGCGGACGTCGCTCCGCTCCAGGTGACGGAGCCGCCCCATGATGTCCAGGTTCTCTCTTCCGGTGAGCTCGACCTGGATGGCTGTCGCCTGGCCGGCCAGCGCGATGACGCGGCGCACGGCGGCCGCATCATGCACCACGTCGTGGCCCTCGATGGAGGCGGTTCCGGAGTCGGGACGCAGGAGTGTCGACAGGATCCGGACGGCGGTGGTCTTGCCGGCGCCGTTGGGACCGAGCACCCCGAGGACCGATCCGCGCGGCACCGCGAAGTCGATGCCGCGCAACGCCTGGATCTTGCCGAACGCCTTGTGGAGGCCGTCGACGCGGATCGCGTGGTTGTCAGACCCGGTGGTGTTCACGGGGCGACATTCTGCCAGTAGCGCCGGCGCGAGGCTTGTTACGAGATTCGTTGCGGGTCGTCGGCGGCTACTCTATGCCACCGAGGTTGGACCGGTGAGGAGGATACCGTCGTGAGCTTCAACCTGGCGAGCTTGTGCCGTGAGGCGGCGACGGAGACCCCGGACAAGGTTGCGCTCATCCTCGACGACGTCCGGGTGACATACGCGCAGCTCGACGCTGCCAGCGACCAGGTGGCCGCCGGCTTGCTCGCGGCCGGCATCCGCCGCGGGGACGCCGTGGCCATCCAGCTCCCCAACATCCCGCAGTTCCTGGTCACCTACTTCGGGATCCTCAAGATGGGCGGCACCGTCGTGCCCATGAACGTGCTTCTGAAGGCGCCCGAGGTGTCGTTCATCCTCAGGGACTCCCGCGCCAAGACCCTGGTGACGTGGGACGGAGTCGCCGCGGAGGCCGTCAAGGGCGCCGCCGAGGCCGGCGAGGTGCCGGTATACGTTGTTCTCACGGGCTTTGGGGAGCTGCCGGAGGGCGCCACCGACGCCGCCGACCTCCGGGCAGCGGTTACCGGGCGCTTCGAGCTCGAGCCCACCGACCCGGTGGACACCGCGGTGATCATCTACACGAGCGGCACCACCGGCCGGCCCAAGGGAGCAGAGCTCAGCCACTACCAGCTGTACATGAATTGCGACGTGAGCGGGCGCCTCTTCGGGCTGGTGAGCGAGGACGTCGGCATCGGTGTGCTCCCGCTGTTCCACGTCTTCGGCCTCTCGAGCGTGGCCAACGTGGTCATTCGCTTCGGTGGCACGCTCACGCTGGTGCCGCGCTTCGAGGTGACCAAGGTGCTGGAGGTCATCGAGCGCGACCGCGTCACCATCTTCAGCGGCGTGCCGACCATGTTCATCGCGCTTCTTCAGGCGCCCGACCTCGCTGCCCACGACCTCAGCTCGCTGCGTGTCAGCAACAGCGGTGGCGCGAGCATCCCGGGCGAGGTGATCCGTACGTTCGAGGACCGGTTCGGCATCGCTGTGCTCGAGGGGTACGGCCTCACCGAGACGGCGTCGGCTGCGTGCTTCAACCGCTTCGAGGCACGCAAGGTGGCGAGCGTCGGAAAGCCGATGTGGGGCGTGGAGGTTCGCGTCGTTGACGACGCGGGAAAGCCGCTCGCAGCGGGGGCTGACAACGTCGGCGAGATCGTGATCCGCGGGCACAACGTGATGAAGGGCTACCTCAACCAGCCGGAGGCCACGGCCGAGGTGATGAAAGACGGCTGGTTCCACACTGGCGACCTCGGCTACGCCGACCACGACGGCTTCTTCTTCATCGTCGACCGCAAGAAGGAGCTGATCATCCGCGGCGGCTACAACGTCTACCCGCGCGAAGTGGAGGAGGTGCTCTACGCGCACCCTGCGGTGGCCGAGGCAGCGGTCATCGGCGTGGCAGACGAGCGGCTCGGCGAGGAGATCCTCGCCGTGGTCGCGCTCAAGTCGGGACAGGAGGCGACCGAGGCGGAGATCATCGCCTTCGCCAAAGAGCGCGTCGCCGCGTACAAGTACCCGCGGAGCGTTCGTTTCGTCGACACGCTGCCGAAGGGCCCGTCGGGCAAGGTGCTGAAGAAGGAGCTGAAGACCCAGCTCTGAGGGTCCTGATGCTCGGATCATCGTCTCGCCGGCCATGCGTCCGGCGACGTGCGTAGGCTCAGCTTCCATTAACAGCATACAGCGCACTGAGGGGCTTGCAGCAAGCCCCAGGATGCGCCGCAGAATCGTCGCGGCCAGAACCCGCGGAAATGGGAGTTGCGAAATGCCTGCGTTGTTATCCGCGTATGGGTCGCCGCGGTGACCGAGCATGCGGTGGTAATCGCCGGAGCTGGCCCGACAGGCCTGATGTTGGCGGGCGAGCTGGCTTTGGCGGGGGTCGACGTTGCCATTGTCGAGCGGCGGGTCAACCAGGATGTCGCTGGCTCGCGCGCAGGCGGTTTGCACTCACGCACCATCGAGGTCCTCGATCAACGCGGGATCGCTGATCGGTTCCTTTCGCAGGGACAGGTGGCTCAGGTCGCGGGCTTCGCCTGGATCCGTTTGGACATCAGCGACTTTCCCAGCCGCCACCCCTACGGGCTGGCGCTCTGGCAGAGCCACATCGAGCGCATCCTGGCCGACTGGGTCGACGAGCTGGCGGTGCCGATCTATCGCGGGCGGGAGGTGACGGGTTTCGCGCAGGACGACACCGGGGTCGACGTTGCGCTGGCCGACGGCAAGGCGCTGCGAACGCAATATCTCGTCGGGTGCGACGGAGGACGCAGCTTGATCCGCAAGGCAGCCCGCATCGACTTTCCTGGGTGGGAGCCGACGACCAGCAGCCTCATCGCCGAGGTCGAGCTGGCCGAGGAGCCCGAGTGGGGTATGCGTCGTGACGGCAAGGGTATCCGTGGCCTGAGCAAGTTGGACGACGAGGAGCGGGTGCGGGTCATGGTGACCGAGCAGCACGTCGGCGCATCCAGCGAACCGACCCTGCACGATCTCAGTGAGGCGCTCGTCGCCGTCTACGGAACCGATTACGGAGTCCACAGTCCCACCTCGATCTCCCGGTTCACCGATACGGCTCGCCAGGCGGCCGCCTACCGGGAGAGACGGGTGTTGTTGGCCGGCGACGCCGCCCACGTGCATTCTCCGGTGGGTGGACAGGGCCTCAACATCGGTGTACAGGATGCGGTGAACCTGGGATGGAAGCTGGCCCAGGTGGTCAATGAGACATCGCCAGAGAGTCTCCTGGACACCTACCATGCCGAGCGGCACCCGGTCGCTGCCCGCGTGCTGCGCAACACGCTGGCGCAAACCGCACTTCTTCACTCCGATGAGCGTGTCGATGCCCTCCGCGACACCATGTCGGAGCTGCTGAGCATGGAGGAGCCTCGCAAGCGTTACGCCGCGATGATGTCCGGTCTGGACATTCGTTACAAGCTCGGCGAGGGACACCCGCTGCTCGGACGCCGCATGCCTGATCTCGACCTGGTCACCGTCAACGGCCTGCTGCGGGTGTTCACCCTGCTGCACGATGCCCGCTCGGTGTTACTCAACTTCGGTGAGCCCGGTGGCCTCGACCTCACTGCATGGGCCGATCGGGTTCAGTTGATCGACGCCAAATACGTTGGTCCGTGGGAGCTTCCGGCACTCGGGGCGGTCACTGCTCCCACCGCCGTGTTGGTTCGGCCCGACGGGTATGTTGCCTGGGTGGGAGACCTAACCCAGCTGGGGCTCACGGACGCGCTAACCACCTGGTTCGGACCGCCGGCGGCGGCGCAACGGGGCCGCCGTGGAGGCGCCTAGGAACACGCGGGCTGAAACGTCGCCCTAGCTCGAGCTGACGACATGGGGTCATGGGACTGCCGACGGCTCGAGAAGCCTGCCGTTTCTCGATACGTCAGGGTCGGTACAGGCGGCAAGGTTGAAACAGCAAGGCCGTCGCTTCCCGCTGTTCATCTTCGAAATGCTGACCTCGACCCTTCGTTTGCGCGTGTCACGGTTTCTGGTCGCGTTGACCCAGCGAACCCATTCCCAACGCGCCATGGGCGTAATGCTTTTCCAGAGAACTTGGATCTTCTGAGGGCATCCGTCAGAGCTGTCTTCAGGTCCTGGGGCACGGTCGGCTCCGGCCAGTCTTGGCTGGGTTCGATGTCGAGGGTCACGGTGTCGCCCGCGCTGACGCCTGCGGCGCGCTGGAGCTTTCCCTCGACCCTCACCCAGTGGCCTCCAGAGCCGTCGGGTTCTAGCACGGTCTGGAACACATGGCTATTGATCGTTCCCTGGGCGGCCACCTGTCCGCGCGAAGGCAACTGTTCGCTTGCCTTCGCGGGCAACCGCAGAATTGTCCATTTGTCAATCGCTTGCAGTGTGGCGTCACAATGGATTGTCGACGTCCCCTGACTCATAGCCGTCATATCGTGACAGGCGCGGGGGTAGCCTGCTCAGCTCACGCCGCGGTCCGGCCCTCGCTCAGGGTGATGGACACCTCCGTAGCTCCTCGCTTCAGCATCCGTAACACTGGTCGGGCGAATTGTGAGCGATGACACTGTGTGCCTGTGTCACCGGGCTGGTCGTGAAGACGCCTCCGCCGCGCAGCATGAGGCCCTCGCTGCCGCCAAGCTCATTACGGGTGACCGCACTCGCGGTAAGCGTCAACGGCCCCTCCGGTGGCCCTGTGGGCGCCATGGAGTCGAAGATTCCACCACCCTCGGCCCTGCCGGCAAGTCCACGCGCCTGACCATTGTTGTCAGTCACCGTAGTGTTCCGTAGCTCCAGGTTCACCGCCACGACCAGACCGCCGCCCGCGACGAAGACGGAACCGTTGGGACTCGACCCGTGAACACCATTGCTGCTCACGATGCTGTTCGTCATCGATCCGCCGATGATCGCCGCGCCCGCCAGGGCGACAGCCTGTCCGGCCGCGGAGCTGACGGTCACAGTGTTGTCCGCGTAGCGCGTGTCACTGATCGTGCCGCTGATCTCACCGCCGCCCGAATCACCCTCGGCGTCTCCCGAGGAGCCGACCAGCGTGGCCGAACGGACGCTGTTGTTGCTGATGACGGCATCGGTCACCCGAACGTCGACATCCGTATGGATGCCGCCGGAAACGGCCGTTGCGTTGCCGACCGAATTGGTCATGCTCACAGAGTTGTCGGAGATGGTGGACCTTTTGATCGTCGCGGACGCCGTCCCGCCGATGTGTATCCCGCCCGCGATCGCGAGGAGATCGACGCTGTTCGGAAAGGACGCCGCCAGGATGGCGCTGTTGCCGGTGACCCAGCTGTCAGTCATGGTCAGCGCACCCTTTTCAACGAAGATCCCGCCTGAATCTGCGAACCGGCCGTTTGGCGCCGTTGCACTGGCCCGGTTGTCGCTCACGTGAGAGTCGTTGAGGGTTAGTGTATTCAGGTGGTTCATGATCCCGGCGCCGTTGGCGTCGCTTGCGAGGGTCGACAGACCGGATGCCGACCCCACGCGGTTGTCACTGACCGTCGTCTGAGTGAGCGTCAGCGTTCCCCAGTTGTCGATGCCGCCACCCGCGGCTAACGCGAACGGGCACTGGCCGCTCGGACACGGAAGCCCAGACGGGACCGTGCGGGTCGGCGCCACGCGATTTCCGGTGATCTCGCTGTTTGAAATCGTGACCGTCGCGCCGCCTGTAAAGGCGGCGTTTGGCGGAATCTCGATGCCGCCTCCCATCGCGAGCGCCCCATCCTGGCCGACAAACGGGGTCGATTCCGGGCTCGACCGCGCGACGCCACCCGTGATCCGCACCCCTTTGATGACGACGGACGGCTCGATCGACGCCCCGAAGGTGCCGATCGTGATCACCGAGCCGCCGCCGCGAATGATCGTCGAGTCCGGGCCTTGTCCGACGAGCGCCACACTGACGGTGATGACGAAGCCGCCCGTGTAGGTGCCGCGCCCGATCTCGATGGTATCGCCGCTGGTCGCCGCAGCAACCGCGGGTTCGATTTGGCTGTAAGGACAGCCGGCTGCACAGACGTCCAGCGTCTTCGCTGAGGCGCGTACCGATCCGCTGAGCAGCGACGCGGCGACTGCGGACACGAGCACCACCACCCTGACGGCGCCGAGCCGCCTGGGCCTGTTCACGCGCTCTCCCGATGGAAAGGTCAGGGCTCCAAGCTGGCTGGTCTTCATGTGTTCCCTCGCAAAGGCGTTGGCGGAGTGGATGGCATGACGCTGAAGGGTCGCATCGGCGCGGGCGCACGTCGATGGTGGCTGCGCGAGACCCTCGGGGGGTGCTGCTCCCCATGGCGCCTAGTACCAGCACGCGCGTGGTCTCACAAAGCTCCTGCTCTTGATCCTGCCGTCGGTCGAGCGTCCCGAGGCGCGACAGGCGATTGAGCGGACGCGGGTGGGTGTGGACCGCTGACCGCCCGCCGGTGGCACGATGGCCGTCTTGAGCGCCCCATTTGCGCAGAGTGCGTTAGGCTCAGGCGAGGCATTCGATCAACCCGGGTCCACCGACCCTCGGGGAAGAGATGTGAACGGACCCGGCCTCTGACTACCGACACGGAGGCATCCCTCCGCAGGCGGTTTGAGGCGTGCGTTGCAGACTGGGACGGTACCCTGGTGGCAAATCGCGCCTCCAACGCTAGCCGCGTACGAGACGTCGTCGAGGGTCTGTGTTCCGTGGGATTCGACGTCGTCGTGATCACTGGCACTCATGTCGAGAACGTCGACAGGCAGCTCCGCGCCCGTCCGGAAGGCCCGGGCCGATTGCTACTCGGCGTGAACCGCGGGTCTGAGGTGTTCGAGTGTGGCCGCGACGGTCCGACACTGCTGCTGCGTCGCGAGGCCAGCACCGAGGAGAACAACCAGCTCGATCGCGCCGCCGCGCTGACCGTGGATAGGCTGCGCCAACGCGGTCTGGAGGCCACGATCGTCGCCCAGCGTCTCAATCGGCGCAAGGTTGACATCATTCCCCTGCCGGAATGGGCTGATCCTCCCAAGGCGAGGATTGCCGACCTGCTCAGCGCGGTCGAGGACCGCCTCCGAGCCGCCGGCATCGCGTCAGTCGCCGACGTGGTGACCATCGCGAAGGCAGCGTCAACCGAGGCGGGGCTACCCGACGCGCGAATCAGCAGCGATGCGAAATACGTGGAGATCGGTCTTACCGACAAGGCCGACGCGGCACGCTGGATGTTCGGCGACCTCTGGGACCACGGCATCTCCGCGGCGGATGTGCTCGTGGCCGGCGACGAATTCGGCGAGCTGGGCGGCGTCCCCGGAAGCGACTCGTTGATGCTGGTCCCCGAAGCGGACGGTGCGCTCGCCTTCACCGTCGGTGCCGAGCCGTTCGGAGCGCCGGCGGGGGTGCTGGCCTTGCCCGGGGGTCCGGACCGCGCCATCGAGGTGCTGGAGGATCAACTCCAGCGACGTCGACTCGGGCAGCCACCACTACCGAGCCCAATAGCCGGCTGGTGCGTCACCGTCGATGGCTTCGAGGAGGATCGGGAGCGCCAGCGGACGTCCGTTCTCACTGTCGCAGATGGCTGCATCGGCACGCTCGGCGTACCCTTTCTGTCGCATCCTGCGGCGCATGCCGAGACCCTTGCGGCGGGGTTCTACGAGGGCGAGGGTCCCGCGGAGCATTTGCGCCTGCTTCCGGGGTGGAACCAGCTCGCCACGCCGCTCGGCGCGGATGCGCAGCTCTCGCGGGTGCTCGACCTCCGCACAGGGGTTCTCGCCCAAGACGTGGACCAGGGCGGAGCCCGCCTTTCCGGGGTCGCCTTCAGCGCGCTGCACGAGCCGGGCACCGCCGTGCTGTGGGTCGCTGGTGACCCGGCGCTCGTCGGCTCACCGGCAGGCGGGGCCAGCGACAGCGTGATCGTTACATCGCAGAGCGGCTGTGTGGCCGTGCACGTCGACGACGTGCTCCGCGACGACGATCGTCACAGCGCCGTGCTCGAACGTATCGCGATCTTCGCCGCCGACGATGCCCGCGCGGCTCGGTCCCGAGCCGATGCAGCGCGAGCGCGTGGTCTCAACTCGCTGCATCGCTCTCACCGCGAGGCCTGGGCAGGGCGATGGCGAGACGCCGACATCGTCATCGTTGGCGACGACGAGCTCCAGCGCAATGTGCGGTTCTCGCTGTTTCAACTGATGGGCGCGGTGGCGACGAAGGGAGAGGCGGCACTCGGGGCGCGTGGCCTCAGCGGAGACGGATACAACGGGCATGTCTTTTGGGACTCGGACGTCTTCGTGGTCCCGTTTTTGGCGGCGACGTGCCCGGCCGCTGCGAGGGCGATGCTCGAGTACCGCGTGCGACGCATTGGGACCGCGGTGGAGCAGGCGCGTGAGCTGGGGCACGAGGGTGCCAAGTTTCCCTGGGAGTCGGCGAGCTCAGGTCGCGAGATCACCCCCGCGATGGTCATTGGACCGCGCGGCGAGAAAGTCATGGTGCGCACGGGCGAGATGGAGGACCACATTGTGGCCGACGTTGCGTGGGCTGCGTGCCGGTACGACGACTGGACGGCGGACGAATCCTTCCGCCGTGGCCCTTTGACACGACTGCTGGTGGAGACGGCGCGGTACTGGGCGTCACGCATCGAGCGCGACAGCGATGGCTCGGCGCACATCCGGCACGTTATCGGACCCGACGAGTACCACGATGACGTAGACGACAACGCATTCACCAACGTCATGGCGCGGTGGAACCTGCGCTCAGCGATGATCCGCGCGGGAGGGCAGTGCGAGGAGCGAGAGGTGCGCAGATGGGGCACCCTGGCCGACCAGTTGGTCGATGGTCTCAATCCGGAGACGCTGGTGTACGAGCAGTTCGCGGGCTTCTCTCAGCTCACGCCTTTCCCGCTGCGCGAGACCTATGGGCCGAACCCGGTGGCGGCCGATTCGCTCATCGGCTTCGAGCGCATCCAGTCCCTCCAGGTGGTGAAGCAGGCGGATGCCCTGATGCTGCAGCTGATGGTTCCCGGTGAGGTGGCACAGGGTTCGCTGAACCCGAACCTCGACCGCTATCTGCCGATCACCGCGCACGGCAGCTCACTGTCTCCGGCGGTGCACGCCGCCCTGCTCGCCCGTGTCTCACGTCATCACGAGGCCCTCGACCTGCTGCGGGTCGCGGCTAGCATGGACGTCGATGGCGTCTCTGCGACCACAACCCGTGGGCTGCACGTGGCCACGATGGGAGGCGTGTGGTCGGCCATGGTGGAGGGGTTTGCCGGCATCCAAGCTGATGGCGACGGCCTCCGCATCCGGCCGCGCGTGCCGGCAACGTGGCGGGGCCTCACGATCCACGTGGTGTATCGAGGCGTGCGCGTGCAGATCCACATGCGCGGCGAGGACGTGAAGGTCAGGACCGATCGACCGCTGCGCGTTGTTGTCGGCCGGGACTGATCGAAAGCGTCAATCCGGTCTGCACGCCGGCCCGGCAGGCGCTGCCAACGGCGGTCGTAGCCTCGATGGTTGGTCCGCTTGGTGGCCGCCCTCCGGCAGCGGTGCAGGAGGAGCAGCATAGAAGTGTGCGCAGTGAACACGGCGACAGCCCTCTTTGCGTTGGGCTGGGTCCATGACCCGGCGTCACATCGTGGTCGTGGCACCGCCGTGGTACCCGGTCCCACCCCACGGGTACGGTGGAATCGAGCTCGTCGTGGGCCTGCTGAGCGACGGGCTCCGGCAGTTGGGGCATCGTGTCACGCTGCTGGCTGCTGAGGGATCTGAGCGCGACGCCATTGGCCTCGCCCCTTGCTCTTGGCGCGCCGATCTTGGGAAACCCACGGAGCGTCTGCGCGAGCTGACGTACGCGGCCCGCGTCACCGACACGCTCACCCAGCTCGGCGGTGTTGACATCATCCATGACCATTGCGGTTTCTCCACGCTGATCGCCGAGTCGGTGTCGGGTATCGCTCCAGTTGTTCACACCGTCCACGGCAGCATCCCCGAGGTGTACGCCACCTTCTACGCTTCGGTCGGTGTCCGGGCAGCGTTCGTTTCGATCAGCACGGCCCAACGGCGGAGCATGCCCGAGCTTCACTGGACGGGCACCGTGCACAACGCCGTTGACGTTGACGCGCTGCGCGTGGCGGCGGGGGAGAAGGAGCCGTACCTCCTGTGCCTGGCACGTATCTGCCCGGACAAGGGTCAGCACGTGGCGATCGAGGCGGCTCGCCGGGCGGGGCTGCGGCTCATCCTCGCCGGCAAGGTGGAAGACATACCCGAGGCCACCGACTACTTTGAGCGACACATCGCCCCAGCCGTAGACGGCGACCGTGTCGTTCACCTACACAACGTCGCCGGCGACGAGAAGGCGCTGCTGTTGGCGCGGGCGCGCGCCCTGCTCGCGCCCCTCCAATGGGACGAACCGTTCGGTCTTGCCATGGTGGAGGCGATGGTCAGCGGCACGCCGGTGATCGCCATCGCCCGGGGCGCCGCGCCCGAGCTGGTGACCGAGGGGGTCACGGGCTTCCTGGTCGACGATGTCGATGGCATGAGCGCCGCGGTGCCGCTGGCGGCACAACTCGACCCGTCGGCGTGTGCTGAAGTCACGCGAGCGCGGTTCAGCCCCTCCGCAATGGCGGCCGCCTATCTCCAGCTGTATGAGGACGTCATGTGGAAGCCCGTCATGCCCGAGCGGTCTGAGCGTGCCAGTGGGCCGGACACGGCGATCCTGGCCCGCTCACGCTGAGCGCTCGTGCCCTCAGCGCCTGATGACGCTCCCGCGCGTCCGCTTTTCTGACGCCGGCCCAGGACGAGCGCCGGCGACGTCCCTACGGCAGCCCGGCAGCTCCGTCGCGGGAGACGAGGCGCGAACTCGCGACTCTTACCGTGGCAAGGTGGCCGCTCTACCTGACGCTCACCGGGCAGCCGGCGTCGGCGGCCGCCCTTCTGGAGCCTAGGAGGCTGACTCAGCGCGACATCGCGGACATCGGCGCCGCGAGGAGACCGGGAAGCAATGCCGGAATGAACGGCACGAGGGCGGCGACGACGAGCAGGGAAGACCCACCGCACGTAAGAAGGCGGCTCCGTATCGCCAGATCTTCTCGACCAGGATCACGCCGGCGAGCAGGGTCCCAACCTACGGCGCGGTGCGATCCACCTCGCCGTCCACTGAGCGTGGCATGGCGGCGGCCGTGGGACGGGCGGACTCGAGCCGCTGGCGAAGGTGTCCCTGGCGAGCACTCCTTGACGGGCGTGGAGCGCGGCGCTTGAATACTCGCCCGAACCAGCTGCCGAACCTGCGCAGAACGTTATCAGGGGATCGGGAGGAGGCCATGCTTGTCGTCCGCTTCAAGGTGCATTGCCACGACGCGAAGACCGACGAAATGATCGCGGCGATGAGTCAGGTAGTGGAGGCTGCCCGATCGCTGCCGGGGGTCATTCACTTCGACGTCGGCCGTGACGTCCTCGATCCCAATTCCCTCATCGCAACCGAGGTGTTTGAGGACAGGTCCGCGATGGAGAGAGAGGAGCAGCTACCGGCTGTGGCCAAGGTTGTCGAGCTGCTCCAGGGCGGCGCGCTGGCCGGCCCTCCGGAATGGACCATCTACGACGTGGCTTCATCTGAGTCGCCGCAGATGTGATCGGCCGCGGCGGACCTCCTGCGAGTCAGCAGTTGGGGCTCACCGAGAAAATGGACGCGCCCGGGCCGTCCCCCGAAGCCAGGTCGTTTGCCAGCCATGTGCCGTCCTCGTCAATCATGACCGCGGTGAGATTCGGCGAGCCGGTGCCACCCAGCCCTCGGATCATTGAGGACCCGCGAAGTTTCCAGATTGGTGGGCATGGTTTCCGCGGTCACCGCCGACAGGTACGCCACGCACATCCCTGACGAGCGCGTCGTTCTTGGGCTCATTCATCTCCCAGCTCGTTCCGCGGCGTGGTCATCGCACGCGCCAGGTGGCTGCGCGCGGTTCCGGGTGCGCAGCCCGTCAGCTCGGCGGCTTCCATGACCGTGTACGGAGCGGGGCGGCGGTTCTCTCCGCCGCGCTGCGTTCTTTGGCGTCGAGGGTACGCCACCTGCCCAGCACGCGGCGATGGCGCAGGCAATGGCGGACGCAAATCATGGCCAGCCATGGGCAGGGTGGTCACGGTCACGAAGCGTGGCCCCAGCGCTTCCACGCCACCACCATGGTCTCTTGAACCGCGTCTTCGGCCTCGTGGCGGTCTCGAAGGATCGAGTAGGCAACGGCGAAGAGCCGACGTACCTCGGGTCGAACCGCCCCGGTGAAGGCGAGGTCGACATCGACCTGAGTCATGACGGCTAGCGACATGGCATGGGTCAGTCGCTAAGAGGCCAGAGGCGGGCGGGTCCTGGTCTTACTCCCGGCTTGCCCCACGGTACGAGCGAAGCCGTCATAGGGGAGGGGTGGCCCATGTCACACTCCGGCAACGGCCGGGAGAGCCATGGCCATCCGCATCTGGGCCGCCTAGGATTTGCTGCAATGTCAGACAAGGGTGTGGCCGCCGACGGGATCGTGCAAGAGCAACCGACGTATCGCGTTCTCATCGTCGATGATCGGCCGGAGCTTCGGGTGCTGTTGCGGTCTCGTCTCGAGTTCGAACCGGACATCGAGGTGGTCGGCGAGGCGAGCAACGGCGCGGAGGCCGTGCGGCTGGCCAGGGCTTTGGCTCCGTCGGCTGTTGTGCTCGACCTGAAGATGCCGGGGATGGGCGGGGAGGAGGCCATCCCACTCATGCGAGCCGCCGCGCCAGGGATGGGCATTCTCGTCTACACCGCGACGCCTCCAGACGGGGTAGCCTTTGCCGACGAGGCCAAGCCCGACGCCATCGCGCAGAAGGGGATGCCCCTCACGGACCTGGTGCGAATGCTGCGCGCACTACTTGAGACGGCTCCCTTCGACGTCCTGCGGTTGGAGTTGGGTACGTTGCCGTTACGGCAAGCGATTAGCGCATTCGATACTTGGATAGGGCTCAACATGCGCGTCCTGGAGGCATTGGAGCGCGGCGATGACCTCACCGACGACCAGCTGAGCGGAGCAACCCTTGAGGAGTTGGAGGCGCTCATGGGTGTCTACGCGCACATCGGAAACAACCTGCAGAAGGCGGCGCGGGCCGGCAGCGAAGACGTCCTTCCGGTGATACACGTTTTCCGCGCCACTGGAGTCCTCGCGCGGGGCGCTCTGCTTGCGTTCAACAGCCATCGTCTCCCCGGGTTTTGGCAGGCGTGGGGCTACGACGTGCCCGGCGATGCGGTGACCGCACTCAGCCTGATGCGCGACCGGCTGATCGAGGTCCTTCCCGCGAGCACTGGGGATGAACAGCCGGCACCGTCGCTCACTGCTGAGCTCGACTGAGGACCCACCAGCTCAGGCTCCCCGCCGGCGCGCACCGGCCGCGCCTGCCCAGTCCCGACCGGGACCCATCCTCGCTACTTTTGGCGCCGCAGCTCAGACGTTCCACCCCGAAGGCGCGAGCACGCCACCAGCGGCGGCCGCAGATGCCAACCAGCGCTCGGCGCATCGAGCGAGTTCAGCCCAGGCATCGCTCAGGTCGATCCCGGCGCGGTCGAGCGCGCCGAGGGTCGCGGATGCGTGACGGACACGCGCTCATCGCATCGGCAGCTAACCTCGTTACAGGCATACTGTCGCTCCCAGTGAACGAGCCGTCGGCTGGATACATGACAGAGTTTGCCCGTGCGGCATGACCCGCGCACTCGATCCCTGGGCCGCAATCTGATGCCGGTCACATACCTGCGAGTTGTACGGCTGTTTGGCCCGGTTCACGACAAGCTGATCGTGTATGTCATCGTCGCCGCCGCGATCGGGCTTCTTTTCCCGGTCGCGGCGAGTCGTCTCGCCGTCGGTGTCCCGTACATGCTGGCGGGACAGGTCTTAGGCGTGGCGCTGACCCTCAGTCTGGGCCAGTTCGGCGCCGTGGCGCGGCGCCCGTACCCAGTCTTGCTTGCGCTCGCAGCGCAGTGGACGGTTTTGCCGCTTGCCGGTGTGTTGCTCTTCCACCTCACCGCCGACCACGATCTGCGCATCGGAGCGCTTATCGTCTCGGTCGCTCCGGCGGAGATCACCAGTGCTCTCGTCGCTATTCTCGCGGCAGGCTCGGGTGCGGTCGCCATTACCTGCATGGCCGGCTCGCTTACGCTTGGCACGGTGCTCACCCCGCTGTGGGTGAACACCGTACTGGGGTCGGCAGCTCACGTCGACCGGCTGGCGCTGATTGTCGAGCTAACGCTCTCCGTCGCTGTGCCGTTGGCCGCGGGCGTGACAATGCGCACCTGGCTGCCGGCGCTCGACCGCCTCAGGCCCCGCGCACTCGACCTCTCGGCGGTGTGCGTCGTGCTGGTCGTGTTCGTGGCCGTGGGCTCTGCCCGCACGTTGGTGTTGTCGGCGTCCTTGGTCCCAGCACTTGCGCTGTGCTCTGGGCTTCTGGTCTTGGGCTACGCGCTGGGCTTCGCTGTTGCCTGGCCGTGGCGGCACCATGCGCGCATCTGGCGCGCGCTCGTCTTCCCGGTCGGGATGCGTGAGTTCGGGATTGCCGCCGCCGTCGCGCTCGCCGTCAGTCCCGGCGCCGTGGGCGTTGCCGGCATCTACGGCGCACTCCTGATGATCACGGCGCCCGCGCTGGCGCAGCGATTGCAGCCGCGACCCGCCGGCGGGACAAGGGGCGAGCGACCGGGCAGGTAAGTTGCCGCTGCCATCGGCCAGGAGGCTTGGACCAAACGTGTCGGAGCGGCTCCACCGCGACGGCCGCGGGGCGTCTGCTCCGTCGGGAACCGAGCCTGGCGTGTTCTCTCACGGATGCCCACACGTACTATCGCCGCGTGCCTGCCCTTGCGTCGGTTGCTGCCTTCGTCGCCGGCGTCGCCCTCGTGGTGGTCGCAACCGAGCGCCTCTTGGAGGGACTGCTCGGCGCCGCCCGAATCATCCACGTCGCCCCCTTCGTGGCCAGCGCCCTTCTCTCCGGCTTGGAGGCTGAGAATGTTGCCGTCGGTCTCGCCGCCGGCAGCCGCGGCGACGCGGAGATAGCACTGGGAACTGCTTTCGGTGGTGCCATATTCCTCGTGTGCTTTGCGCTTGGCCTGGGAGCGCTGATCGCGCCGTTACGTGTATCGCTGCCGCGCGGCATACCCGTGTTGCTGGCCGCGATGCCGGTGGCTGCCGGCGTGAGCCTGATCGGTGGGGTGACCTCCCGCCTGGCCGGCACCGCGCTCCTGCTTAGCTTTGCCGTTGCTATGGTGTACCTGATCCGCGCCTCACGCGGTCACCGGTTCCTCGAGGCGGAAGACGACGATGACTCCGCCCCTCGTCAGCTCTGGAAGATCGCGCTGTTCACCATCGGAGGCATCGCCGTGGTGACGGTCGGTGGAGAGCTGGTCGCGCGCGGAGCGACGGGTGTGATCTCCGCCTTCGGCGTGCCGGCGCTGCTGATGGGGATGGTGATCACACCCGCCGCGATTGAGGCCGAGGAGATCATCCGACAGGTCGTCCCGGCACGTCGTGGGCGTCCAGACGTGGCCGCCGGCAACGTCGTTGGGACGGTGCTGTACTTCCTGCTCTTCAACCTCGGCTTGATTGCACTCCTGACCCCGGTCGCCGTTCCTCGCCTCACGCGTGTCCTGGACTGGCCCGCGCTCGTCATCGCCTGCGCGGTCGCAGCTCTGTTCCTCGCTCGGGGACGCGTCGGGCGGCTCGAGGGCGGCGTGCTGTTGGGGTTGGGCCTTGCGTACGTCACGGCGCACGTGATCCTGAGGTAGGTCGCATGCCTCGGTGCAGGGTTATTCCGACGAGCTACTCACTTTTTCGACCACTGCAACTCCTGCATGTCCCTCGTACGAGAAGACGCTCTTCGGGCGACACCACGAAGCCGAGGGACTGGGCCAGTGCGGCGCTGAGAGGCGCAACCAAGCCATCCGGGAGGTCCGATGTCAACCCGCAACGCGTGCACACGGCGTGGTGATGCGCGCGGCTCTGCACCTCGAATCGAGCGACGCCGTCGTCGAAGCGAACCTGCGTAAGCAGCCCGACATCGGTGAGGTCAGCCAGCACCCGATATGCGGTCGACCGGTCAAGGAGAGAGCTGGACCTTGAGAGGTGTTGCCAGACGTCATCTGCGCTGAGATGGTCGCCACGCGCGTTGTGTAGTGCCGAGAGCACTGCTACGCGCTGAGGCGTCGCCCGCAGGCCTGCGCTGCGCAGAGCCTCGCGCGGCTGTTCATGCACGGTGCATCACTTCTTCGTGTGGTTCTCGAGGCGTTCGCGTGCCGCCGCGTTCGCCCGCAGCTCGGCGGTTCCCTCCGCCGTCGCCGGGGCGAGCGCCCAGCGCTGCTCGATCCTCGCGAAACGCCAGATCGCAAGGGCACCCAACCAAGTGACCACGAATGTGCCGACGATGATGAAGCCGATGACATTCAGGTTGATGCTGCTGAGGAAGTCCCACACGCCGCCCGACAGTTTGAAGTAGGTGATCGCGATCGAGAGAATCTCCACCGTGCCAACGAGGAGCGCGACCGCGACGGACAGCCCGGTGATGGTGAGGTTGTAGAAGACCTTGCGGATGGGCTTCGAAAAGGCCCACCCGTAGGCGACGTTCATGAAGGCCCCGTCGGTGGTATCCATGAGGCACATTCCCGCCGCGAAGAGGACCGGCAGACAGAGAGTGCCGTACCACGGGATCCCGCCGACGGCCGCAGTCCCGGCAGCAAGAGCCAGTAATCCCACCTCGGTGGCGGTGTCGAAGCCCAGGCCAAACAGGACGCCGACAGGGTACATCTGCCAGCTCGACCTGATCTTGCGGGCCAAGGGGCCGAGGACTCGATTCATAAGGCCGCGCTGATTGAGCTTGTCCTCGAGGGTGGCCTCGTCGTACTTCCCTTGGCGCATCTCGCGAAAGATGCGGATGATGCCGACAAGGATGACGAGGTTGATGGCTGCAATCAGGTAGAGAAAGAACGCCGACACACCGGTGCCGATGTACCCGCCAACCGTCAGGGTCACCGAGCCGTCGCCGACCTGCCCGGAAACAGCCTTGGCAGCGAAGACCAGCGCAACCGAAAGGCCGAACACGATCGTGGAGTGTCCGAGTGAGAAGAAGAAGCCAACCCCGAGCGGCTTCTTGCCGTCGGCCAAGAGCTTGCGGGTGGTGTTGTCGATGGCGGAGATGTGATCGGCATCGAACGCGTGACGGAGACCGAACCCATACGCGGTCAATCCGGCACCGATGCCGAGCGCCTTGAAATGGCTCGGGACGACCAGGAGGATGAGCACACCCCAGCCGATAAGGTGAAGCAACGCCACGAACGAGTAGAAGCCGCTCAGCCGCAGCCACTCGCTCCCGGTGAGGGACCGGCGCATTTTCGTCACGCGGGATACGGGGACCGCTGCCATTCTGCTCTCCGGATGCTGAGTGGACGCGCAGCCTAGCCTAGACGCGAATAGATTGCAAGTGGGAACGAGACGCATCTGGGCACGTGTCCCTGGGCCGTTCGGTCGAGCGCCCGTCGGCCTCGGGGTGAAGGAGTGATATCGGGAATCCGCAGTCATGCCGGAGTCCTGGCTGGAGGTCACGCGGCCAGGCCCCGATGCGAAGCCTTGCTCAGCGGGGCAGGGACGGGACGACGGTGGCTCGGTCTTGGGTTGGTGTCGGCCGGACGGTCAACCTTGGCGGCTGCTGGAACCCACGGTGGCGGAGCTAACCCGTACTAACCCGGGAGGCTCAGCCGAGTCGAGCCCAGATGGGCGCGTGGAGTTCATGCGGCTCGCGTGCAACACCCCCAGACTGAATCGCCCGTTGAGCATCCAATCGGTTACTTGTGAGCCGAACATCCGCGATGTCGCCTGACGGCCAGCATCCCCGCGGGCATGGTGGTGGCACCCTCGACGCGCCCTTTGGGCGTCGATACGCTGGCCAGCAATGAGTGAGCCCGGAGCGAGGGCGGCGGGCAGCAGTGCCCTGGCGTTGAGCGCTGCTGCGCTGGCGGTGACCACCGGGCTCGCGACCGCGGCGCTCGGGATCGCCAACTGGGCCTCGTACCACAACTTGGCGGACGCCGCCAACGATCTTCCTTCGGTTGTCCCCGTCATCAGCTTCGGGATCGTTGGCGGGCTGGTCGCATCTCGCCAGCGACGCAACCCGACCGGATGGCTGTTCCTCTTCATCGCTGTTGTCGCGGGACTTCAGGGCGTGGCAGCGGAATACGCTCGCCTCGCTTTGGTGACCCACCCGGGTTCGCCAGGCGGGATTTGGGCGCTGTGGCTGGACAGCTGGTTGATAGCACCGGTGTTTCCCGCTGGCGCACTCGCCCTGCTACTGCTGGTGTTCCCAGACGGGCATCTCCCGTCCCGGAGGTGGAGGCCGGTCGCGGCGACGGCTGTGATCCTGACATTGGTCTTGACGATCGTCTCGGCGTTCTCCGGGGGCCCCGTGCAGACGGCGGGCACCCTCCCGACGCCGGCCAATCCGATTGGACTTCCGGCGAACGGCCTTGTCGGGACCGTGCTCTTCGCACTCAGTTTTTCTTGGATCGTCGGTTACGTCGTTTTGCTAGTGGCCGCGGCCGCACCGCTGGTACGTCTACGGAGATCGCGGGGAGACGAACGACAGCAATTGAAGTGGATCGCCTACGCGATGATCGTCACCGTCGGTACCAATACTGCGTTGACTTTCACGCCATTCGTGCCCTCCTGGGGCGCCCCACTCGCCATTGGTCTGGGTTTGGGTGTAGCGGTCCCGGTGGCTGCCGGGATCGCCATCTTCAAGCATCGGTTGTATGACATCGACATCGTCATCAGCCGGACGCTTGTGTATGGCTCCCTGGCCATCTTCATCACCGCGGTGTACGTCGGCATCGCGGTTGGGATCGGCACGCTCGTCGGCAGCGGCGGCAAACCCAACCTCGGGTTGTCGATCGTGGCTACAGCCATCGTTGCGATTGGATTCCAGCCAGTGCGTGAGCGGGTGGAGCGATTGGCGAACCGGCTCGTCTACGGGAAGCGGGCAACGCCCTATGACGTGCTCGCGCAGTTCTCGGAACGAGTTGCCGAAAGCTATTCTGTCGACGACGTGTTGCCGCGCATGGCGCATGTGCTCGCAGATGGCACCGGAGCCCAGCGTGCCGACGTGTGGCTCTGCAGCGGCGGAGTGTTGCGAGCCGCAGCGTCCTGGCCCCTAGACGCCGACGCCGTCGAGCCTGTCGGAGTCGCTAACGATACGATTCCCCTACTGCCCAACACCGACCGCGTGGTCGAGGTCAGACAGCAGAGCGAACTCCTCGGTGCCCTGAGCGTCACCAAGCGCCGCGGTGAGGCGCTCACGCCCATTGAGGTCAAGCTGCTTTCCGATCTCGCCCTTCAGGCCGGGCTGGTGCTCAAGAACGTGGGACTCACCGCCGACCTACAGGCCCGTCTGCACGACCTGCGCGCATCGCGGCAGCGGCTCGTGGCCGCCCAGGACAACGAGCGACGCAGGCTGGAACGCAACCTCCATGACGGCGCCCAACAGCACCTGGTCGCCATCAAGGTGAAACTGGGGCTGGTGGAGATGCTGGCGACCAGGGATCCGGAGAAAGCCAGAGCCACCATCGTCGCGCTCAAGGCAGACGCGGATGAAGCTCTCGAAACGCTGCGCGACCTCGCCCGCGGTATCTATCCACCCTTGCTCGCGGACAAGGGCCTCGCCGCAGCGCTGCGATCGCAAGCAGGCAAGGCAACGCTCCCGGTGCACGTGCACGCCGATGGCGTCGGTCGGTACCCGCAAGATACCGAAGCCGCGCTGTACTTCTGCACGCTCGAGGCACTCCAGAACGTCCAGAAGTATGCGGAGGCTTCGAGCGCCACCGTGCTGTTGCGCGAGGATGGCGGACGGCTTCTCATCGAAGTAGTCGACGATGGCCGCGGGTTCGATATGACTACGGTCAAACGGGGCGCTGGGTTGACCAATATGGAAGACCGGTTGGACGCCCTCGGGGGCGCACTACAGATCGAATCGAGCCCGGACCACGGGACGACGCTCCGTGCCACGGTCCCCGCCCGTGGTGTCGGAGCGTCGCGAACTGAAGCTCGCGGAGGCGTCCTCGTGTAGCTGCCAGCTGGCGCCAAGGCGAGCGCGACGGCGCGCTCAGCGCACCGCCATTTTCACAAGCGCGGTGATCTTGGCCTCTTCGGTGGCAGTCAACTCGCTGAGCGCGTACTGAATCGGCCACATGGCCCCGTCGTCGATTTTCGCCTTGTCGCTGAAGCCGAGCGTTTGGTATCTGACTTTGAACTTCCCTGCGTTTTGGAAGTAGCAGATCACATTGCCGTCCTTGGCGTATGCGGGCATTCCGTACCACGTTTTCGGCGTGAGAACCGGTGCTGCGGCTGTGATCAGTGCGTGGATCTTCTTGGCAATGGCGCGATCCGGCTCCTGCATCCTGGCGATAGCCGCAAGCAGCTCCGCTTTCCCATCCGCTTTGGCCGCCTCGGCCTTGAGCTCGCGGATACGCTCGCGCGCCGCGGCCTTTTCTTCGGCGCTGAATCCTTTGGATGCTGTGTCGTTCGCGCTGGTGCGATTCGGCCGCTTCTGGGAGTTTTGGGTCGCCGTTTTAGTTGGGGCCATACTTCGCGCTCCTTTTCGAGAGTTGACGAGAACGATCTTGAGTCTATTGCCACATTGGCTGGCGACGCTGGTACCCGCTGCGTGGCGGAAATACGACGCGAGCCCGGGCGACTGGCCGTGTCGCACGGCCCCGGCGACCCGGGCGCCAGAGCGAGGGCGATGACAGTGATCGAGCTGTCCAGTGCGGGGCTGGCTGTGGCGGGCCTCAGACTGAAGAGTGACCGCGGCCACAACATCGCGGCTCTGGACGCGCTGAAACTCCAAGCGATGAGCTTGCGCTCGTGCGGGCGGGCGCGTCAAATCGCGGGTGATCGGCGACGTACTGTGCGAGGGGACCGGCCGGCTTGAAACCGTCCGGCGCGGTGAGCTGTACCATGCGAAATCGCGACAGCCGCTGCTCGCGCGGGCTTGCACCCGGCGCTCGCGAAGCGGACGCCGGAGCAACCAGGGACGGAGGCGCTCACTCTCCATGAGGATCCCACCGAACACCTCATCGTCGACACGGCGGGCGGCGAAGGCGCGAGATTCGAACCGATGCAGGAGGTTACCGCGCTCGATGTCTTCGGCGACATCGCCACGGTGATGGTTCGGTCGGCCGATTCCGGGCTCGGAGCGGAGTTGCTGCCCGCGTCTAGGGATCCTCGAACGCTACTTCCCTCGAAACCACTTAACCACCCCGAATCCCAACGAGGATCCACGGTGACCACACCAGCATCCACAGTGAGCACACAGCGAGGCCGTCACGGGTACACGTAGGCACGCGTGGGCCAGCGGGATGCGAGGGCCAAGGTGCTCAATCCACGGTTATCGCGTACACGGCGGCCTCGGCGCGCCCGCGAAGTCCCAGCTTGCTGAAGACCATGCTGACGTGATGCTCCACGGTCTTCGCGGTGATCCCCAGTCGTCGGGCGATTTCGGGGTTGGTCAGCTGGTCGGCAAGCAGGTCAAAGACCTCGCGCTCACGACGAGTCAACGTGTCCAGTGGGGTGGGGGCAGCCGACCTCACGCGGTCTGGCTGGCCAAGTCGACGTAGCAGGCTGGCAGCGCGCTCCGCCTCAGGTGACCCCACGCCCACATAGATCGACAGGGCGGCCCTGGCTTCCATGACTGCGGCGGCGGGCTCAGCCTCCGCTTGGACTTCGGCCAGATGCAGGCGAAGGGAAGCGCACATTAGAGGCCAGTCGCCGGCGCTCAGCGCCTCGACGCCAGACTCATAGGCACGCGCTGCGGCCATGTTGTCGCCTCGGTGCTTCGCGATGTGGCCGACTGCAAGCGCGGCCTGGGCGGCGACCACGGGAGCAGGCGTGTCCACCGCAAATGAGGTCAGGTGCGTCGAAGCGGCTTCGGCGGCATCGACGTTGCCGGACCGCAGCTCGGATTCAACGACGACCAGCAGCAGCGGTGCGGCGCGCAGACGGTCCTCACCCAGCAAGCGTAGGGCGCGGCGGCTGACCGATGCTGCGAGGGCATGCCGGCCGCGCGCGAGGTGGAGTCGAGCGAGCGGCGTCAAGGCTTCGACGCGGTCATGCTCGCCCTCGAGTAGGTGCTCTGCCGCCTCCAGCCGACCCTGACGAATCCAGAGATCGGCGAGCGCGGCGCGGCTGGCGGTTCGCTGGTTCTGCCCGGATGTGCGGGCGGTCGCGAGGCCGAGCCGCAACGCGGTTTCTGCATCCACCCAGCGTCCGAGGTCGCACAGGATACTCCCGTAGGCGATCCGGCAATGGGTGAAGGTGAATGACGGACGTTGGTCAACCGGTCCAACCATCCGGTGCGCCTCAGCGGCGCGAATCCAGCTTTCGGCTCGAGACAGATCACCGGCACGCTCGCACGCACTGAGGAGATCGCAGACCACCTGTGCGGCCACGAGGGGGTTAGCGCACTCGCCGCTCTGGAGCATCGTCATCGCCTCGTCGAGTTCGGCCATGCCCTCGGCGACCCGGCCCAGTGACACGCGCGCGAGTCCGCCGTCTGCCAGTGCCTTGCACTCGAGATCGGAGTCGCCATGGGCTCGTGCGAGATTGATAGCCAATCGCGCCCCCGCGTCCAGAGCACCCGCATCGGCAACACTGCAGCCGACCAAGCCGAGCTGGACCCACCCCTGTTCAACGCACGGCTGCTCGCCATCGACCAGGGTGTGGGCGCGTCGCAGCCAGCCCTGGCCCAGCAACTGGTCGCCCAACCCGTCGAAGTAAACGCGCCCGAGCGAGACGGCAACAAGAGCGGCGGCACGGTTCCGCGCTGCGCGGCGAAGGCCGAGAAACGAGCGCTCCAGGAGCCTGACCGCCGTATCGAACTCGCAGTAGAAGTACTCGAGCAGGCCGAGTATGTGATCCAACTCGGGGTCCGGAGGATCATCGCGCCGTGCCTGGAGCAGCCGCCGAAGGCCAACGAAGTCGGCAGACCGCAGCCGCGGTTCCACGATCGCGGCCGGCCGGTCACGGAGGTACGGGAACACGGATTCATCCTGCCACACGAGCTGACTGCAAATTCGGGGGTGCCAACGTGGGGGATATCCCCGATGCGGAGGCTTCGTCAGGCGTGGAGAGTTGCGGGGACCGTCAGGTCGATCCACCGGCGGTCCCGGTCGGCACAGGAGGACAACCGTGAGGAACGCAGCAACGACAGCGCGACCCGACGCTGAACCTCAGCAGGGGGTACCGCGGGAACCGGTCACCCCCGACCTGATCATGCAGACCGCCATGGGGTTCATGGCGGCGAAGCATCTCTTTGCTGCCAACGATCTTGGTCTCTTCGACGCTCTGGGCCATGGTCCCGCCAACCTCGATGAGTTGGCTGCACGCACGTTCGTGCCGCGCCGGACCCTTCGAATCACAGCGGATGCCATGGTCGCCCTGGGATTCGTGATCCGCGACGCGGACACATATCGCAACGGACCCGTGGCGGAGACCTTCCTGGCCGGCCGGACGCCGGCTGACTTGCGTCCGTTTCTTCGCTTCTGGGACCGAATCAGCTACCCCGCCTGGGAGCACCTTACGGAGGCGCTTCGCACCGACACGCCGATCCCCACGGAGCTCAACGCGGGCAACCGCGACGTCTTCTTGGCCGGCGTGGAAGCCATTACCGCGGGGGCGGCTCAGGCTCTGACCTCCAGCTATGACTTCTCCGGTCACAGGCGCTTGCTCGACATCGGCGGCGGCAGCGGCTCGATCAGCTGCGCCATCGCATCCCGGTACCCAAAGATCGAAGCCACCGTCCTGGACCTTCCCAGTGTGGTTCCCATGACCAGGGAGTCAATAGCCGCCGCGGGCCTCGCGGACCGGATCACGACGGTGGCGGGTGACGTGCTCGAGGACGCCTACCCAGGCGGACACGATGTCCTGCTTCTTGCCAACGTGGTGCATTACTTCGACGGCGAGCGCAACCGGGCGGTTCTTCGTCGTTCCCGAGACGCCGTGACGGAGGGCGGCCGGCTTCTGGCGCTTGATTTCTGGACCGATTCAAGGCACACCGAGCCCGTGGGTGCAGCGCTCATGGCTGGCGAATTCGCGGTGCAGCTTGGCGGCGACGTCTACAGCGTTGACGAGTTTCGAGCATGGCTGGAGGCAACCGGTTGGCGCTACGTCGAGCACCGCCCGCTGGCGGGGCCATTCAGCCTCATCGTGGCGGAGACGACCTGACATGGCGTCGGTTAGTGGGGTTCTCCCCATGAACACAAAGGCCGCACAGGGTGTCGCGCCACGGCCGCCTTGTCGCCGGCGCGACTGCGGCAGCGCTCCTTGCAGTGGGAGTTGTCGGAGGAGTCGGCCTCGCGGCCGGCGCAATCCGCGGGCCTGATGGGCTCACCACGGGCCGATCTGACCGCCCAGGCGCTCGCCAGGGCGATGGAGTCGGCAACACAGACCGACGGAATACCGTGGCCGAGACGTGACGAAGAGCCAACCGGTATGGCTAGAGGCTCATGCTGGCGCCGCCTCGCCGCGCACCGCCGCCTCGATCTTGGCGACGTCGATCTTCTGCATCTCCATCATCGTCTGGAACGCGCGCTTCGCCACATCGCCGCCCCTGGCCATCGCATCGGTCAGGACCCGCGGCGTGATCTGCCACGAGAGGCCCCATCTGTCCTTGCACCAGCCGCACGCGCTCTCCGCGCCCCCGTTGTCCACGATCGCATTCCAGTAACGGTCTGTCTCCGCCTGGTCATCGGTGGCGATCTGAAAGGAGAACGCCTCGCTGTGCTTAAACGTGTCCCCGCCGTTGAGGCCAAGGCACGGCACGCCGCACACCGTGAAGTCGACCGTCAGGACGTCGCCGGCCTTGCCGTTTGGATAGTCGGACGGCGCCCGGTGCACCGCGTTGACTGTACTGTCGGGAAAGGTCCGGGCGTAAAAGTGCGCGGCCTCTTCCGCGTCATGGTCGTACCACAGGCAGATCGTGTTCTTCTTCATCTTTCCTCTCCTCCTTATTTGCCTTACCGCCGATCGGGAACTTGGCCAGTCCAGCCGTTCAGAATAGTCGATGGTCGTTCTCGCATCTCATCGCAAGGGAGCACCGCACGCCCGGCGCAACCGGTCTCGACCTGCGGGCGACTAACGCTAGACCTGCTCCGACGAGCCAAGGTCAAACCTGACAGCAATGGCCGTCGCCGGACAAGCCAGCCCCCTGTAAAGGGGTGTTAGGCTCCGCCGAACGGGAGCCGAACGTGAGGCTTGCGCAGACACCAAGGCCAGCCAAGCCCAGCGCGGCCACTAACAGAGTCGCCAGAACGCCTCGAACGCGCCGAATTTGTCTGCAGTACCAGCGATACATGCCAGCCAGCAGGATGAACTGCGCCAGCAACGCCGACGACCCACGCAGCCCGAGACCACCGTACGAGTCGCCGCGCCGCCCAGAGGACTGCCAGCGCCGCCGTCAGCGCGCCGCCGACCAGCAGCGCGTCGCGGGGCAGGAGGTCACCAAATCCGCAAGGTGAGTCGACGTTGAATTTGGGACAGGGGTCAAGGTGACCAGACCCCAGTACGAGAAACGTCAGCATGACAAGTGCCGTCTGTGAGAGAAGGGCTTTCGATGGCAAGTACTGCCACCGCGACGCCGGGATCGTCGCGAGCCATGAGCGCGATATTGGTCGCTGGCCCCAGATGGTCGCCATCGTGGCGGAATCGTGTCGGCTCTCTGGTCAGGTGTCTTGGCGAGCTGGCGGCATTCTGTTGGGCGTCGGCCCGCGAACCACCAGATCGGACGGGGCACGTCCGTGTTGGCTACGACCGCCGCCGCGGAGCAGGTCCGCGGCCGAACGAACTTGGCTCCGATAAAACGGACCGTGCGGTTGTGCGGGCGGGGGTCGGTTGTCTCCCGTAAACTCACTGCATGGTGGGCTCGCGAGGTCCCGCTGCGGGATTCCTAGCGACGGGCTGCGTCCTGATGAGCGCGGTCGGTTGCGGGTCGACCCCGACGATGCCACCACACGGGTCCATCCCAGCAGTCGCACAACCATCGTTACCACCTGGCGTTCCAAACTGCGCCGCGGCGCAGAGCGCGGCTGCGAGCGAGCAGCAGCACCGGCAATCGAGTCAAACAGCGGCGGCGCAGGCACCCGACGCGGTCGTCGTCCCGTCGCCACTGCCGACGACCGGCTCGCCCCCTGCAACCCCCCCGCTAACCGCAACCTCGATACCCGTGGTTGTGACTGGAGACACGCTCAAGCTAGGCCCGGCGGAGTTGTCGAGCGTCCCCCCTGCCCAGTACCAGATCACGGTCGGCACAAGGGTCGACGTCGAGTTGCCAGACGAGCAGGCACCGTTCTGCTGGTCGATCCCCACGCTGTCGGTGCCCTCCGTCCTCACTGTCGAGGAGGAGGGGGATGACCCCGGTGGCGGAGCGCACGCTCGCTTCCGGGCTGTTACTCCCGGAACGGTGACAGTCCGAACCACCAGCGAGTGCTACACCTACCCGCCCTGCGGGGCAGCGTTTGCCCTCACTGAGGCTGTGCTGATCGTTCGCCAATAGTGCGCGGCTGACGTGCTCTCGCGCGCACCAAACTGGCCGGAATGCGGGTCGCCGGTGGACCTGAGCCCCTCTCGTTCGAGCGGCTGCTGGCTCTCCCCGTCGGCGCCTGCCCACCATGCCCTGCGCGTCCCAGCGGGCTCGGCCGATGCGAACCTGCTCTGGGGAAAGTCCACTTCGTGAAGCGCATTGCAGACTCGACCGATCGACTTTTCGGCATCGTGGGTCAGCGCAACCCGCCGCCTCCTGGATCTCCGTCCCGGGCCCACAGACGACGAGGATTGCCCCCAGGTCGTAGCCGGCGCGCTCCCCTGCGCGGCCAAGTGAGTCATTCCCCTTCGGGGCACCCCGGCGAAACGGCTTCATCTTCTCGGTACGGAGGGACGACCGCGGCCGTGGATGCCCGCTAGCGTGGGTCGGCGGTCCATCCGTCTGATCGCGGGCACACTGCTCTCGCGCTGGGACCAACATCGCAGAGGTCGGTTGGGGACAATGGCACTAGCAGTCTCCAACCGGCCGCGGTCAGTGTACGGTGAGGCGGCCGCGTGTCTCGCGCCGCCCGAACATCACGGCATAGAGGGGAAACCATGGACGGACCGGCTCCCTACTTCCAGTGGGGCTTCATCCAGATCTCGCTGCCGAACCTGGTGGTCATCGGGGTCATGGTGCTCATCTTCGTTCTCGCCCTGGTGGTGCCCTTCCCAGGCCACGGGGCTGTGCACGACGACGAGGTGATACCGCGATGAGCCGGTTCGGCGGGCCTCCGAGGAAGGGTGACGCCGAATTGGCCGTGGCAGCTGGAGCGACCGACCCGGCCGCTGACCGAGGAGGCTGGACCGGTGCCGCAGCACGGTGGCTAGAACGCCGGCTGCCCATCCATAAGCTGCTGCCCACGCGCCAGCCGTACTACATCGGCTCGTGGGTGTACGTCTTCGGCGTCGTCACCATCGCGGCGCTGGTGTGGGTCGTGCTCAGCGGCGTCGTCCTCGCGTTCTTCGGACCGACGTGGTGGCATGTCTCCACCAGCGGTCGCTTCGTCAACAGTCTCCATTTCTGGAGCGTGCAGCTCTTCTTCATCTTCATGGTGCTGCACCTCTGGGGGCAGTACTGGGCAGCGAGCTGGCGCGACGGCAGAGCGCCAACATGGATGGTGGGCGCGGTCATCTTCCTGATCAGCATCGTCACCGCCTTCACCGGCTACATCTCGCAACAGAACCTCGATGCGCAGTGGATCGCCGTCAACGCCAAGGACGCCATCAACGCCACCGGGGCCGGCGCCTTCTTCAACCCGCTCAACTTCGGGCAGATGTACGGGCTGCACGTGATGCTCCTGCCAATCGCAGTGACGCTGCTGGTTGTGTTGCACGTCATCCAGGTGCGGCTGCGCGGCATCGTGGCGCCGCTCGGCGCTAACGAAGCTGACGTCACGCCTGACACGACTGCTCTGCGCACGCCATCGTGAGGTTTCGCTCGCGTCCGGGCCCGGACCCCGCTGGATTTCGCACAGTTCGCTATGACCTTCTCAAAGAGCTTGCAGTGGCCATGGCGGTCATCACCGTCCTCGTCGTCGGCCTGTCGGCGGTGCTCTCATCGCCCGACGTCAAGCCGGACACCATCCAGCGCTGGGCGCAGGAGGACCCCGTCGATTTCGTCACCACTGCCACCGATGAGCTCGCCGGCGCCAGCCTCAGCGCCCAGTACGGACCGCCCTACAACAGCGGCACGGCCTCGATCCAGAGCTGGTGGATCCTGCACCCGGAGGAATGGCTCGGCGTGCATCAGCCGGTGGATAGCGTCAACGAGTTCGTGCTCGACCCGCTGAAGAAGGCATCGGTGGGTGACGTCACCCTCGCGTCCGCGCTCAACGCGTTCACCAGTGGCACGTCTGACAAGCAGACCGCGTGGCTCACTGCGTACACGACAGCGCTCGGCAGCGCCACCACCGACGGCGCCACCATAACCGTGCCCGACGGTGATTACGGGCCGGTGCCCACGCTCATGCGCAGCGAGCTTGCGGTGGCGCGCAGCGGAGGGCTGGACGGGCTCCTGCTCGCGGGCACGAGCACCTTCTACCAGACCGACTACACCGCCCCACTACTGTTCATGGGCGACGGTGGCCATCTCGCCGGCCTGGCGGAGCAGCAGAAGTTGCTCGGCACCCAGTGGGGCGTCATGAATGAGACCGGGCGTTACCCCGGCCAGGCGTGGCTGTGGCTTTTCCAGATGTGGTATCAGATCCCGCCGTACAACACCTCCGCGAACGTCGACCTGCTCGTGGTGCTGACCATGGGAGTGCTCAGCCTGGCGCTGGTGTTCGTGCCGTTCATCCCCGGGCTGCGCGACATTCCCCGATGGATCCCGGTCCATCGCCTCATCTGGCGCCGGTTCTACGCGCAGCAGGAGGCGCGGCGGCTCTAGGCTGCGTGTGGCGCCGACACCGTGCAAGCCTGACTCGGGCCGAGCGACCACAGGATCTTCGGCACTGGCGAGGCGCACTAGTGCCGAACATCCTGCGGTCATCGAATCACAACGACGATGAACTTTGTGGGGACGCCGACTGCCAAAGCTGCGAAGCCGGTCGTCGGGACAGAGAGGCCGCTCGGGCGTCCGTGCGGAGCCCTATCGACCAGTGCGCGGTGGGGTCGAGCGCCCACATCTCGCTAGTGGACACCAACGGTCAATGCCCGCACCGCATCAACCACCAGCTGGACAGCGATGGTGGAGAGCAGCAGCGCGAGTACACGGGTTAGGAAGTCGACGACCGCCGGTCTAAGGAATCGGGCAAGGACGCCAGCCAGCAGCAGGATGACCGCCACGGCGGCGACCACGGCCACCACCCCGAGGGTTACGCCGAGCCGGCCGGCGAAGTCGGTGTGGCGATTGGCGAGGACCATGACGGCGGCGATCGCGCCTGGACCAGCGAGCAACGGGGTGGCGAGCGGCACCAATACTATGTTGACGTTGCTGGTCGGATGCACAGCATGACCCCGAAACATCTCGAGCGCTACGAGGAGCAGCAGCAGGCCGCCGGCGATTGCAAGGCTCTGGATGGAGACGTTCAGGTAACCCAGGAGGATGCGTCCGAACAGCGCGAAGATCGCTATGAGCACACCCGCTACCGCTGCCGACTGGACGGCGGCCCAGCGGCGTTGCGCCGGTGCCCGATCAGCGGTGAGCGCCACGAACATTGGCACTGTCCCGAGAGGATCGACGATGACGAACAACGTCACCACGGTCTCGGTGAATGCCAACCAGTTCATAGACGCAAGCCTACGGGTTCTACGACCGAGCGGTCTCGGCACACGGAAGCGGCAGCGACTGCGACAGTCGTTGGGTAGCCCGTGTCACACGAGAACCCACGCTGATCACCGGCGTCCACGCTGATCACAACATGCCGCAATCGCCCCAGGATGCGGTAGACCCGGTGCGCGCACGCCCAGTCTGCGGAGGCGGCCTCGGGTGAGGCGCGCCACCTCGACAGCTTGTCGCGCACCACAATGGCGTCGTCAGACGCCCGTGGAGAGGGCAGGATTCAGCCCCCGGCTGAGGCCCGATGCGCGCCCGGTTGACCAGGGGTGCCGGACTCGGCGCACTCGATCAGCGGAGCCCCTACGGGGTGCGGGTCGCCCATCGTCCGGTACCTCAAGCTGTCGAGCCGCAAGTACTGGTTGCGGAAGAAAGGTTTGGCCGCAGGGCGCGCACCTCCAATCGCGGTTCGCCTGTTGGGTGATTGGGTGGCACCAGCGCCCATGCCCCCGCCGCGGCGCGAGCGCTGGTCGCGCCGTGCGCTGCCAAATTCCTGATCGACTGGGATGCCGGAGGCGCGACTTACGCGCACTCGTGGCGCGTCAGGTGGCAAACAGGTACGCGATCGGCAGCCCGGCCATCAGCAGGAAAGCGAGGCCGACCAGGGCGTTCGATACCCGGCCGCTTCGGAAGCCGCGCACTGCTTTCTGCCGGTTGCCGAGGATCAGCATTAGCAGGATCAACGGCGGCGCGGCCAGGCCATTCAAGAGCGCCGAGTAGACCAATGCCTTTATCGGGTTGAGACCGATGAAGTTCATCAGCAAGCCGACGACCATCGAACCAATGATCACGATGTAGAACCCGCGAGCTTGTCGGAAGCTCTTTGACAGCCCTTCGTGCCAATTGAAGGCTTCGGCTAACGCGTACCCCGTCGAGCCCGCGAGAACGGGCACGGCGAGGGCTCCGGTGCCCACGATCCCCAGGGCGAACAGTAGCCCGGCGAAGTCGCCCGCGATTGGCTTGAGGGCTTGCGCGGCCTGGTCGGCCGTCCCAATGTTGGTGATCCCGTGAGCGCCGAGCGTCGATGCAGCCGACACCAGGATCGCGAACATGATGAGCACCGCTGTCGTCATCCCGACGATCACATCAACCTGCATCCCTGATACCCGGCGACGGCTCGGTTGCTGCGCCGTCTCCCGGAGATCCTCGGTCTCCTCGACCTCTTCGCTGCACTGCCAGAACATCAGATAGGGAGAAATCGTGGTTCCGAAGATGGCCACGAGGCCGCCCAGGTAGGCCTTGCTCAGGCTGAGATGCGGAACCGCCAGATTGGTGATGACCGCGCGCCAGTCCACGTGAACCACAGCCAGGACGGCGATGTATGCGAAGAGCGAGAGGGTGAGAAACCTGAGCAGCCGGGAGTATTGGTGATACTGGATGAACACTTCCAGCACCAGGACGACGGCCGTGATGGTGATGAGAAGCGGGACGAACGGGACCGGAACTACCAAGCGCAACGAGGCGGCCATGGAGCCGAGGTCGGCGCCGAGGTTGAAGGTGTTGGCAGCTGTTACGAGGAGCGCGGCGAAGTACAGAACCGGCGCGGCGAAATGCTTCTTGATGAGCGAGGCAAGGCCCTCTCGCCCCGCCAGGCCGAGACGCCCGGCCAGCTCCTCGACTGCCGCTGCGAGAAACAGCGATATGGGAACCGTCCACAGCATCGCGAGCCCGAACTGCGCCCCGAGCTGGGAGTAGGTCCCGATTCCCGATGGGTCGTCGTCAGCGGCGCCGGTGATCAGGCCGGGGCCGATGTGGCGGAACAGCGTGAGGCGGCCACGTCGGCGAGTCGTCGGGTGCACGAGGGTATGACGCTCGGATGCCGTCAACGCCTGGGGAGGTGCCGTCATTGCCGATCAGCCTACGCGTCCCAACCAGACAGCGCGGTCGTCGGCACGGCGGGCGGCGACGGCGGCACCGACGGAGAAAGTTCAACCTCCGGTGGCGCGAGGGTGTCATCTCACGCTGGTCGTCACAGTCGATGAGCCGCTCCGGCTCGCAGCCCACGCCGATCCGCGCCAGGCTCCGATGGCTTATGACGCACTGATCGGTGGCCTTCACACCCGACCGGTCCTGATCACCCATCCCGGGCGCCAGTGGGGTGTCCAGGTGCCGCTAACCCCGTTGGGGGCACGCGCCCTGCTGGGTGCGCCTGCCGCAGCGCTGACATCGTGGGATGCACATCTGAGCGACGTCGTGGGCCGTCCCGGCGATGAAGTCGCCATAGCGTTTGAGCGGCACCCCCCGGCAGGTACAGAGTCGAACCCTCAAGCTACGTCGCCAGAACGAATCTGGTCGCGGCTTCGAGTGACATCGAGCGCCCGCGGCTCACCGCCGACTCCCAACTCTCGTCGCCAAGCGACGCGCGCGCCTGCTCCAGGAGCGGCCGCGAAATGGCGCGGTCCGGCCCCAGGCTGCTCGTGGAAATCGTTGCGTACGCGGACAGCGCCGCGCCGCTCAAGACTGCCGCTCGTTCGGCATCGCCTCTCGCAGCGAAGTTTGCGGCGGTGCCTTCAAGGATGTCGGCTATCCCCCAGGTCTCATTTAGGTCGCGAAATGCCTCCATGGCTTCACTGAAGCGGGCGGCCGCGCGGTCGAAATCGCCTGCGACGATCGACAAATACCCGAGTTGGATGATCGTCCGCGCCACAAAGTGGCGATCACCTTGCGCCTTGAACCCCGCGACCGCCTGATGCAGAGATTCCTCCGCGCGAGCCACCTCGCCGCAGTGCAGCAACGCCATCCCGAGGTTCAGGAGGGAGGTTGCCAGGTGCCATCGGGCGCCCTCCGCGCGGGATATGTCAACCGCCTCCTGGAAAGGCGCAATCGCCTCCACCGCGCCTCCGCGTGCGGTGGCGACGTGGCCGATGATCGTGAGCGCGTTGCGCCGGTCAAGGGGTTGCCCGTTCTCACGCGAGAGGGCTTCGAGCTGATTCCCCAGCGCGATCGCACGCTCGTAGTCGCCCCGCTGGTACGCGAGCCAAGCAGTGCCCCACATGGCGCGAAGCCGGAGCGGCGACCCCATCGAGGCATCCATGGCCAGGGCACTCTCGAGCCACGAACTTCCCTCTCCGAACGCTCCCTCCAACCGCCAGAACATCCACATGCCCGCTACGAGGCGCAGCGCAATGTCGGCGTCCCCGGATTCGAGAGCCCACCGCAGGGCTGTCCTCACGTTGTCGGAGTCCGCGCGCAGCACTCTCCGCCAAGTCGACTGGGCGCCGGCTCGAAGCTCCGGTTCCGCTCGCTCGGCGAGGTTCGCGAAGAACTGCGCCTGGCGCTGGCTCACAAGCTCCTGCTCGCCAGCCTCCGCCAAACAACGGGCGGCGAAATGCCGGATAGGGTCGAGCATCCCCCAGCGCTGCGCTGATTCGAATTCGTCGGGCATCACCAGCCCCTGCTCGGCAAGCCGCCCGAGCGCTTCAAGGACGCGGGACCTGGCAAGCTGTTCGTCGACACAAACCCCTTCTGCGGCTTCCAGTGTCCAGCCCCCGGCAAAGCACGAAAGGCGCCGGAAGAGGATGCGTTCTTCGGGCCACAGCAAATCGTGGCTCCATGCGACGGTGGCGCTCATCGTCTGCTGCCGCTCCGGCAGGTCGCGCTCGCCGCCGGTCAACAGCCGGAGCGGGTCGTCCAGCTGTGCCCGCAATGCTGCAAGCGACATGTGCCGCACTCTCGCCGCAGCCAGCTCGAGGGCCAGGGGCACGCCAGATAGCCGACGGCACACCTCCGCCACCATGTCCTTCGATGCCTCGTCCATCACAAGACCGGGTCGTGCTGCAGAGGCACGCTCCTCGAAAAGCGCCTCTGCAGGAAACCGGTCACCGCCAGGAAAACCGCGAGGCCGCACCGGGAGCGGACCGATCGGCAACTCGCGTTCGCCACGAAGCCGAAGCGGAGCGCGGCTCGTGACCAGCACGGTGAGATCAGACACCCGGTCGATCAGTTCTCCCACGGACATCGCCGCCTCGATAACCGGCTCGAAGGTGTCCAGGACCAGCAGTGCACGACGACCGATCAAGTAATGGGCAAGGTCGGCTAAAACACCTGTGCCCGCTTCCGCGATGCCGAGGCTGCGAGCGATGGTGGGAAGTACCAGGCCAGGGTCACGCAACGCCGCGAGCAGTACGACGAACACGTGGCCCGGTTCATCCCGTTCGAGGGCGGCACATGCTTCTGCGGCCAGCCGCGACTTGCCGATTCCACCCAGTCCGGTGATGGTCACGAGTCGCACGTCGTCGGACGCAAGGGCCTCTGACAGTGTCTCGAGCTCGCGCTCCCTGCCCACCAGCCGGGTGCGCCGCATGGCCTCAAAGCCGGAGGTCCACCCCGCCTGCCTCGTCGCCTGCCGCCCCCGGGCTGAGGCCTCGAAGTCGGCACGCTCGCCATCTGGCACGTCCAATGCTTCGGCGAGGCGCCGTGCCGTGACGGCGTAGACACCCCGCCTGAGGCCGCGCTCGATGTCACTGATCGTGCGTTCGCTCACGCGGGCTCGCTCAGCAAGCTCCGCTTGCGTGAGTTGAGCCCGTACGCGCAAGCCCCGGATTCGCGCCGCGAGACTGAGCGACGGCCGATCGGGCATTAGGAACCCAACCCGGTGGGCGAGCCGGTGGCCGAGACGGTGGCAGACGTCATGGTCAACGCAGTCACGCCCCGCGATGCTCTCTGTATTGGAACCATTCAGCCATGAGGAGGCAAATCATGACCACAGACCAGAACCGGGCGATAGTGCGCCGCTACTACGACGAGGTGCTCAACGGTAGGAGTGTTGCGGTGCTCGACGAGATCGCACTCGATGATTACATCGAGAACGACCCCTTTCCAGGTATGGGCAACGGGCGGGAGCAGCTGAAGCTTCGAGCCAGCGCCCTGCTCAGTGCCTTCTCGCCCTGCACCTTCAAGATCGAGGACATCGTCGCCGAGGGTGACCGGGTGGCGGTGCGCTGGCGTTCCCGGGGCACCCAGTCCGGTGAGTTCATGGGCATCCCGCCCACCAACCGTCCGTACGAGATCGCGGGCATCGACTTCCACCGCCTGGTAGACGGCCGGATGGCCGAGCACTGGCACGTCGTGGACCAGCTCTCCCAGCTTCAGCAGCTCGGACTGCTTCCCAGTCCGCAGGGCGCGCCAGCATAAATGGAGGCGCCGCGCTCCGTGGCCACCCTCGCTGACGCGGTCACCCCCATGGTCGCCAAGCTGGAGCCGGATCTGATCCGGCTCCGGCGCGACCTCCATCGCAGCCCGGAGCTCGCCTTCGACGAGCACGAGACCGGCGCGCGGGTGGCCGAGACCCTGACCAGCCTCGGCCTGGCAGTGCGCCGAGGTGTCGGCCGCACGGGAGTGCTGGCCGAACTCGAAGGTGCAATGCCGGGTCCGCGGCTGCTCATTCGCGCCGACATGGACGCGCTACCAATCACAGAAGCGACCGGACGGGAGTTCGCCTCGCGGTGCGCGGGTGCGATGCACGCGTGCGGCCATGATGCGCACACAGCAGCTGCGATCGGAGCGGCAATTGGGCTGGCCGAGCTGCGCGACCACCTGGCGGGAACCGTTCGTTTCTGCTTCCAGCCGGCGGAGGAAACCCTGTCGGGCGCCCGTGCGATGATCGATGATGGGGCGCTGGACGGCGTCGACCGCGTGCTCGGCGGCCATGTGTTCGCGCCCCTTCCGTTCGGGACGGTGCTCAACGTGGCCGGTCCGGTCCTTGCGGGGGCTGACTTCTTCGAGCTCGACGTCGTCGGGCGTGCCGGTCACGCCGGCATGCTGCATTCCACGATCGACCCAATCCTCGCGACCGCTCAGCTGGTGTCGGCCCTGCAGTCGATTGTCGCTCGTGAGACCGGACCGAAGGAAGTGCTGGTGCTGAGTATCACTGCCATCAATGGTGGCAGCGCGCCAAACATCGTGGCCGACAGGGTGACATTGCAGGGCAACATCCGCTGGTTGTCCGAGGATATCCGGAAGCGCGCACTCGAACGCATCCAAACCGTGGCGAGGGGGGTGTGCTCAGCGCTTCGCGCCATGTGCGAATTCAGAGTGACAGCCTCCACGCCCGTGAGCGTCAACGCGAAGCGCGAGGCGGACGTGGTGGAGGCGGCGATCACAGCCACCGGTCGCGCGGCGTCCATCAACACTGGCTACATCACCGCAAGCGATGACTGGGCGCGATACTGCGATCGCCTGCCCGGTACCTTCTTCCTGGTCGGAGCTGGGGGGCCGGGCGCCCCCGGGCACCATAGCCCCACGTTCGACATCGACGAATCCGCCATAGGGCTGATGTGCGAGTTGTTCGTTCGTACCGCGCTGGCGCATCTGGCGGTGGTTGACGTGCAGCCGCGACACGCGCCCTCGTGATGCCATCGTCGGACCGACTCACCGGCGCGGACCGGATGCGCCGCCGGGCGCGCGGTTCGCGCGCAGAGCCGAGGCTCCATAGCGGACCTTCAGCTCTGAGACCGCGCCGTCGGCGGGGCTCACGTGACGACTGAACGTCAGTCCGTGAGCCACTGCTTGTTAGTCGGCGGCCGCCGGGTACTCGGCGAGGTTGGCGGCAATGACGCCGCACGCGAGCTCGACACGATCCGCGGGTCGTGTGGTCCAGGCATCCAGGGCCGCCTCGGTCCGATCCGCCCAGTCCATGAGCATCAGCGCGTGGTGCGAGAGAAAGTCGAACACAAACGCCCGGACGTGCACCTGGTCCTGGAATGGCGCGGTGCCCGCGAGGTACTCGGGCCCCACCGCTCGGCCGACGTCGAGGATCGCGTGCGCGTCACGTCTGGCTTGTTCTAGTGCGGCATCGAGCTGTGCGCGCGTGGAGAGATCCGACAGGAATACGCGAAGCAGAGGTTCGCACTCGAGGGCAGTCCCTTTTGGTGGGGAGGCGAGCCACTCCCGCAGAGCCCGCCGACCGGCCGGGGTGATGGAGTAGACGGTGCGGGCGCGCCGGCCCACATGCTCGCGGTCGATCCGAGCGTAGCCCTTGGCCACTAGGCCCTTGGTTTCCTCGTAGATGCGGCTCTCGGCTCGAGGCCAGAAGAACCGCATGTTGCGGCGCAGCTGCTTAGTGATCTCGTAGCTCGCCCAGCGGGGTCGCAGAGCAAGGAGCCCGAGGATGGCGTTGGCCGTCGTGGCCGTTCGGCGCATCTCTTGACATTACTCCTAATAGGAGTGTATGAACCTCGCATGATCCGCTGAGCTGGAGGGTGTGGCATGGCTGTCGCATTTCTGTTCGAGGCCAAAGGGGCAGACGCGGCGCAGTACGACGAGGTGATGCGGGGGATCGATCGCGGCGAGCTCGACGCACCGGAGCCCGAGGGCATCATTTCCCACATCGCCGGTCCGACCTCCGACGGTTGGCGGGTCGTCGACGTTTGGGAATCGGAGGAGCACGCCGGTCGGTTCTACGGGTCACCGAAATTCCAGGAAGCGGTGGCCGCCCTTCCCGCAATGGAACAGGACAGCTGGAAGTTGCACCGACTGGAGACCTACAAGACAGATCGGTCCTCCAGCTAACCACCCTTCGCGGCGCGGGTACGCTGCGGTCGCAGATCAACCTGGTGGGCAAATGCCGCAGCGCCGGAAGGGCCTGCGACTAGGCCTGTCCGCTTATCCGACGCGTCGCTCGGGCGAAATTGGCGACTGGGCCTGCGGGACTGGGGCGACTGACGGCGACTCGGCGCTGGCAGCTCCTTGGCTGGTGGCACCCGTGCCTACGATCTGCCGATGTGCGAGGCCCTCACGGGCGATGCCCCCCGTACGTCGAACGCTGCGCGTGCTGACGATGTGGTCACACTCGGGGCCGCCCGAGGGCGCGGATGCTATGTTTGGCGAGGTTCTCATGGCCGCCGGACGGCGGACCACTGAGGTCGGCTCGTCGGAGGGAGCGTGTGAGCGCGGGCTCCAAGGAGGGGGAGGGAACGAACAGGGGCGAGGCCATCCAGAGGGTGGACGGCGCAGCCGCCGAACGGCTGCTGCCGACCCTGATCGAGGCCGCTCTTGCGGCTGTGGTCACCATGGACGAGCACGGGGTGGTGCACGCTTGGAACCACCGCGCCGAGGAGACCTTCGGCTGGTCTGCGGCCGAGGCGGTCGGGGCGTCGCTTGTGACCCTCATTGTCCCGCCCAACTATCGAGACGACCACAACGCCGGCTTGAAGCACTTCCGGGAGACAGGGGAGGGCAAGGTCCTCGGACAGGTGCTCGAGCTCAGCGCGCTCCATCGCGACGGTCGCGAGTTTCCCGTCGAGCTGCGCATTTCCGAAGCGGCTCGGGTGGAAGGCGTCACCTTGTTCATCGCCTTCGTCCTCGACATCACCGACCGAAAGAGGCGTGAGGCTGAGATGGTCGCGGCGTACGAGGAGGCCCGTTCGTCGCGGCAGGCGATCGACGAGTTCGTGAGCATGGTCGTCCATGAGCTGCGCCAACCGATGAGCGTGATCATGGGGTACGCCGACCTCCTGCTCCACGAGCTGCCGGACGCGGACGAGCATCCTTACAGAACGCCGCTCCACGCGATCCTGCAGAAGGCGCAAGAAGCGTCGACCTTGATCACCGACATTCTCACCGCCGCCAAGCTCGAATCCGGTGCGCTCACCGCGAGCCACGAGGTCGTGGATCTGACCGAGCGCGCTCGGGCGGCGGTGGACCGCGCCGAGGCCGCCATCACCCTGCGGCGTGGCCACCTATCGGTCTCGGGCGACGCGGAGCCGGTCCGCGTCCTGGGCGATCCGGGCTTCATCGACACAATCCTCGACAACCTCATCGGCAACGCGATCAATTACTCGCCGCGACCTCCCGTTGTTCGCGTCGCGATACGGACCGGTGAGGACGTTGAACTGGTCGTCTCCGACGAGGGCAAAGGGATTCCGGAAGGGATGCAGGAGCGGATCTTCGAGCGCTTCGTCCGAGTCCAGGACCGCTCACGGGAGCCAGGGACGGGGCTCGGCCTGTATGTGGCGCGCCACCTGGCGCAACGACAGAATGGATCCCTGGACCTCGTCTCGAGCACACCCGGCGATGGCAGCGTCTTCTCACTGCGGCTCCCGCCGCCCGTGTCGGTCACCGAATCTCGGGGACCATAGGCCGGCGCTGGTCGGTCGATCGGAGTCCTGCGCCGCACGCCATCCGTCCGGCAACCAAGGGCGGGCTCACCCGACGTGGCGCGACCACACATTCGATAGCCTAGGGCGGCGCGAATCGTCTCCCTGCTCCCGTGCGTAGGTCTCTGGATCGGCAACCCCCACACGAACGGGGACAAGAGTCAGGGCCTCTACTGCGCCTGGCGTACTGATCTCGACGAGGCGGGCCGGCACGGATCCTTCATTCCAGAACGTGTGTGGAATATTGCGCGGCTTGAAGACGTAGCTCCCCTCTGTGCATCGGAGCACGTCCTCGCCGACGAGGATGTTTACCTCCCCCTCAATGACGTAGGAGGTCTGGTCCTCCCGGCTGTGGATGTGGGGCGGAACCAGCACCCCTGGATCGATCGGGTGCTCGACAACGGAGAGGATGCCTCCGGTCGCCTCCGACCAGAGCTTGAAGTCGGTCCCCGAGCCCCCACCATGCAGGGATAGCCCCTGTCCGCTACGCACCACGGTGCTGATTGCCTCAGTCATCGCCATCACTCCTGCATCGACCGGTGGCAGGTAGGTATTGCATGCTCGATCGCCGAGCTCGCAAAATCCATCCCCCATCGGCGGGGTCGATGCCGCCAACAGCGGATCAGTCGAAGCTCCAGCCGTCGGAGCCCACGGCGCATGCCTCGGCTAGGGGCTGCACTTGCTCCTGGAAGACCCGCGCGATGAACTCTCGCCGGCTGGGGGCGCCGGTCTTCTCATAGATGGACTTCAGGTGGTCGTGCACGTATCGGCTGACATGCGAGGGTCGCAGCCATGTGGCCTTGGGTCGTCCCCGCAAGGCCAGCGCCGTCGCCTCGCGTTCTCGTCTGGTAAGTCCGTACGCCTTGACGATCACCGGTGCGATCTCGAGCGAGTCGACGGTTAGCGGATCAGGCGGAGTCGGCCGTCGGGCGGATCGGTGAGCACGCAACCGTGAATATGCAACCAGCGCCCTGACTGGAGTCGGTCCGCGGAGCCTGTCCGGACCCCTGACTGTTAGCCCTTCCCGGCCCCGTCGCAGCGACGATGTCGTTTGACGAATGTTGGCACACGATCGTTCGTATGATCGTGTCGTGCGGCCAGAATTCTTCTCTCCCGACGACCTTCCTCAGCCACCAGGTTACAGCCACGTGGTTGGAATCCCCGCCGGACGGTTGGTGTGGACGTCGGGTCAAGTTGCGCTCGATGTCGACGGCGAGGTCGTTGGCGTCCATGACTGGGAGCAGCAAACCAGACTTGTGCTGTTCAACGTTGGAAGGGCTCTCTCTGCTGGTGGAGCCTCGTGGCGCGATGTCGTGAAGTTGACCTTCTTCGTGACCGATACGAAGGAGTTGGCAGTTCTGCGCTCGGTTCGGGATGAGTTCACGGATCCTGAGCGGCCGCCAACGAGCACTCTGGTGAAAGTGGCCGGCCTGATTGTCCCGGAACTGCTTCTCGAAGTGGAGGCCGTGGCCTGGAGGCCGTGAAACCGTGGCGTGCCCGCAACGGGCGGTCTTCCCCGGTACCGGGGGAGTTGCACGGGTCGGGACACCGTCGCCCAGCGCCTCAATCCGATTCCGGGCCACCGATTTGCCGCGTGGGCGAGGCGGGGGCAGGACCGGCGGATCGCTCCGGCGTACGGCGTGGACAAGCGACCGTCAGTCGCCGGCAGCGGAGCTTCGGCTGCGGGTGGCGCGGCGCGGTCCACTCCTCCCGGCGGTCGCTGCCTGAGCTATGGGACTGGATTCGCGCTCCACTCCTCCCGGCGGTCGCTGCCTGAGCTATCGGACTGGATTCGCGCTCCACTCCTCCCCGCAGTCGCTGCCTGGGCTATGGGACTGGATTCGCACGGTTGAAGAGATGGGCGGCGAGTTCGGTCTCACCGCGCGGACCGCTTCGCGCTGGCCCCGTGCCCGGCTTGATCTGGTCGGCGATCCTGTGAGACGCGCTCGCGAGGACCGCATTGGAGGCCCGCGGTCCTCGACTGGTGATCTCGGGCGCGGCGCGGTACGGGCGGCTGCGTCCGATCCGCCGGGTCAAAGGCGGGTGTTGTACGACGTGATGACCACGCTCATGGCGCGAACGGTGCGCGCCCGGGGGTTGCGGCAGTCACTACACCGGCGCGGCCGCCAAGGGAGCGCGACGGCGCCCTCACCGCACCGCCTTCTTCACAAGCGCGGTGATCTTGGCCTCTTCGGTGGCAGTCAACTTGCTGAGCGCGTACTGAATCGGCCACATGGCGCCGTCGTCGATTTTCGCCTTGTCGCTGAAACCGAGCGTTTGGAATCTGACTTTGAACTTCCCTGCGTTTTGGAAGCAACAGACCACATTGCCGTCCTTGGCGTACGCGGGCATTCCGTACCATGTTTCGGCGTGAGAGGCAGTGCTGCGGCCGTGATAAGAGCCTGGACCTTCTTGGCGATGGAGCGATCCGGCTCGTGCATCCTGGCGATCGCAGCAAGCAGCCCGCTTTCCCATCCGCCTTCGTCGCCTCGGCCTTCAGCTCCCGGACACGATCGCGCGCCACGGCCCTTTCCGGAGCTGGTGACGAGCTCAGGTCGAGTCCTGTCCGTCCAACCACTCAGTGGCGATACGGGGGCTCAGGTGTATGTTGGTCATAAGCAGTCGGCCGTCGCCTGAGTTAACGAAACCATGAAGCTGTCCAGCATCCACGATCGCCATCTCACCGGCGCCGGCGACCCGTTTGGTCTTGCCGTCGTCTAAGGTCCCGGAGCCTTCCACGACAATGAGGATTTCGACGTAGGGATGGCAGTGGAGGGAGGGTCCGTCCCCCGGCGCAGTGTCGACGAGCAAACATGAAACATGCAGTCCGCCGTGGTTTGCGCCCACGAAGTCCCGTCTGCCCTCGTTCCCGGGCAGCTCGTCTTTACGCAGGTACTTGATGGCCAACAGCACGCCTCCGAGCTGTGGGGAGTCGGTCGACCCCGTGCACTCTTCGCGCAATGTACTCGACAGCTGCGGAGCTCGCCTGCCCCGGGTGGCGCAATCTTCCACCCGTCAACCACTTCATCGAAGCCGGTCTCTGGGAGAAGCTCATCGATGGAAGTGAGATTTCGCGCGAGCGCAGGGGCGGTCCTGGACGAGGCCGCGGCCGCCCGCCCGCTCCTAGCCATTCTCGAAGGCGTCGTGCGCGTGTACACCTGCACCGCAGATGGGCGGCAGGTGACCCTGCGTTACGCGCGACCCGGCGGTCTGGTCGGGCTCCCCGCCGCCCTGAGCCCCAGGGCTCACACGAGTACTGAGGCCGTCACGAACGCCACGGTTGCGTTGCTCTCCCTCAATCGCCTGCAGGAACTGTCCCGCGCTTCACGCCAACCTCGCCTGGCCCATCGCGAAGCAGATAGCCCGGTGGGGTAGCGACGTGGATATCGCCCTGGTCGACCTGGAGCACGGACCGATGACCGCCCGGATCGCCGGCCACCTTCTCGAGTCGGCCACCACCAAGCCGGGCGCGGGGACGCGGGCGCGCATCAGCCAGGGTCGCCTCGCCGTTGCCGCTGGCACCGGACGTGAGGTGACATCTCGCAGTCTCGGCGAACTGCGCGATGCGGGTGTTGTCGTCACTCACCGAGGCACCGTGCTGATCGTCGACCGTCCCCGACTCTCGCGCGTCGCGCACGGCGATGAGCGTGTCGCGCCGGCGCGTGCGCGTGCGCGTGCTTCGTCGACTACCTTGGGTCTCGCCCCGCTGATCCCGCCCCACCTCGAGCAGCGCGCGCGGCTGATGCCGACGGCGAGCTCGGCTGGTTTGCACTGCTATCTGTACTCGGGAGGGTCGAAAGCGGCTGTAAATAAGTACTTGCCTTCAATTGACACGGGGCTCAACGCTGACCACACCGGCGTCCACGTTGTCCACAAAGTGGCGAGATTGCTGTTGGCGAGGGACAACGATGCTGCTTGAAGTCTGACTAAGACGCCTGCGGCGGGATGGCAAAGGCGAGCGCGATGCCGTCTGGATCCTTGAAGTTGACGATCGGGCTCGTCGCCATCTCGATGATTCCTGAGTGGAGCACACCATGGTTGTCGAGGCGAGACACCCAGGCGTCCAGCTCGCGACGGTCGGATACTGCGAAACAAAGGTGATCGAGACCAACCCGCGCCGGCGAAAACGTGCCATCGGCTTGATGCGCGAAGTGCGCCAGACCGAGCACGAGCTTGCCGTCAGGCACACGAAGGATCACCGTGGAGCGATCGGGGTATGTCTCGCGGAACAGCTCGGCGAACCCGAGAACGTCGACATACCACCGCACACTCTGGTCCAAGTCGCTGACGGTGAGCGCCACGTGTCGAACCCCTTCGATGCGCGTGTTGATCGCATTCACGAACGGTCTGCCTTCGCGCCGCTGGAACTCGCATAGCGGTAGGAGGTCTCCACCAGTCCGGCAACCACGCCGAGCTCCTGATCGTCCCGAGGAGCGAAGACCATGACAAGCGTTTTCGGCACCCGGCCGGAGGTGGCGAGGGGGTGCGGTTCTGCCCAACCGGCGTCGCAGGCAGCCGTGGCGATGGATTCGGGCAGCACCATGTGAAGGCTGTGGTCCGCACCGGGATGCAGATGGGCGAACTCGCGACCCACCAGGAAGGCGTCTCGAGCGCCTGCGGCCAGCGCCGCGTCGAGCACAAGTGCCCGCGCACCTGGGACGGAGACGGCGGATGGCTCCTCTGATACTCCGGCGAGAGCAAAGACGCGCCCCGCGAGCGCGTTGCGAAGCTGGTCGTTGGGGGGTTGCTGATCGAGTTGCTGGTGGGGCAGCGTCCTGCTGGTGGCAGGCCTTGGTCCGGCCCGGACGGGCATCCTGTCCATCATCACCTCCTCAGAGTGGTAGAATGATGTTACATAATATGATTCTAGATACGACTCCATGTCAAGAGGGCGACCGGTGACCACCTCGCCGGCCCGACCGCTCCGCCCGAGGCGGCAAGAACGAGCGCGCGCCACCAGGGAGCGGATCCTCGAGGCCGCCACCCGGCTGTTTGTGGGGGGCGGCTACGTAGCGACCACGGTCAGTGCCATCGCCGTCGAGGCCGGCGTCGCCGTGCAGAGCCTGTACCTGGGCTTCGGCAGCAAGCTCGGCATCCTGTCTGCGGCATTCGACGTCGCGATCGTCGGGGATACCAATCCACTGCCACTTCTCGAGCGCGGCTGGTTCACACAGCTCGCGTCGGCGCCAACCGGGCTGGCGGCGATCGAAATTTTCGTCGATGAGTTGGCCGGGATCTTGAGCCGGACGCAAGGCCTGTACGGTGTGATACGGGCCGCTGCCGCAAGTGAGGTGGGTGTGCTGCTGGCGGAGAACAAGCGACAGCGCTACGAAGGCGTCCGCGCAGTGGCTGCGCAGCTGGCGGCAAAACCACACTTCGCGCAGGACGTTGGTGTGGACACTGCGGCTGATCTGCTCTATGCACTGGCGACGGAGGATAGCTGGGGTCTGCTCGTCGGTGACCGGGCATGGTCGGCGGATTCCTGGAAGAACTGGTGCGTGAAGCTGCTAACCACGACCCTGTTTCCTCCAGGCTCGGCAGGATGACGCCGGCGATGGCCGGCAGCCTATCGGCGCGCAAACCGCAGCGCCTCTCGGAAGATTTCGCCCGCGATGTCGGCGTCGAGACAGTTGGAGCCAACCTCCGGTAGCATCTCCGCCGGTGGTGAACGTCCACAGGCCACCGACCGTCGATTGGCGTCTGCGTGTGGCACAGCGGCGGCAGGAGATCCGCTGAAAGTCGCCCGGAGTCCACGCGCTTCTGGTTGGGCGTGCGACTCTGTGACAGCATCTCCGGTGAGATGTCGATTCCCCAAAACTCGGCTGCCGGAAAGGCACTGATCGCCGCCTCGAGGCCGACCCCGTGTCCCGGTGCGAGTTCGACGATGCGCTTCGCATCGCCTTGATACTGAGAACGTAGCTGTGCAACCACCCACCGATTCAAGTCGCCGTTGCCGCGGACCATAAGACGACCGACGAGTCGGCCTAAGACTCCGCGCGGACGGCCGAACTGCCTGGCGACGATGGCCACTCACCCACCTCCGTGTAGGCGTACTTGACAACGCCAATCGCCGGTGAGGTCGGGCACCGACATCGCACCCGTGCTGCTGCGCGAGCGCACTCTTCAACCTAGCGCACCTGCGAGAGGCTTGGACGAGCCCCACGCTGTGACCCTCCAAACCCTGGGTCGACCACATCAGCCCGCATGAGGGATTCTCCGGTGGGCGCTCCCGCGAGGCGGCCAACGGCGCTGGCGCGGCACGGCGTGCTGCACTCGTATGCGCCGCCGTTGGCTTCATCGGGGGTCGCGGCCTGCTTCGGAGCAGGTCGGGAATGACCTAGCAACGACTACCTACCCTCAACTTCGGCGAGGATCCGCGCCGGTACTGCGGGACCAATTCTGAGCACACGGGCGCCGGCTTGCCTCAGCTCACGGTCAAGCGGGGCGCGGTGCGGAGACGGTGGCGCTCCCGCTCGCGCTGGTCGTTGCCGCAGAGTCCACCGTCGTAAGGGAGACTGCATAGACAGCGGCTTCGGCGCGACTGCGCATGCCGAGCTTGCCAAGGATCGCGCTGACGTGATGCTCGATCGTCCGCACGGAGTTGTGTAGTCGGGCAGCGATGTCGGCATTGCTGAGTCCATCGCGCAGCAGCTCGAGTACCTCGCGCTCACGGCGACTCAGGGCCTGCGTGGCATCGGCTCGGCGCGGGCGTGTGTTGGCGGGAACTCCGAGCGCGTTCAGGAGCGCCGCAGACGCCGCTGCCGCGGGCGATCCGAGGCGCTCATACCCTAGGTGTGCCGCGCGTGCCTCCGCCAGCGCGGCGGACGAGTCGGTCGACGCCAGGACGCGGGCCAAACAAAGGTGCAGGTCGGCACGCAGCAGAGGCCAGCTCGCGTCAGCCAGCGCACGCAGCCCCGCCTCGCACGCTGTGACCGCCGCGTCGACATCGCCTTCCGCCTCGGCCAGCCGGCCGCGCGCCTGTGCCGCTCGTGCTAGGAGGATGGCCACCGTCGACCCCGCTGCCGCGGCGACGAGCTCCGCGCAGGCCGACCGGGCGGCTTCGATGTTGCCCCGGGCGAGTTCCGCCTCGACGCAGGTCGACAGCAGGCGTGCGGCGCGCATCCGGTCTTCGCCCATGACTCGTAGACCCTGACGGGCGACGTCCGACGCCTCAGCGTGCTCGTGCCGTGCGAGGTGGAGCTCGGCGAGCGGGAGCAACGCGTCCATGTGGTCGCGCCGATCGGTCAGCATGCGCTCAGCGTCGCCGAGGCGGCCCTGCAGGACCAAGAGCTGAGCAAGCGCCGCACGTGCCTGCCCCTCGCTGCGCGGACCGGCACGTGTTGCTCGTCCTGCGGCCAAGCGGAGGGTCACTTCGGCCTCATCCCAGCGCCCGACGTCGCACAGGATCAGGCCGAAGGCGGATCTGCAGTGCGCGTACAGGAACGCCGGCCCCCGGTCCACGCCGATGCCGAGGTGGACGTCGGCGGCGCGAGTCCATTCGTCCGCGCGCCGGATGTCCCCGACCCGGCCGCACGAGCTGAGGAGGTTGCACACGACCTCGGTGGACGCGAAGGGGCTTCTCACCTCGCCGGACATGACCATTGCCATCGCCTCGTCGAGGAGCGTCATTCCCTCGGGAATGAGCGCCAGCGACACGTTGGCGGTGCCAAGGTCGGCCAGCGCCTTGGCCTCGAAGCTGCGATCGCCGTGACGCCGGGCGATCGCCACCGCCCTGGAAGCATTGTCGCGGAGGAGGCCGACGTCGGCGATATCACACCCCGGTAGTGGGAGGCTGGCGAGCGCGTGCTCGAGCGAGTCCGGCAGTCCACGGACGAGACTGCGGGCCCGCGCGAACCACCCGTTGGCGACGCTCGGACTGTCGTGGACGAAGAAGTGCAGCCGACCCAGAAACACGGCGGCTACTGCCGCGCGCTCGGGGCGGTCGGAGCCGAAGGCGTGAAATGCGCCAAGCAGTGCTGCGGTGGCGCGGTCACTCTCGTGGAACATGCTGTGACAGATGCCGATCACCAGGTCCCTTTCGGCTGCGTCCACGTCGTGCCCGCCCTGAGCCAGGCGCAAGGCGCCCGGCAGGTCGCCACGGGCAAGGACCGCGTCGAGCTCCGGCCAGCGCGGTCCGCCGAGGAAGGCGGTCATCGAAGCCATATTGCCAGAGGTCTGTGGCGCACGAGATAGGTACCGATTTGGGCGGAATTGCGGATGCGCACAACGTGCCGACAGACCACCATGAAGGGGCATCCAGCCGGGCACCCGAAGGAGGTCCACATGAACGCGACATACGCCAGAGAACCGATTCGAGCCGTTGAGCCGCCGGGTTCCGCGGTCGAGAATCAGACGGCGCACGCGCGCAGGGCCTGGGATTCGGTCGCACAAGCGTGGGCGGAACGAGCTGACGCGGTCGATTTGCACCACGTTCAGGTCACCACGCGGATGTTGCAGCTCGCGGCGCCGCATCCTGGCGAGCGGGTGCTCGAGCTCGCATGCGGAGCGGCAGGAGTGGGCCTGGCGGCGGCTCCCCTGGTGGGTCCAGGGGGCGTCGTCGTGGTCTCCGACATCGCCGGTGAGATGGCCCGAATCGCCCTGGCACGCGCCAGAGCGAACGGAATCGACAACGTGAGTGCCTGCGAGCTCGATCTCGAGGACATTGCGGAGCCTGATGAGTCATACGACGTGGTTCTGTGCCGTGACGGCCTGATGTTCGCGGCGGATCCCGCGCGCGCCCTCCGTGAGATCCGGCGCATCCTGCGACCAGGGGGACGGGTGTCCGTGGCGGTCCACGGTGCCCGGGAACGCAACCCGTGGTTGAGCGTTCCGTTCGACGTGGTCGGTGCCGAACTGAGGCGTCCGGTTCCACCACCCGGGGTGCCCGGGCCATTCTCCTTGAGCGATCCAGACACCCAGGTCCGGCTGCTGGTCGATGCCGGTTTCACCGGTGTTGTGAACGACGAGGTTGCGACGACGCTCCACGAGGACTCCTTCAAGACCTGGTGGGAAACCATCAGTGTTTGCGCCGCGCCACTGGCGAGCATGCTGGCAGCTCTGCCGGCGCCTGCAAAGAGCGCGCTGCTCAGCCGCCTCGAGCAAGCGTCCCGTGCCTACCGAACGCCCGACGGTCTCGAACTGCCCGGCATGACCATCGTTTCCGCCGGATCGCGGTCGTGACCACGCCGAACGGACGCACGGCGACAGACATTGCCGGCGCGGAGAAGAGCGTGACGGGATGGCGCGCGCTCGGTCGCGAGGGACTCGTCGTACCCCCGGTGGGGCTCGGGTGCATGGGGATGACATGGGCGTATGGCTCGGTGGACGAGTCGCGTGCGGTCGCCACCATCCACCACGCCGTCGACGTCGGTGTGACGCTGATCGACACCTCGGACATCTACGGGCCGGAGACCAACGAACGCCTCGTGGGTCAGGCGATCGCGAATCGCCGAGATCGGGTCTTACTCGCCACCAAGTTCGGAAACGTTTGGGGGGACTCAGGTCGACGCGTCGACGGCCGTCCGGAGTACGTGCGCAGCGCGTGCGAGGCATCGCTCCGTCGTCTCGGTGTCGACCACATCGATATCTACTATCAGCACCGCGTTGATCCGCAGGTTCCGATCGAGGAGACCGTTGGTGCCATGGCTGAGCTCGTCCGGGCGGGCACCGTGCGATACCTGGGCTTGAGCGAGGCGGGAGCCGCGACTGTGCGTCGCGCCCACGCCGTGCATCCCATCAGCGTCCTGCAGACAGAGTATTCGCTGTGGAGCCGAGAGCCGGAGGCGGCGGTGTTCCCCACCCTGCGGGAGCTCGGCATCGGGTTCGTGGCCTACAGCCCGCTCGGCCGGGGCTTCCTGACTGGTGCCATCAGCTCGCCCGACGAGCTCGCGCAGGACGACATGCGCCGCCACCATCCGCGCTTCAACGGCGACAACCTTCAAGCCAATCTGCGGCTTGTCGCAGGCATTCAGGGTATCGCTGCCGACCTCGGGGTGACCGCCGCCCAGTTGGCGCTGGCATGGGTCCTCGCGCAGGGCGATCACATCGTGGCGATCCCGGGGACGACACGACCGGCGCGAATCGACGAAAACGTCGCCGCCGCCGTCATCTCCCTCAGCGCGGATGCGCTCCACCGCGTCGATGAGGTGGCCCCCGCCGGCGCGGCGCATGGTGAACGGTACCCACAGCCGTTCATGAGCATGCTCGGCCTATAGAGGCTCTGCCCTGGTGCCTGATCTTGCCTCGGAGCGCGGGACGAGACCTTGCCGAGGGCGGGCCAGGTCGCACACGCGGTCTCACGCGGCGCGCCTCGACCCATTACCGGCGACGCAGGTCTTCGCGGACCGGACTGGGAATCCATCTGAACGCTCGTGGTTACCAACGTGCCACGGCCAGAAGCGCCGTCGTCGGGTACCAGAGATCCTTGACAATGCCCTCGAGAGTGACCGATACCTTTCTGCTGCCCGCCATCTCTGCCGACGACAGTTCGCTCGTTGAGCAGGTCTGCCTGCTGGTGAACCGGGCCTATACGGTGGCGGAGGCGGGAATGTGGCGCACCGTCGTCGAGCGGACAACGAGTGCCGAGGTTGCCAAGGCGATGCGGGACAGGGAAATGGCAGTTGCCTATGAGGAAGACCATCTTGTCGGAGCCATTCGCAGCCGGCTCGTTGACGAACACACGGGCTGGTTTGGTGCGCTCGCCGTTGATTGCGCACACGGGGGGCGCGGAGTTGGCGGCCAACTCGTTCGCTTTGTTGAGGAACAGACAGGAGCTGCAGGGGCGACGATGATGCGGCTCGAGGTGCTGGTGCCGCTCACCCCACACCCGCACACGGAGCGGCTCGCTGCCTGGTATTCCCGACTGGGGTACCGCGAGGTCGGGCGCTGCAGCCTTGTTGAGGTGGACCCCCCCCGCGGTTCCGTTCGCGGTGGTCCCGATCGAGGTATCAGTCATGGAAAAACATCTTGTCACGTCGGGCAAAGACTGAGGTGCCTGCTAACGCCGTGAGCGCTTCAGTCGGCCGGTGGTTCCACAACCGAGTCGGGAGACATCAATGAGTCGAACACCACATTCCAGACGTATCGTCCTACTGCCCGAGGAGGGAGGACAATCAATATCGCAACGTTCCGTACTTGGCAAGGTAGCGATCCCATCTTGTATTCGGGAAGCGGCGATAATGGCCGAGAAACGAGTACCTGTCCCCAACTTCCACTGGGACCCACGCTGATCACACGGCGGTCCACGCTGACCAGACAGGCGTCCACGCTGTCCTGAGGCTACCGGTCGGAGTCTGGAGGCGCGGTTGCCTCAGCAACGCTGTCGATGGGCCTTCCGAAGGTGACGGCCTCCAGCACCTCTTGCGGCGCGGTCGACCGAAGGGCCGCGTCGGGACATATCCCGAGTGCATCGTTGACGGTCGAGAACGCGATGCGCAATGCGACGAAGACGGTGATCGCGAAGATCTGGTCGTCGCTGAATGCGGCATCGCGCAACTCCTGCACGTCGGCCGCGCTTGTGCCGTTTGGATCTCGCGCGACCTTTCGAGCCCACACGGCCATGGCCAGCTCGGCTGAAGTCAGAGTGTCGTCCTGGCCTCGGAGTACCGCGGAGGCAGTCTGCGCATCCGACGCCTGAGCCAGTTTGGAGCCCCACGCCAGCGAACAGTATGAGTCACCGATTGTGGAGGCGCATGCGGCCACGAGAATGCCGCGTTGGCGGACGCTGAGGCGATTTGTCGAGGTTGCCTTGCGCATCAGGTCGAAGAGCCCGCCGACGGTGCCGGGTTGGTAGGCCCATAGTTTGGAGGAGTTCATGACGTAGCCGAGCTCAGAGACATCGTCGTCGAAGAGGCTCTGCGCCTCGGCTGTTGGGTCTGGAATGCTGAGGAAACCGATAACAGTCATAACGAACACGCCTCTACTTCTAGTGGGGCTTCCGGGCGAGATAGCCGACGACAGCTATCGGCGCCCGCAGGGGCAGGCCTTCGCGCACATGTTCACGGGCTTGGTCACGCGCGGCTTGCATGAAGGCGGCCTCGCCGACGTTCTCGATCGCTTCGTACGCGGGGCCGGTCGACGCCAGCGCACGCGCGTACGTCTCCGGATCGGCGAACTCCCACACGAACGGAACGTCGAACCGTTTGATGTCACCAAATCCGTAGCGGGTCAGAATCTCTTCGCCCGCCCCGGGCCGACCGAGCGACACCATGGCGGCCTGGTGCTCTACCTTCACCGAGTCGGCAAGTCTGAACGGCGCCAACGCCCACGCGCCAAGGGACATCTTGATGTGGCCCCATACCGTGATCCCAACGCGACCGCCAGGCACCAGAACACGATGAACCTCCGCCAAGGCTGCGGGCGTTGTGCCCCAGATCCCTCGGAAGCTGGTCGCGACGTCGAAGCTCGCGTCGACCCACGGCAAGGCGTGCATATCGCCGACGCGGATGTCCGCATTAGGGTTCCTGTCCTGCGCGACCGCTATGAGTCTGGCGGAGGCGTCGATGCCCGAACAGTCGGCGCCCCGAAGGCGGGCAAGCTCGATCGCCAATCCAGAACCGCACGCCACATCAAGGACCCGCTCTCCGTCGCTGATGCTGAGCCGCTGATGCAGAGCGACGTACTCGCGACAATTGGCCGGCTCGCTCAGGGTGGCAAAGTCAACTGCTGCACGGCCCCAGCCCTGGTCGACCACTTCCCAGCTGGTGTCGGCGCCGAACGTTCGCTCGTGCATAGGACCCCTCGGTTGTGCGGTTCGTCCCACTCCTCCGTGGCAGCCGCCGCGTCGCGGAGTCTACATAGCGAGCACGCGTCGCTACTTGTTAACTGGATTTGAGACTCCACCAGCCACTCCTGGCCGGCCTCGGGTCCCAAGAGCCCAGCTGAGACCCCTTTCCAACTCTACGTGATGGCCAGCGCCGCGCAGGGGATGGCGCAAACCTCGACGGGGCGAACAAATGGCGCACCTCGGACCTAGTGAGCACTCTCCGTGGCCAACCGCGTCCTGCGCCTGCGTGCTGCCGCCGGATGACGTGGAGGCCATGCGATCAGCTGATTCCCGTGGCGTGGCCGGGCCGTCAGACCGACGTGTGCCGTTCAGGGCGCTGAAGTCAACGGCGGTTTGTTAGTGCGTCCAACGACGACGATACAATTGAATTGACCAACTCCGGTTCGCTCAGTGGCGCCATGTGCCGGCCGCGATCGACTTACACGAAACGCCAGTCCGGGCGTCGTGCCTTGAGAATCGAGACGATCTTCGCGATGGAAGGGACCGTGTCGCGCGCCGAGATGACGTGGGTCGCCGCTGTGACCTGCGATACGTAATTGACCGAATCCCTAAGCGCGAGTATTTCGTTGTATTCCGCGGCCCCGGCCTCGCGCGACGAAGAGAACGGGCTGGGCTCGAGCAGGACAAGACCCGCAAGGAGATCCCCCAATTCCGCGGCGGCGCATAGCGCGACGCTGGCACCGAACGAATGCCCGACTAGTGCCAGGGGGGCCAGCATCCGCCGCAACCGTCCGCACGCGCTCAGATTGGTCCCGCAGACGCTGCTCCCGACCATGGTCCCATGCCGTGTGTCGCCGTAACCGATGAGGGCGGATCACCACGATCATCGATGCCCTCGACCCGGTGTGGACAATGCACGACGTGGTGGCCGAGCGCGACATCGTGGTGCTCCGGTAGAGCCATACCGGCACGCACGTCGGCGACTTCTTGGGAGTGCCGCCCACAGGGCGGCGCTTCGTCTCCCGCGGGGCCGACGTGTATCGCGTGCGCGATGGGTTGATGGTCGAGCACTGGAACGGCGTCGACATGTACGGCTTCCGACAGCAAGTGGGCATCCTACCCGGTCCCTGGCACATCCCGGCTGGTAACAGGCAGCCCCGAGCGGGGTGGTCTTCCTAGGCGTGACTGCCGATCACCGATCCTGCGAGCTGTTCGACCTCCGCCGTGGCGCGCTCGCCACCACCGAGTGCCGCGACCTCATCAGCGAAGCGACGGGCGCGCTCGCTAGCCATCGCGTCACGTAGCACAGCGAATCGGGCTTGAAATCGTGCGCCTCGGCAACGACGTCGTCTCGTGTTGCAGCGCCGCGCAACAGCGGTACCACGCGGTCCCAGCCCTCATCCAAGCTGAGCTTCTCCGGCCACCTGCTCATCGACCCGTACGCCGCGAACCCGATGCCTGCCGCCGCGCCCCGCGCGGCCATCGATTCCCAGCCGAGCATGCGGACGCGGTGACCTCGTCGGGCCAGGCGCATGCCAAGGTTGAGGGCTGGGGGGGGGTGTTGCCGCCGCCGTCCCACGTCGCAATCAGGAACTTGCAAGGCTCGCTCACCTCGCTGGCCTCACATTCTGGTTGTGGTTGAACAGGTTTGCTGAGTCATATTCGCGCTTCAGCCGAGCGAGTCGCGTGTACAGCTCGTCGCCGTAGGCCGCACGGACGCGCTCTCCGTCCGTGTCCGGAAGGAAGTTAACGTAGGCGCCGTCCTCAGACAGCGGCGCCAGCTTCGCCGAAAGTGCCCGATTCGCTGAGACGTGCGTCGCGTCCTCGCCAGAGTCCACCCAGGTCGACACCACGTTGTAGGTGTAGCCGGCGTCGCGGCCGCTGAACGCCGTTGCCCCTGCAGCCACCCTTCCCACCGCTCCCCCCATTTGGTGAAAGTGGATCGCGGACATCGGCGAGGGCAGGCGGGAGCCGTGCTCCACCGCCACGTCGATGACGTCGTCGCTGAGATTCGACACGTAGCCGCCGCGGAAGTAGTTGCGAAGCCCGCTGGGGGCGCCGGGGTCGAGCATTCCCTGGAGCGCGGGATACGGCATCGGACCGAACAGGTCAACGGTCGGACCGAGTTGGCGCAAGGGCTCGATCACGCTCTGGCCGGCGTCGAGGTCACCACACCAGCACCCGACGATCGCCACAGCCTTGCGGCCGACGAGGTCGGGCGGGACGAACGGCTCCGGCGGCGCGGTCATGATGGCCGCAAGCATCGTCGCCTCGTCTGGGGCCTCGGACGCCCAATCGCGGAAGACCTTCAGCACCGGCTTGCCGCGGTCCAGCGGAAACAGCATCAGCCCCGCCAGCACGGTTGACACCGGATGTAGGGCGAACTGGAACCTCGCCACCACACCGAAGTTGCCCCCACCGCCGCGGAGCCCCCACAGCAGCCCGGAATGGTCGGCCTCGCTCACGCGTATGACCTCCCCGTCGGCGGTCACGACGTCGGCCGACACGAGGTTGTCGCATGCCAGGCCGTACTTGCGCTGCAGCCAACCGATGCCACCACCGAGTGTCAGCCCGGCAACACCCGTGCTCGAGATCAACCCGCCCGTGCTGGCAAGCCCGTGCGCTGCCGTTGCCGCGTCGAAGTCAGCCCAGGTCGCTCCTGGCTCGACGGTCGCGGTGCGCGTTTGGACATCCACCGTGACGCCCCGCATGTGCGAGAGGTCGATCACGACACCGTCGTCGCACATGCTCAAGCCGGCGACGCTGTGGCCTCCCCCGCGCACCGAGAACGTGCACCGGGAGGTACGGACCAGATCGACGGCGGCGACGATGTCGTCGGTCGTACGGCACTGCGCGATCAACGCAGGCCTGGCATCAACGGTGCCGTTCCACACTGCGCGGGCAGCGTCGTAGGCGGGGTCGCCGGGCATGATTACGGTGCCGGTGAACGCATTGGCGAACGGTCCGGCAAGCAGATGTACGTCCAAGCTGTTCATGGTGCCCTCGTTCTACGGTTGACTACCGCATGCTGCAGGCGCACTCCGCCCCACCGCTATGACAGGGGATCACCGAGCCGGTGTGACCCAGTGGCACACATCCGCTGCATCAGAGGGCGGTCAAATCGATCCGCCGGTCCCGTCGCGCCGCCAGTGGCCAGTCGCTCGCGACACGCCGACGCAGCTGCTCCTCGTCGACGAGCACGTACCTGCCGTCCTCCTGGCGTATGGCACCATCAGCCATGAGCACGGCCAGGGCGCGGTTCACATTCTCTCGGCTGACGCCGACCATCGCAGCCAGAGTGGACTGCGAGATCCTCGGTGTCGCCGCGTGTCCGACGCGGGGCTCGGGGCTGGAGTCGACGAGCTCGAGCAGGCGCAGGACGAGACGCTCGCTGAGCGGCCGCGTGGCCAGCGAGGAGATCACCATCGTCTGCCATCGCGAGTTCGATGCGAGGCGTTCCAGCACCCGGTCCTTCATCACCGTGTGCTGTTCCAGGAACGGCCCCAGCACATTCCTGTTGAGGAGGAGGACCGTGGCACGGACGACCGCGACCACCGCAACGATCCGGACCCGTTCCGCCGCGAAATACCCCGGCTCCCCCAGTGTCATCCCCGGGCCGTGCAGGGAATGGACCACCTCGGCGCCATCGGAGTCGACGATGTAGCCCTTGACCTCGCCCGCCATGACCACGATGAGCTCATCGGCGGGGTCGCCGATGTGGCAGAGATGTTCACCGCGAACCAGCTCCCTCGCCTTGGTGACCTTGGCAAGCGGCTCGATCTGATCGCGAGTCAGACCCTCGAAGAGGTACGAGCGGGAGAGACCCGCCAGAACGTCGTGATCCTGGCGCACGCGAGATAGTCTGCAACAGCCGCGGAGGGGATGGCCGGCCCGGCCGGGGGCGTCAAGTCAACACGTGCAGCCTGAACCGGGCAAGCGAGCCGCCTCGGCGGCCATCGGCTCGCCAGCCAGTGCCATCCTCCACGCGTCGGTATCGATGGTAGTTGGGATTCGCTGTGATGCGGGCCCTCGCGCACGGTCCACACCCAACAGGCGGGGGGTCGAGCACCCCGCCTCGCTTGCTCGTGCCCACCGTGCGACCCTCGACGACCACGGTGTCGCCTGCATCATGTGTCTAGCGATTCCTAGACAAGTACTCTCGGCGAGTATCGCACGGCCGATTGTCGACCGACGCCAGGTCATTCCGTATTCAGATCACTGAGTTGGAGCGGGAGACGAGGCTCGAACTCGCGACCCTTACCTTGGCAAGGGACCTTTCATGTTCTGTATTCAGGACGGGCCGAAACCTGCGTCTAAACGCGTACTTACCCCCAACTCCCGCGGGCTCGCCGCTGACCCCACGTGCGTCCACGCTGGCCACAAGGCGCTGGGTCACGGGGGCAGCGCCTTGCAACCGCGGCGGGGGATAGGTCGACATTGGCGAGCTCATCATGCCCAGTCCGGCGAGATGTACGATCGCCGCTGAGATGTCCACGTTGCAGCCGCTCGCTGAGACGGGAAGTGGTGCACTAGCCTAGGCAGCGCGCGCCTTTATCCACCGCCGCGCAGGCCAGCCGAGGAGGATGCATGGCAACGATCGCGTTGACTCCCGAGGACGGCACGAGAATCGAGGAATTTGCCGGGCACCTGTTCGACCAGTGCCTGGCAACGATGGAGCTCGCGAATGTTCAACTGGGGGTGCGCCTGGGCCTCTATAAAGCCATGGCATCGACCGGGCCGATTACGGCCGGGGAACTGGCGGCGACGGGTGGCATCGTGCAGCGCTACGCCCAGGAATGGCTCGAGCAACAGGCTGTTGCCGGGGTGGTGACTGTGGAGGACGTCGCCACCGCCCCGGCGGAGCGCAGGTTCACCCTTCCGGCGGCACACGCGCACGTGCTCATTGACGATGACAGCGACGCCTGCATGAAGCCGTGTGCCGCGATCGTCCCGTGGGCGGCCACCGCCCTGGACATCATGGCCGGCGAGTTCCGCAGTGGTACTGGCGCCGCGTTTGGGCTATTCGGGGTGCACGATGTGCAGGCGGCGATGACGCGACCGGTTTTCGTCAACCACCTGACGCAGACCTGGCTGCCTGCACTGCCGGATATCCAGTCACGGCTCGCATCTGGCGAAGCCGTTCGAATCGCCGAGCTGGGGTGCGGTGAGGGTCTCGCGGCAATCACCATCGCGAGGACGTACCCGAATGTCGAGGTCGATGGATTCGACCTCGACGAGGCATCCATCGCTGTCGCGCGAGACCAGGCAGCCGCGGCCGCGCTCTCAGACCGCGTGCGTTTTGAGGTGCGGGACGCAGCGGACACGTCCGTTCGCGGCACGTACGACTTGGTGTTGGCCGTCGAGATGGTCCATGACGTACCCGACCCGGTCGCGACCTTGCGCACCATGAAGAAGCTTGCCGGGGAAGGGGGTGCCGTGCTGGTAGTGGACGAGCGAACCGAGGACTCCTTTGCGGTGCCCGCCAGCCCAATGGAGCGATTGTTCTACGCGTTCAGCACCCTCCACTGCCTCGCCGTGAGCATGCAGGATGGCGGCGCAGGCACGGGCACGGTCATGCGCTCGGCGACACTGCGCGAGTACGCCGAGAAGGCCGGTTTCTCGACCATGGACGTGCTGGACGTGGATCACCCGCAATTCCGGCTCTACCGGATGTCGTAGTAGGAAAGGTCAGGCTGAGCATGGCCGACCAGCCCCGACGACTGATATTCGTTAAGGCCCCTTTTTTCTGCGTAGTGTCCGATCGGTCCGGCCAGTGCGGGCATTCTAGTACGTGGAGATCAATACGGCCGTCATAGCGCCTGAGAAGCTACGAGCATGCACCTCGACGCAGACGCCGCCGGCGTGGTCGACGATCTCCTCCGAGTGTTCACCGATCGGCTCCGTCGACGGGATGTCCGAAGGCGTCATGTTGCTCTTCGATCTGTGTCGCCTCAGGCGCCTCGGCTTGCGGCCCTAACACCACTTTCTGCAGGTAGCGCGTCATTAGGCGTGCAGTGAGTAGGTCGCCAAGGGGAATAGCGCTCGCATACCCGCGCGGTAGGCTCTGAGGCGGGCGATCACGCCGCGGTCGGCAAGCGCTCTGAGATTGCTAGCCGTTGGAGGGGCGGCCTAGTTGACATGCGAGAGCTTCTCCACGACTTCGGCCGGTGACGGCATTGCGCGGATATCGGCGGCGATGCCATTGGCGCTGTGTCGGAAGTTATCCTCTTCAAGCAGCGTCGCGACGGCGTCAGCGATCGTTTCAGGGGTTGCTTGTTCCGGGGTCAGTAACAAGGCCGCGCCACTGCGAACTCCGCCGTCCGCGTTTCGGAATTGATCAGCCGCTTGCGGGATACACAGTTGCGGGAGACCGCCCCCCAGGGCGCCCAGGAATGTGCCCGATCCCGCGTGTGAAACCACTACCTGGCTGTGTTCCAAAACCTGAGGCTGATGCACCCAGGTCTCGACCCTCACGTTTGGCAGCCCAGGGTCCAGCTCCGTCGGGTTGCCAGTCGGGCCCAGCGCGACCAGCAGTCGCACCCGTAGAGCGGACAGTGCCTGGATCGCCGGCCGCAAGACCCCGGGGTGGTTGAACATCGTCCCAAGCGTGAGGTACACGAGTGGCCGCCCGTCGACACTGAGGAAAGGGGGCAACACGCTGGGCGGCTCGCCGATGTACTGCTCGGGTCGCAGGGGCTGGATAGCGGTGATATGTGACGTGCCCACGGTCTGAACTGCCGCGGGGCAGATGTCGAGGTAGAGCCGCGTGAAGCACCCCGCGTACGGTGGAACGGCCTGGCCATACTGGCTCCACAAGGGCTCCAGCCGGCGTCCCGCAGCGTCGAGAAAGGAAGCGGGAATCGCGCCGCCGAAAGCATGAGTGATGCTAGGCGCCCCCAGAATGGCACCAACGAGCGGTGACGCGAGTTCGCCGTTCTCGTGAACAAGGATGTCGGGCCGCCATCGCTGCGCGAGTGGAAGCAGGTCGGCGACCATCGCCGGCGTGAACGCTTCCCCGAACATGCGCGGGAAGGTGAACTGTGCCTGCTCCGGGGGCGACACCTGAGCAGCGGCGGCTTTATTCAGGTCCCGCACCACCTCCCGCAGTGCCGTACCGCTCAAACCCGCCGGATTCGCGTCGACGCCGGCGGCAACGACCCGCGTGCAGCTGTCGGCACTCGTTGCCCAGAGGACCTGATGGCCAGCGGCTGCGAACGCCCGTGCCAGTGGCAGCATGGGAAAGACATGCCCGAGACCCCAGGTCGACGAGAACAGGACGCGCACGACCCTCCTTCGACAGTGAGCCCCGCAGCATAACGGCGCTTCGCGGCTCCGGACGTGGGTTACATGCATGGGTCGTCCCTGCCGCTACCCTGCTCAGCACTCCGTCGACTTGGAGGTTGCGGCAATAGGCGTATGACTCGAATGCTTACGTGAGTCGTCCGGGAGGTGACTTTCCGATGATTGGGCTGTTTCCCGCGTTCGCGGGGCCGCCATCGCCCGGAGCGCGCGCCTTGTGCTTGACCCCCCGATCGAACACGCCACTCCGTCCGGGCCCACGGGTGCTCCGGACGCGAGATCCACTCAGCCGAGCGCGCTGGGGCAGCGTTGCTTGTGACGTGCAGTGGGAGTCCGTGACCGCGACATTCGACGATGCAAGGAGCCTCGCATGCCGCGATTGATTGCCGACGATGGTGTCCGCCTGTACTTTGAGGAGACGGGTAGCGGTATCCCGATCCTCTTCATCCATTGAGTTTGCCGGCGACCACCGCAGCTGGGAGGCGCAGGTGCGGTTCTTCGGTCGACTCTACCGCTGCGTCACCTACAACGCCCGCGGGTACCCCCCATCGGACGTACCAATCGAAGCCGATTGCTATTCGCAGGAACGCGCCGTCGATGACGCGGTTGCCATTCTGGACGGGCTCGACATCGAGCGCGCGCACGTGGTGGGATTGTCCATGGGAGGCTTCACCGCGCTCCATCTGGGGCTGCGCCACCCGGGTCGTGTGCGGTCCTTGGTGACCGCGGCCTGCGGGTATGGCGCGCGGCCTGAGGAGCGCGAGCAATTTGCTGAGGAGATGGAGTCGGTGGCTAACGCTTTTGCCTCCGAAGGTGCTCCTTTGGTCGCGCAGTGGTACGGGGTCGGTCCCTCTCGCGTGCAGCTCCGGAACAAGAATCCGCGCGCCTGGCAAATATTCTCGACGCTGCTTGCGGAACACTCGAACGAGGGCTCAGCCCTGACCATGCGCGGAGTGCAGAAGATGAGGCCATCCCTATACCATCTGCGCGACGAGCTGTCCCGTATGACAACGCCGATGCTCATCGTCACCGGAGACGAGGACGACGGCTGTCTTGACGCCGACGTCATGCTCAAGCGCACGATTCCCTCCGCGGGCTTGGCGGTTCTTCCTCGGACTGGGCACACGTGCAACCTGGAAGAGCCAGAGATGTTCAACTCGGCGGTTGCCCATTTTCTTGCGACGGTCGAACATGACCGTTGGGGTCTGCGCGATCCTCGATCGGTGCCCCCTGCAAGCGGCGCCCTGAGGCCGCCCGGCGTACCCTGAGTCTCCTCGGTCACACTAGTGGCAGGACCCCGAAGCGCCACACAGCGCGTCGACTTCCGAGCTGGCGACGTAGGACCGGTGACTGGATGGCAGCGCCCATCCGCAAATTCCGCCAAGCGGCCGCTAAAGTGGAGCCATGACAGCGGGCGTCGATTGGACCCTGCGTGAGGCGTCTCCCGACGCCGACGGCGATGCGGTCGCGGCCTTGATGGTCGAGTACATGACGTGGGCGCATGGCCGCCTCCGCGACGAGTTCGACGTCTACGATCCTCCCGCCGACCCGGCCTTGGTCCGAAGTAGTTTGCAGACCTACCGCCGCCCCGACGGGGTGATTCTCCTGGCAGAGCACGCGGGACGCGGTGTCGCTGTCGGCGCACTACGACGGCTGGAGGACGGCGTCGTGGAGATAAAGCGAATGTACGTGATTCCTGAAGCTCGCTCGCGGCACATCGGCTCAGCGATCCTCGATCGCCTGATCGACGAAGCCCAGGCCATTGGCGCGCGCGTCCTGAGGCTCGACACCTGTCGGTTCATGAAAGACGCGCAGCGGCTGTACGGATCGCGCGGGTTCGTCGAGCGCGCTCCTTACGAGGGCACGGAGATTCCGCTGCGACTTCAACAGTACTGGCTGTTCTACGAACGACAGATGGAGCCTCAGACGTCCAAGGCCTGATCGCGCACGCCAACCATCAGGCATCACGACTTTGACGGGCCTCGATGTGAAGCCGAAGCTCACCGCCGCACGACCGCTGAAATTCATGACTCAGCGCACTCCGAGGACGCGCTTTCCCAGTCAGCGCGCGGAATGATGCGACGTCCAGAATGTCGACGTGGAGGAAGCCATGCGGGCCTCCTAGCTGCTGCAACCACCTTTACCCCCGATTTCCACGGGGCTCAACGCTAACCACACGAGGGCCCACGCCAACCACACCGGCGTCCATGCTGACCACAAAACACCGCTTCCTGTTCAGCGAGGGTGAGGGCGCGACTCTAGGTCCCCGCACTCGCGTCCACCAATTCGGCCAGCAGGGCATGTACACGTCGGCTGATGTCGTCGCGAATGCTGCGGACAACCTCGATCGGCTTGCCGGCGGGGTCCTCCAGTACCCAGTCCACGTAGCGCTTGCCGGGGTAAAAGGGGCAGGCGTCCCCGCAGCCCATGGTGATGACCACGTCGGCCTCGCGGACGGCCTCATCGGTGAGTGGCTTGGGGAAAGCGGCTGATACGTCGATACCCAATTCAGCCATCGCTTCGACTACGCCGGGGTTCAGTTGGGCGGCTGGTTCCGAGCCTGCCGAGCGGACGACGACGGCTCCCTGTGCAACGTTGTCAAGAAGGCCCGCGGCCATCTGTGAGCGACCGGCGTTGTGGATGCAGACAAAGAGCACCTCAGGCAATTTCGGCACGATTGTTGCCCTGCGGTGGCTGATGCGGAAGCATCACGGCGTCCGCCGCTCTGCTCATGGTGGGGTACAGCGTGCGAATGGCGAGCCAGCCGAGAACGGCACCTCCCGCCTGCGCTGCGATGAAAGGGGCGACGGACCCGGGGCTGATGCCTGCGAAGGTGTTGGAGAACTCGCGACCGACGGTGACCGCCGGGTTCGCGAAGCTCGTTGACGATGTGAAGAAGTAGGCGCCGGCGATGTAGGCGCCGACCGCAAATGGTGTGGCTGCAATCCTGCCGCTGCGAACTGTGCCGAAGATCACCAGCAGCAGGCCGAGCGTGGCGATCGTCTCGCTCAACCAGAGGCTGTCGCTGGAGCGGTTGTGGGTGGAGATGGTCACTGCGGGGAGAGCGAACATGGCGTTCGCGAGAACCACTCCCACGACGGCACCCACAACCTGCGCAGGAATGTAGGCCGCCACCTCTCGCCAACGCAGGCCGCCGAAGGCGGCATCCACCACGGAGACCGCAGGGTTGAGGTGCGCCCCTGAGACGGACCCAACCGCCAGGATGATGGCGGTGAGCCCGGCCCCGGTGGCGAGCGCATTCTCCAGTAACTGCAACCCAACGTCGTTGGGGCTCAGTCGCTGGGCCGCGATGCCGGACCCGACGACGACGATGAGTAACAGAGCGGTGCCCAGGAATTCCGCGAAAACCCGACGGGCGATCAACGACACCCTATGCAGGCACCGGCTTGCGAGCACGGATGAAGGCACTGACGACGCGGCCGCCATCGGCCGTCACCGACTCGAAGGCCTCCGTCTGGGCAACGGTGTCGACGGCGCCACTCTTCTCCGCGTTGTAGTCGCGCGTGACCTGGACGCCGACGTCATCGAAGCCGGCGTCGGCGAGAAGGGTGCGGTAGGTGTCCTCCTCGAGAGCCCCGGCGACACAACCGACCCGCAGCTCCATGTCGCGGCGAACCTCCTCAGGCAGATGTCCCTGGACCACAACATCGGAGACCGCGAATCGGCCGCCCGGCTTCAGCACTCTGAACGCCTCCCGCAGAACCTGACCCTTGTCGGCACTGAGGTTGATGACGCAGTTCGAGAGGAGCACGTCGACGCTGTCGTCGGGCAGTGGGATGGCCTCGATGGTTCCCTTGAGAAACTTGACGTTGGTCGCTTCCTGCTCGGCGGCGTTGCGCTCCGCAAGGGCAAGCATCTCGTCGGTCATGTCCAGCCCGTACGCGAGCCCGGTCGGGCCCACCCGGCGCGCCGAGAGGAGCACGTCGATTCCGCCACCGGAGCCGAGGTCGAGGACGACCTCACCGCTGTGGAGCTCGGCGAGCGCGGTCGGGTTACCGCACCCCAGAGACGCCAGGACTGCAGCGGAAGGCAGCTCGGCAACCTCATTCACCGAGTACAGGTCGCGGGTGATGACTCCCTTGTCACCGGGGGTGCAGCAACTCGCAGCTCCCGTCGATGTTCCGCAGCATCCGGCCGAGTCAGCGGAGGACAGGGCGGCCTCCGCATTGGACGGTTCAGCCTGGTTGAACGCTCGGGCCGCGGCTGCGTAGCGAGTGCGGACCGTCTCTCGAAGCTTCTCGCCATCGGTTTCCTGGGCTGGGCCGTCCTGCTTCGTCATCGGATTAGCAGCAGCCGGAGCAGGGGCAAGGGCAGGTACCACAGGGGCAGTCGCCAGGCATCGCGTACTCCTCATATCGAAGATCTTCGATCAATGGTCGGATACTAACCGCTCCATCGACGGTTGTCAATGCGTACAATGACGCAGTGACAACCGCGACCATCGCCGACCAACCCAGTGTTCCCGACCGGGTGAAAGGGTGCTGCCAGCCGGTTGCTAGACCGCTGCCCGACGCTCGGGTTGACGAGCTCTCCGCCATCTACAAGGCGCTTGGGGATCCGACGCGAGTCCAGATCATCCACATCCTCGCCGCGGCGACCGAGCCCGTGTGCGTCTGTGACTTCACCGCCGCATTCGACCTCGGTCAGCCGACGATCAGCCATCACCTTGCCAAGCTGCGCGACGCCGGCATCGTGTCGTCGATCAAGCAAGGCGTCTGGGCGTTTTACCGCTTGAACCCCACCATGAGCGGAGCAGCTCGTGCCGCCATACAGCTGATCGGCTCAGAACGGCGATGACTCCGTCGGGGCGCCGGGAGTCCGCGCCGCGATCACCAGGTGGCGACCCCGGCGAGGCGGCCTCGGCGACCGAATGCGGGGACGCAGCGGAGCCGCCCGGCATTCCGATCGTGTGCTCGCTGCCGCGGACGGGTAAAAGGGTCATGCCCATGACCGTCCACAGACCCGATGCCTACGAGCACTTTCTTCGCGAATTGCCCGCCCACAAGTGTCTCACCTGTGACGTGCGCCTACAGCAAAAGGTCGGAGTGCGCGGGAGTCGACTGGTCGAGGTGAGATCGGCAGCGGGTTGAGCAGCCGCTGGGGTAACGACCGCGGGGTGCGCTCAGCCGGCATGCGGCATGCTGCCACACGGGCTACTTCTTGGCCGCCTGGTAGTAAGGGTTGGCGCCCTGTGCGTGGTCGGTGGTGTCGCGGACCTCGTGGATCTCCGCAAAGGTGTCGAGGATCGCGGTGCGGACCCCTTGACCAAGGGTGACCTCGGCCATCCCGCACCCCTGGCAGCCGCCGCCCATATGGATGTACGCAACGCCGTCGACGACATCGAGGAGATCGATGTGGCCCCCGTGCGACGCGACCGAGGGGTTGACCTCGTCATCGAGGAGGCGCTGAACCGCCTCGGCGACGGGGTCGAGCCACAGCGGGT
>JALYZN010000042.1 GCA_030948845.1 Candidatus Dormiibacterota bacterium
CGGCAGCCCCGCAGCCGCCCGCGTCAGAGCCGGAGGCGCCGCCGCTGCCGCCCGCGCCCTGATCGGCGCGACGGCGATCAGCCGTCAGTCCCAGCGGAAGCGCCAGGTGGCGAGGGCGAACGTCACCACGGCCCAGCCGGCCAGGACGAGGCAGTCCAGCGTGATCTCGGAGAGGCCGGCGCCGTCGTTCATCACCCGGTGCATGGCGTCGGTGAGCCACGTCAGCGGGAGGACGTGCACCGCCGTCTGCAGCCAGCCGGGCAGCGTGGTGATCGGGAAGAACACGCCCGAGAGGAACATCATCGGGAACGCCACCATCGACGACAGCCCGCGCGCCGCCTCACTGGTGCGCGCGGCGGCGGTCAGCAGGAAGCCGATGCCGACGAACGCGGCCGTCCCCACGACCATCGGCACCACTGCGACCAACCAGGAACCGTGCGTCTTCGCCTGGAAGAGGAGGACGCCGAGAAGGATGAGCACGAGCAGCTGCAGGGCGACGATCGCTGCTCCTGCGGTGATCTGCGCAGCCAGGATCTGCGCCGGTCGCAGTGGCGTGGCCCGAAAACGACGCAGCACCTTGCGCGCTCGGAGGTCTGCCAGGCCGATGGCGACGTAGTTGATGCCGCTCTGCAGGATGATGTAGGCGATCATCGCCGGCAGGAAGTAGTCGATCGCGGTCACCACGTTGACGGACGCCGATCGCGGTATGGCGAGGCTGACCTGAGGCGCCCCCTTGGAAGCGAAGCCGTTGAGCACCTGCCCGAGGATCTCGTCAGCGATGGATGCGGTCGTCGACGTCTGGCTGCCCTGATAGGGCACGACCTGCACCGGCGTCGCACTCGGGCTGGTCAGCGCAGCCCCGAAGCCGGCAGGGATGTCGACGACGACGGCGACATTGTTGTTCTTCAGCCGGGTGATCTCGTCGCTCTGTGATCCCTGTTCGACGGTTATCCCGCTGATGTGGCCCAGCGCGGCGATGAGCTGCTGCGACTGCGCCGAGCGATCGGCGTCAACCACGCCGTAGGTGATGCTGAAGTTGTTGCCCCCGAAGAGCAGGCCGAAGATGACCATGAAGAGCACAGCAAGCCCGAGGGTGAAGAACAGCGCGATCCGGTTGCGGAAGCTGGAGCGCACCTCGTTGAGGGTCAGTGCGCGAAACGCTCTCACGTGCGCAGGCTCCGCCCGGTCAGTGCGATGAACACGTCCTCGAGAGTGCCCTGGCGGACGCGCAGGTCGCGGATGCCGGCCGCGTCCTGCTCGCCGCGGAGCAACCAATGCGCGTCGGGGTTGAGCAGCTCGCGAAGCAGCCGTTCTGGCGCGCGCGTCGACACAGCGACGCGCCCGTCGACGGCGATGCTGTCGACGCCGTCCAGGGCCGCGAGCGCGGCCTGGTCGACGCCGTGGGGCGCGTCGAACTCGATGGTGGTCCCCGGCGCGTGCGCGGTGATGAGGTTCTGGGGCGTGTCGAGGGCGACGATGCGACCGTGGTCGATGACCGCGATGCGCGAGCAGAGCCGCTCCGCCTCCTCCATGTAGTGGCTGGTCAGCACCACCGTCTTGCCGCGCGAGCGGATGCCCTCGATGACGTCCCAGATGTTGAGCCGCGCCTGGGGGTCGAGCCCGGTAGTCGGCTCGTCGAGGAAGACGACGTCGGGATCGTTGACAAGGGCGAGCGCGATCGACAGCCGTTGCATCTGCCCGCCGGAGAGGTCGGTGGCGTAGGCATCGGCCTTCTCCTCGAGGTCGAATTCCTTGATCAGGTCGGCGGTGGGGCGCGCCGTCGGATAGAGAGCGCCGAAGAGGGCGATCGCCTCGCGCACCTTGGTGAATTCCGGCAGCGCCGTGGCCTGGAGCTGGACGCCGATGTGCGCCTTGATGGTGCGCGCGTGGAGAACCACGTCGGAGCCCAGCACGGTCGCGCTCCCCGAGTCCGGGATGCGCAGGCCCTCGAGCATCTCCATGGTCGTGGTCTTGCCGGCGCCGTTGGGCCCGAGCATGCCGAATACCTCGCCGGTCTCCACCTCGAAGCTGATGTCGTCGACCGCCACCACGTCGCCGTAGCGCTTCACCAGTCCCGAGGCGGCGATCACAGGCATGGCGGCGAGTATGGAGTTAAAAAAGAGAGCACCGCGACCCTCTCGGTTCGCGGCGCTTCTTGGGGAGGGGAATCCTGTCAGCGATCAGCGGTGATCGCAGGCAGATCATCGCGACACCGTGTCGCGGACGGTCGCACGGCGATGTGCCGCGGCGTGGTGTGGCTGTAACGTAACGGTGGTGGCGCCAACGGACCGTCACCTCACGGCGTCGCCCCCGGAGATGCGGAGCGCGGGCGTGGCGTGGCCAGACCGAGCTCGGTGACGGTCTGGCGGTGAGCCAGCAGCAGCGCGTCGTCGAGGCGTGTGCCTCCGTTGCGGCCGCGGACCACGAGGACGTCGACGAGGTTGTCGACGCGCCATTCCACGGTGAGCTCGAGGACGACCGTCCCGTCAGACGCGGTGGCGGTGCGCGTGGTGGCGTGGGCGGCGTCGCCGAGCGCGCCCGTGGAGGCGGCCTTGGCCGCGGCATCCGCGTCGAGCCGAGCGACGTCGGCGCCGTAGGCCGTCGCCGCACCCAGCGGGGAGGCGAACTCCTCGACGCTGTCGCGCACCTGGAGAGGCCCGTTGGCCTCGGCCAGGCTGCCCGCGGCGCGGAAAAACTCCTCACCTGCGCCGGCCAGGAAGCCGGGGACATCGGCCGCCGTGAGCGAGTGCGGCGGTGTGCTCAGTGTGAAGTCCGGCGACGCCATCTGGTCGATGGTCAGCAGGTATGCCGACGGCTCGCCGCGCAGCACGGTGGGCGCAGCTGCCTGACCGCAGGCGGCGACAAACATCGCCACATACGCTGCCACGCCCCACCTCAGTCGCACTCAGCTCAATCTTGGCTGATTGCCGCCACGATGCTGCTCCGCGCCACGCGGATCGCGGGCACGATGGTGGCGATGACGCTGCCGCCGATCACCGCGCTGACCACTGCGATCGCGGCGGTCAGGGGGAAGGCGAAGCTCGGTGTGAAGCCCGGCGCCGAGACCGCTCGGAGCATGCCCACCACGATCGCGCAGCCTGTGGCCACCCCCAGGACGGCGCCGCTGGCGGCTAGGACCACGGCCTCGGTGAGAACCAGGCGGCGCGCGCCGCCGCGATCGAGGCCGACGGCGCGCAGCATGCTGAGCTCCCTGGATCCCTGGCGGATGTTGACCAGCAGGGTGTTGACGACGGCGATCATCGACATCACCAGCGCCACGATGGCGATCGCGAGCAGGAGGCCGAGCGAGTGTGCCAGCGACCGCTCGGCGCTGCCACGGATGTCGTTGACAGTCACGGCGGAGAGACCGTACGACGCAGCCGAGCCGATCACTGCCGATGCGTTCCCGGTGGTCTGCACGTCGAGGTCGTCGAAACCACCCGCGGTGGCGCCGAAGTAGTGTACGGCGACGTTGCGGTCCATGATCAGAGACTCCTCGCCATTCCCTGCCGGGAACGAGTGATCGACGATGCCGGCGACGACGAACGGCACCGTGCCGCGCGCGGTGACCAGGTCCACCGATGAGCCGACCAGCCAGCGGTGGGCGACCGCGAACCCGCTCGGGGCCAGGACCGCCGGGCCGTTGTTCACCGCACGGAATGCGTCGGCGCGGGTCGGGTTGGTCACGTCGAGGCCGCCGCCGCTCTCGTATGCGGGGGTGTCGATGGTGGTGACTCCCAGGACCGAGTTGCCGCTGGCGACGGTGAGGAAGCGCAGCGGCAACGCCTGGCGAACGCCGGGCGACGCGGTGATGTTCGCCTGCACCGCGTAGGTCTGCGCGACCGGGCTGCGCACGACGACGTCACCGCTGAAGAGATGGGAGACCCAGGCGTTGCCCCCGGAGATGGCCCCGGAGGCCAGCGCGCTCACCGCCACCGCGCTGGCCACTGCGATGGTGAGGCCGCTCAGCGTCAGCGCGGTGCGATTGCGCCGGCGCACCAGGTTGCGCGTCGCTGCTGCCGACTTGGAGCTGAACGCCGAGACTATGAAGCCGACCACGCGCGCGGCCCAGGGCGCCAGCAGCGGCAGGGCACAGAGCACACCCGCGAGGACAAGCACGGTCCCGATCGCGGCCGCATTGCCGTCGCCGATTATGAAAAGGAGAGCTCCCACCGCCAGGAACAGCGGGGCGAGCGCGATCGGGAATGTGGCGATGTGCTCGCGCTCCGAGCCCGGATGCGGCCGCAGCCCGGCGAGGATCGGGTGGCGTCCGCTGGCGACCGCCGGGATGGCGGCGCCGAGCATGGCCGCGGCAGCTCCGACCAGAACGGCGAGGAGCACCTGCCATCCGTCGACGCCGAGAGCGGGCGCGGGCAGGTCGGGGGGGGTGAGGTGGGACTCGAGGAAGGCGGCGAGGCCAATCCCGGCACCGACACCGACGGGGATGGCGGCGGCGGTCAGGGTGGCCACCTCGACCATGAAGATGCGAAACACCTGCTGCGCCGAGGCGCCCGCGGCGCGGAGAAGCCCGGTCTCGCGACGGCGTTCGCTGGCGGCCAGCGCGACACTGTTGGCCGTGGCGCCGGCGCCGACCACCAGGCTGAGCACGGTGACCAGCACCAGCAGAGGCTGTACCTCTCCCAGCGGCGAACCGGATCCGGCGAGCGGGTTAGCTGTGGTCACGCCGCTGCCCAGCGCGCTGGTGACCTCGTCGGCGACCTGGGAGACGTCGCTGCCAGGGGCGACCTGCAGCGCCACCATGGCCGTGCGCAAGCCGAGTGGGAACTGGTCGAGCATCGCGTGTTCGGTGATGAAGACCCCGTTGCGGCCGAAGCCGCCGAGCCCGCCGCCGTTGCTGAAGCCGACGATGGTGAAGGTGTCCGGGCCGGTGCCGGTGGTCAGCTGGACCTTGTCGCCGAGGCCGAGCGGTGTACGGTGCTCGGCGACGGCCAGGGTGGCGGCCAATCCCTCGTCGAGCACCACCTCAGAGGAGCTGTCCGCGGTGGGGACGCGGCCCGCGGCGAGCGAGAGCGCGCGCAGCGCGACACTGTCGCCGCGGAGCGCCAGGATATTGACCGTGGTTCCGCTGACATTGGCGCTGCCCAGCCGGGCCACGACACGCTTCTCGTAGAGCGGCACGGCGGCGCTGACGCCGTTGAGATTGGCCAGCAAGCCTGCTTCATTGGCGGTCAGACCGGCGCCCGCGGTGACCCGCACGTCGAGGCTCGAGCCGCCGGCGGACGACTGCGCAGCAGCCTTCGACACTGAGTCGAGGCCGCTGATGGTTATCGACACGCCAAGCACCACCGCGATGCCGAGCCCAACGGCGATGCTGGTAAGCAGCGCGCGCAGCGGGCGGCCGCGAATGGCGCGCCGGGCCAGCGCCCAGGGCAGGCTCACAGATCGAGCTTGCCGAGCCGGTCGACGAGGACGCCGACCGCTGCGGGCGCGCCGGTCTCGGTGCCCTGGGTGAGGGCCACCTCATCAACGATCTGGCCGTCTCGCATCACCAGCACGCGGTCCGCGTGCGCGGCGACGCGCGCGTCATGGGTCACCAGGACGGTGGTCTGCTGCTGGCTGCGGCAGAGGCGGCCGAGCAGGGCCATGACCTCGTGACCAGTCGTCCAGTCGAGGTTGCCGGTGGGCTCGTCGGCCAGCAGGAGCGCCGGCGCTGCGGCGAGCGCGCGGGCGATCGCCACCCGTTGCTGTTCGCCACCGGAGATCTCCTCTGGCCCGTGCCCCTGCAGCCCGTGCAGGTTGAGCTGGTCCATGAGCAGCGCGACGCGGTCGCTGATGTCCGCGTTGCTGACCCGACCGTCGCGGTGGCGCCTCGAGCTCTCGTTACGCAGCCGCAGCGGCAGGGCCACGTTCTCCGCGGCGGTGAGGTTGGGAAGCAGGTTGAAGAACTGGAACACGAAGCCGATGCGGTCACGGCGGAAGGCCGAGAGTGCGCCGTCGTCGAGGTTGTACAGCGACCTGCCCTCGACCGACACCGCGCCGGCGTCCGGCGGCTCGAGGCCACCGAGGATGTGCAGCAGCGTGCTCTTGCCGCAGCCGCTCGGGCCCATCAGCGCCACGAACTCGCCGCGCGTCACCTGCAGCGACACACCGCGCAGTACGTCGCGCGGCGGCCGGCTGATGCTGTACGTCTTGCGCAGCTCGTCAGCGACGACAACGGTGGTTGCCACTGGGGCGGGAGGGGAGACGGCGCTCATAGTGCGTGATCCTCGTCGTTGCGTGAGGTGCGACCGCGCCATGTGGCGCGCGTCGCCTGCGGGGGTTGATTCGACATCAGGCGATGAGGTAGTTCTCCAGCACCGACTCCACGGAGTTGAACAACAGTCCACCGGGAGTCGCGAGCAGGGGGGGGACGCTCAGGTCAGGGAGGGCGGTCGGCGTCGGCACCTCGGTGGGCGCGGGCGTCGCCGTCGGAGCCGTCGGTGTCTGCGCGGGCGCAGTGGTCGCCGGCGGTTGCGCAGGGGGCGGCGGTGGGGTGGTGTTGCGCGTCGGTCCGCTGTTGGGACGTGGCGCGGGCTTGAACCTCGGCCTTGGCGGCGGCGGTGGAGGGGGCGGAGGCGAGCCGGCGAGTTGAGCGAACTCCTCGGAGAACATCCAGGCCCCCGTGTAGCTTCCGCCGCCACCCGTCCAGGCGGCCGAACCGGAGTTGGCCGAGCCGACGCCCAGCGCGGTGAAGTTGCCGTTGAGGATGTTGGCGCGGTGGTCGGGGCTGTTCATGAATGCAGAGTTGATCTGCGACGCGGCGGTGCCCGAGTCGCCGTACGTATTCCAGCCGATGTTCTCACCGGCCGACTGGTAGCGAATCCCGAACGCCTGCATCATCGAGAAGACGAACTGCCCTCCGCAGTTGAGGATGGGGTGCGCGAAGTAGTTGCGCTGGATCATGTCGACCGAACGTCCGTTGACGCCGAAGCCACAGCCGTTGTAGCGGCTTCCCTCGCCGATGCCGCCGAGGGTTCCGTTGCCGCCCAGCGAGCGAACGCCATTGCTGGCACGATCCTGATTGGTGAGGCTGAAGAGGGCGGAGTCCGCGCCGCTGTCCGCGCGCACCGGCGTGGCGTTGCCGACGGCGTGCAGCGCGGCGATGCTTACGCCGGCCAGAGCCACCAGGTACGTTGCAGCGGTCACGCTGCGCCGCCAGGAACGCGGCGTCGTAAAGATGTCCTCATCCTCGGCGCGCACCAGCGCGGCCGTGCGAGTGAGCTCGCCCCAGCGGACGTCTTCGACTGCGGATTCGGCTGCCGTCATGCGCTGAGGAATACCCCAGCGCAGCGCCGGTGCGCGGTCCCGGTAACGGTTCGTAACCGGGATGTCGGCGATTTGTGGAGCGGTGTGGCCCGCGGGGCGGGATGGAGCGTCGGCGAAGCCGCCTTGACAGGATCGTTGCACGGACCGCGCCGGGTCGCGAGCGGCGCTGGATAGCCTTGGGAGGGCCGCCAAACAGATATTGGAGTCGCACGACAGGATGTCGCTACTCGACCGCGTGCAGCGCAAAGCTGAAGGTGACGTCTCGCGGACCACGCCTGACCTCGCCCCGCCCATCGCGCCGGCCACCCCCCGGCCGGCTCCCGCGCCCGACAGCGCGCCGCGCGCGCTCTCGGAC